>CAZMFF010000004.1:0-68559 GCA_964565505.1 uncultured Acutalibacter sp. | reverse complement strand
GCCGGGCCTTTCAGTTTGGTACGATTTTTTATTCCCGAACCACTTTGAAGAAAACTTTCTTTTGAACCGGGCAATAAATTGCCCGCTTTCACTTTCCCATCGGTACCACCCCCTTTCCTTTTTTATCCCGTTTTTACGGGGTTCAAAACCGGCCTCTTCACCGGATCAAAAAGCGTTTGTAAAATCTATCTAAACTTTTCCCGTAATTGGTAGAAACATTTCAATATTTTCTGATTTTCATTTTAAAGTTGTAAACCAAATTTGTCAAGAGCTTTTTTACCTCTTAAAGGTATTTTGCAGTCCCTTACTCTCCCGTGCTTATCCACAATGGGTCATATTCGGGCTGCCGGAGCTTGTCCTTTCTGCGTTTCTTACCCTTGGAATCCAGGAGGCGCAAATTTAAAGAAATTGAAAGAAAACATCTCTTGGAAAGCCGTGCGCCATGGTGTATACTGGAAGCAGCGAAACAAAAACGTCATGTCATTTAACATCCAGGAGGTACTCCGTTTTGTCCCGTCAAAGAACTTCTTCCACTTCCGGTTCCACTCATGGTTCCCCCCGGGATCCCGCCCTCCGGGAATCAGGCAGGCATACACAGCAGGCAAAAAGCGTGGAGCGCTTTTATCCGGACCCTGCCGCGGGCCTTTCCGCCCAGCAGGTCAAGCTGCGGGTCTCTCAGGGCCTGCACAACGGCGATACCGGCATCAAAACCAAGACGGAAGGGCAGATCATTCGGGAAAATCTGATCACCTTCTTTAACCTGTTGAACTTTGCCCTGGCCATCGCCGTAATTCTGGTGGGCGCCTATCGGGACGCCCTGTTTATGGGCATTATCATCTCCAACACGGTGATCGGCTCCTTTCAGGGGATCCGCGCGAAGAGGACCATTGACAAGCTCTCTCTCATCTCCTCCCCCAAGGCCTCTGTCATCCGAAACGGCCAGCGCCAACATGTGCGGGTGGAGGAGATCGTATTGGACGATATCCTGCTGCTTTCATCGGGAAACCAGATCTGCTCTGACGCGGTGGTGGCTGAGGGGGAGTGTGAGGTCAACGAGTCCCTGATCACCGGCGAGTCAGACCCTGTTTTGAAGCTTCCGGGAGATCCCCTGCTTTCCGGCAGCTTTGTGGTCAGCGGCTCCTGTTCTGCTAAGGTGGAGCATGTGGGGGCGGAAAACTACGCCAACCGCATTGCCGGGGACGCGAAATACTTAAAAAAGCGAAATTCCGAGATCATGGATTCCATTGACTTTATCGTAAAGATCATCGGCTTTGGCATTTTGCCCATCGGCGCGCTCTTATTCTGGAAGCAGTATTTTGTGCTTTCCAACCCGCTTCCCGATTCTGTCAGCAGCACGGTAGCCGCTATGGTGGGCATGATCCCTGAGGGACTGGTGCTTTTGACCAGCCTGGCCTTTGCCGTAAGCGTATTCAAGCTTTCCCGGCATAAGACTTTGGTGCAGGATCTCTATTGCGTGGAGACGCTGGCCCGGGTGGATACCCTGTGCCTGGATAAAACCGGCACCATTACAGAGGGCTCCATGCAGGTGGATGAGCTTTTGCCCTTTCCCGGACACAGCGAAGAGGAAATGCTGGTCCCTCTGACGGCCCTGGTCAATAATTTGCAGGACGACAACCCCACCTTTCAGGCCCTTTCCGAGTATCTTCCGCGGGAAAGCGAGTGGCAGGCTTCCCGTTTAGTGCCCTTTTCCTCCGCCAGGAAGTGGAGCGGAGCCTCCTTTCCGGGAGTGGGGAGCTATCTGATGGGCGCGGGAGAATTTATTCTGGGCGCCGCCTTTGAAGAAATCAAAGAGCAGGTGGAGGCCTATTCCTCCAAAGGGCAGCGGGTGCTGCTGCTGGCCCATTCGCAGGAGGAACTGGAAGCGATGGAAACGCCTAAAGGGCTTATTCCCCTGGGGCTGATCCTCATCAGCGACAAGATCCGCCGGGAGGCCCCCCGCACCCTGCGCTTCTTCGCTGACCAGGGCGTAGACCTGAAGGTGATCTCCGGCGATAACGCCGTTACCGTAGCCAATATCGCTCAAAAGGCCGGGCTGGAAAACGCCGATTATGTGGACGCCACCACTTTGGAAACCGAGGCGCAGATGGCGGAAGCCGTGCAGAAGTATTCCGTTTTCGGAAGGGTGACGCCCCAGCAGAAATTAAGCTTTGTCAAGCTTTTAAAGGCCCAGGGCCATACGGTGGCCATGACCGGGGACGGGGTCAACGATGTGCTGGCCTTAAAGGAAGCGGACTGCTCCATCGCCATGGCCTCCGGCAGCGACGCCGCCCGCACCGTTTCCAATCTGGTGCTTTTGGACTCCAACTTTGCCTCCATGCCGCTGGTGGTGCAGGAGGGGCGGCGCTCCATCAACAATCTTCAGCGCTCCAGCTCCCTGTTTCTGGTAAAGACCATCTTTTCCGCCCTGATCGGCGTGCTGTTCATTTTTCTCAATTACGCCTATCCCTTCCGTCCCATTCAGCAGACGCTGATCAGCAGCCTCACCATCGGAGTTCCCTCCTTCATTCTGGCTCTGGAGCCCAATCGGGAGCGGATCCGGGGAAAGTTCATTTTCAATGTGATCAAAATGTGCATCCCCGCCTCCCTCACCATGACTGCCAACGTGCTGGCGCTTTGCGCGCTCAGCGAGCCGCTGGGCCTGACGGCAGACGAGCTTTCTACCCTGGCTGTGATCATGACGGCTCTCTCCGGTTTCCTCATGCTTTTCAAGGTGTGTACTCCCTTTAACAGCCTGCGGGTGGTGCTGTTCGGCGGGCTTTTGTCCGTATTCATACTGGCGCTTCTCTTCTTTAAGGATCTTTTCTATCTGACAGACCTCACCATCCCCATGCTGGTGGCGCTGGTTCCCCTTTCGCTGTTTGCCATTATCCTGATGCTTGCGCTGCTTCATTTGGTAGACCATGTGATCGCCAATTCCCAAAGCCCTGTCTATCCCTTTAAAAATCGAAAAAAGGGCAGGCCTCAGAAACGGGGCGCCCGCTACTCTTCCCGGTAAATAGATGTCAGATGAAAAAAAGGTTCCCGAAAGGGAACCTTTTTTTAGATGTTGGATGTTAGATACTGGGATGATAGAGCCAGCTTAATAAAGCCGCTTCGCTGACGGATCGTGGATCATTGCGTTCCGCTTTCTGCCCTTTGCAGCATTATATTTTCAGCACCTTTACCCCATAGGGGGGAAGGTCGATCACTCCCGAAAGCTCCTGCTCTTCTCCGGTAAGCAGCTCCAAAGCCCGGCCGAAGGCCTTACATTCGATGGAGGAGGGAACGCCCTCGGCGTTGACAGCCAGAAGCACCGTCTCTTCCTCGCAGCTGCGGCGCATGACCCATTGCCGGTTTTTGAGGGTCTCGTTCTGGAAATCTCCATAGCACAAAGCCTTACTTTCCCTCTTGACCCGGGAAAGCTTTCCCAAAAACTCGGTCAGCTCATTTTCTATGGGAGCGTCGAAGGCCGGCCTCAAAGCCGGGTCGCCCTGACTTTTTTCTCCCAAAGCGCCCCACTCGCTGCCGTAATAGAGGCAGGGGATGCCCGGCATACAGAACAGCACCGCGTAAAGGGGAAAGATCTGATTTTTATCCTGCAGGATACTGTAGATCCTGGTGACATCGTGGTTATCCGCAAAGCAGAGCAGGTGCTCGCCTTTGTAGAGAGTCCAGTTTTCCGGGCCGAACTGTCTGAGAAGGGAATGGGCGATCTCAAAGAGGTTCATGGAGTTAAAGGCGGAATAAAGCCCTTTATAGCACTCGTAGTTCGTAACGCTTTGGAGCATTTCCGGATTCATAATACGCCGGTAGTCCCCGTGGATCATCTCGCCTAAGAGGAAAAACGCGGGGCTGAGCTGTGCCGTGAAGCTTCGAAGCCTGCGCAGAAAGCCCTCATCCAGACAGTAGGCCACATCCAGCCGCAGGCCGTCGATGGAGAACTCCTCCCACCAGCCTTTCACGCAGGAAAGCAGATGGTCCACCACCTGCGGGTTTTGCAGATTCAGCTTGACCAGCTCGAAATGCCCCTCCCAGCCCTCATACCAAAGGCCGTCGTTATAGCCGTTATTGCCTGAGAAGTTTACATAAAACCAATCCTGATAGGGCGAGGCCTCCCTGTTTTTCAGCACATCCTGAAAGGCCCAAAAGCCTCTGCCCACATGGTTGAACACACCGTCCAGCACCACCCGGATCCCCGCCTCGTGCAGGGCTTTGCACACCTCTTTAAAATCCTCATTTGTCCCCAGCCGCGTATCGATTTTGGAATAGTCCCGGGTATCATAGCCGTGGGTATCAGACTCAAAAACGGGGGAAAAATAGACCGCTCCTATCTGGAGCTTTTGCAGGTGGGGGATCCAGTCCAGCACCTTTTTGATCCGATGGGCCGGGACCCCGTCGTTTTCAAAGGGCGCCCCGCAAAATCCCAGGGGATAGATTTGATAAAACACCGTCTCATTCTGCCAGCCCGGCTGGTCCTGAAGGGGGCAGGCCCCTTTCGCTTGCTGTGAAAGCATAGTTTTCTCTCCTTTTATCCGATCCTGCAAAAATCGCTTTTCTCCCAGAAAAGCTCTGTTTCATAGAATGACCGCATGGCGTTCACCATATGGGAAACATCCGCTCTCCCCGCCGTCTCAAAGGGAGAGTGCATGGAAAGCTGGGCAAGGCCGATATCCACGGTGGGAATAGACACATGGGAGCCGGAAAGATTCCCCAAGGTGCCTCCCCCCGGCTCGGCGGAATGGTTGTAGTAGGTCTGGGTAGGAACGCCGCTTCTCTTGCAGATCTCTTCAAATACTCCCGCAGTCACCGCGTCTGTCGCGTAGCGGACGCTGTGCTTGATGACCACTCCCCCGTTTAAATAGCAGCGGTTGGTGGGGTCCGCCTTTTCCGGGAAATTGGGGTGCACGGCATGGGCGTTGTCCGCGGAAAGCAGGAATCCGCCTGCAATGGCCCTCATCTGCTCTTCCCGGCTTTTCCCGGACTGTTCGCAGATCCTGGAGATCACATCCGAGAGGAAGGTGGAGTCAGCCCCCTGGCGGGTCAGGCTTCCGGTCTCCTCATTGTCAAAGACAGCGCATATGGTGACATTTTCCCGGTTTTTCCCGCCGGTAAGCGCTTTTACGGCGGAGAAAGCACATTCCAGGTCGTCCAGCTTCGGGGCTGCGATAAACTCTTCCTTTGCTCCGAACACCGTACCTCTTGCACGGTGGTAGAGGTAGAGATCGTAGCTGACGATCTCCTCCTTCTTCACCCCGGCAGACTCAGCCGCCAGCTCCAGAAGATCGGCCTCGCTTTCGCCTAAAAGCGGGAGGGTATCCTTTTGCGGGTCCAGCTTTACGCCCTCGTTGACCTTTCGGTTCATATGGATGGCAAGGCCGGGGATCACCAGAAGGTCCCGGTCAATATTGGCGAGCACTCCCTTCACGCCCTCAGGGGTCCGCACCACCAGCCTGCCTGCCGCCGACAGGGGGCGGTCGATCCACAGGCCCATCTGCATTCCGCCGTAGACCTCCGTATTGAGCCTGGTGTACTTCCCCTCAGCCTGAAGCTCAGGGCTGCCCTTTATCTGAAAGCAGGGGGAATCCCCATGAGGGGCCACGATGGAAAAGGCGCGGAAATTCCTTTTCGGATAGCGAAATGCGATGAGAGAGCTCATGCTTCTCACCACAAAATAATCTCCGCCTTCCCGAAGCTTCCACGCTTCCGTCTCCGAAAGCTCCTGAAAGCCCTCCGCCAAAAGCATGCTTCGCACCGTATCCACCGTGTGGCAGGCGGTAGGACTTTTTTCGATAAAATCAAACAGTTCGCTGACAAGCGTTTCCATTTTCGATCTCCTTTCCTTGCCTTTTACAGGAGGCTTTCCGCAACTAAGCGGTTAACTTCCTCCCGGGTGTCTATTAGCCACCTGGCGCTTCTGGGATAGCGGGAAAAGGTGAGCGGCCCCTTTGCCTCCAAAATGGAGATCACCTTTTCTCTTCCCATAAGGCTCTCCAAAAGGGACAGCGCCCGCATATCCTCCAGTCCGTGATAAAATACCCTTCCCCGAATGGAGGGGACAGGGCCCTCCTTTCCCGGATAAACGGAAAAGGCGTCTCCCCCGGGAAATGCTCTCCCCGCGTCCGTGACCCGGTAGGGGTCGATCAGCACCCGGGAATTCTGGGTGTACCAGAAATTATAGCCCCACTGAAGGAACCCGGAGATCCCGAAGCGGTAAAGCTGCATCCCCAGGATCCGGTTCCGGTAAGAGGGCATGGCGAAAAAGCGGTTTCCCACCTGCCGGTTCTGCATACAACACTGATAGGCCCAAAGCCCCGGCGTGTGGTGCTCTAAAAAGGGTTCGATGTGGTCGGTGGCCGCTATGGGGTGCTCTATGACCCCCTGCTCAAAGAATTTGAAGCTGGAAAGGGCGTCGCAGACAGGAAATCCGGAAAGGAAGGGGGCCGCCCCCTTTTTGGCCTCCAAATAGGAGGAAAGCTGTTCCTCCCCCGGCTCGTCGGAAATGTGGAAGATCACCCGGTTTTCAAGGCCCTTTTCCCGAAGGAAATCGGTAAGCCTCGGCAAAAGCGCTCTGAGAAAGCTTCGGTAAGCAGGCCCGGCCGCCGGAGTCTCCCAGCCGAACAGCCGCCTGCGTTCCCCGTTTTCCACCCCGTAGATATTGGGCGCCGCTTTCGCGCCCCACTGGGTAAACAGGTGAGAGATCTCAAAGCCCTCGATCCCGCATTTCCGGGCCAGCCCAAGAAAGCGCTCCAAAAGGGAAAAGTCAAAGCGATAGCTTTCTCCCTCCTTCTCAACGCCTAAAAGCTGGGTGCAGGGGCGCTCGCAGCCTACCTCTGTGTCCAGCGCCGGAGTCAAAACAGGCGTCAATATCATATTGACCCCGTCCTCATGGGCCGCCTTCAAATAGCTTTCCAGCAGCCTCCAATACTCTTCGGAATATACCGGCACGCCGTAATGATCGGCAATACAATCCCCGTGAAGCCACTGGGTATAGATAAGCGTCTGCCGGGGAAGCTCTCTGCCGATCACCGTTAATAGGAAGGCCGCCTCTTCCCGGTCTTCCTCACAGCTTACGCAAAGGCGAATGGGATATTCTCCCGCCGGGAGATCCTCCGGGATATCGATCTCCACCCAAAGCGCCGTATAGGAAAACCCGCTGATCTCCACCATATCCTCTGAAAGCGGAAACAGGGGGTCCGGAAACAGGCCGGGAGCTGTGGTAAGATAGTCCTCATCACAGGCATCCGGATAGGCCGGAAGCTCGCAGGGCACATTTCCCACCCGGTAAAGCCTTATCCGCTCCTTCAAAGGGGAGTCGACCGTGAGATGAGCTTGTGCTCTGCCCCACCCGCTGTGCCTGAGTACAAGCTGAAAGGCAAACCACTCTCCCAAAAGCGCGCTTCCCCGAAAGCGGGGAGGTGAAAAGCTTTGAGAGTTTGGGAATATTTTTTCCAGCGAGGACTGAATTCTGACTTCAAGCATAGGTCTCCCCCTTTTCTGTTGGGTTTTCTGAAGCAGTGCTCAGGAAAACTGATGAAAATCCGGAATATACTCTTCGCCTGCGGATCTGCGGGACTGAACAAAGCCCTCCATATTAAGCTCAAAAAGCTTTTCCTCCACCTTTTGAAGCTCCCGCCCGGTAACCCTGCGGGAAAGCTCCGGGAAAGAGGGAAAGCCCTTTTCTTTTTCACAAAGCCCCGCGGGGGTATACTGTGCCATCAGGCTGACGGGAATTCCCGGGAACCGGCTGTGAAGAAGCTCCAGCGCCTCCATGGAATTCTTGGTATGCCCCGGAAGGATCAGGTGGCGAATGAGCACCCCCCGCTTCATGATGCCGGCGCCGTCATATTCGGGCTTCCCCACCTGCCTTACCATCTCCTCGATGGCCCTAAGGGCGGTCTCGGGATAATCCGGCGCATGGGAAAGCGAAGCGGCAAGCTCCTTCCCGGCATATTTGAAATCGGGCAGGTATATGTCCACCAGGCCTTCCAGGGAACGAAGGGTCTCCACTTTCTCATATCCTGAGGTGTTATAGACCACCGGTACCGGAAGCCTCTTGACCAGGAGAGCCTTTCGGATGGCCGGCACAAAATGCGTGGGCGTCACCAGATCGATATTGTGAGCTCCCTGCCGGATCAGAGAAAAAAACAGCCGGGACAGCTCTTCGGCGGTAAACTCTTTCCCAAGAGGGGAAGAACGGCTGATCTCATAGTTCTGGCAATAGACGCAGCCCAAAGGGCATCCGGTGAAAAAAACCGCTCCGCTGCCCTTTGTTCCGCTGATCGGGGGCTCTTCCCAGAAGTGGAGAGCCGCTCTCGCCACCCTGGCCTCGGCGCCGCTTTTACAAAAGCCCTCTCCCGTCTTTTCCCTTTTGGTTTCGCAGCCGCGGGGACAAAGGCGGCAGCTCTCTATGACCACAGTTTGTTCCCCTCCTTTTCGCGCATTGGGGAAGCCGCTTATCGCAGGGCGAGAAACGCGCAGTTGCTGCCCCGCTGTCCTCTGGTCTTTCTGTGGGAAAAGATCAGGTCGCTTTCACACATAGAGCACACCTGACCCACCGTGATATGCTCCGGCAGCACTCCCGCCTCCAGGAGAAATTGCCGGTTGCATTCCCAAAGGTCCACCTGGTACTTCTCCTTTTGAGGCCCGGAAACCACCTCACTGCCAAAGGGCAGTAAGAGAAATTCCTTTGCCACCGGTTCGTCCACCTCAAAGCAGTCTTTACAGATGGAAGGTCCGATGGCGGCTTTCAAGGCCGCTGGGTCCGAGCCAAATTCCGCTTTCATCCTTTCCACCATGGCCTTCGCCATACCGGCCGCCGTGCCTCTCCAGCCCGCGTGGGCGAGGCCGATGGCCTTGTGCTCTTCGTCCACAAAATACAGCGGGACGCAGTCCGCGCAGTAGATCACCAAAGTGACCCCGGGTACATTGGTGCAAAGCCCATCTGTGCTGTCCTGCATTTTTTCTTTCCAGATCCCCAGCCCCCGGTGGGAAAGGTCTACCCGGCGGATGTGGATGTGGTGATCCTGATTCCCTGCCACCAGCGAATCCTCCGAAAACCCGGCAGCTTTGCAGAAAAGCCTGTAGTTTTTCTCCACATTTTCCGCCGGATCTCCCCTTCCAAAGCCCAGGTTCACAGAAGCGAATTCCTTTTCGCTCACTCCGCCGATGCGGGTGGAAAAGGCGTGATTGACGCAGGTGATCTTCTGCCAGGCGGCAAAACGCAACACCCCAACGCCTTCCTGATCTTCCAATATCATATTGCCCAAAGCGCCCGGGGAAAGCGGTCTGGGCGCCTGCAAAACGGGAACGGGAAAAGTTTTCTGATTCACAAAAAGGCCCTCATATTTCTGTTTGATGATGACTCGCCCGCCGAAGCGGCGGCCGCAGCTCTTACATTCAAATTCCGCCCGGAAGCTTTTGTTTTTCGCCGTCCATTTGCCCCGCTTTACCGTTTTCCCTCCGCAGTCCGGGCAGGGAAAGCGCAGATAGCTGCGCTTTATTAAGGGGCTTCTCAAATCGCAGATATAGACGGTCTTAAAGGTGACGCGCCTGTAAAACTCCTCGTCGCACCGGTTGAGAAAGGGGGCGATCTTCTCCCTGTCGTACACCTTTTTGAGGATGGAGAGGGTCACCCGGCTGTCGTCCAGCGCTCTGTGATGGCAGCTGCCGGAAAGATCGAGCTTCAAAAGCTCTGCCGCTTTATATAGGCCGAGCTGCTCCTTTTTCCCTAAGTTAAGCTTCTTTTGCACATAGCTTTGCAGATCGCAGTGCCAAAAGAGAAAGGGCACCTTTTCCTCTTTTGTGTAATACCGGCAATTCTCGATGAGCGTCAGAATATCGGAGGTGCTCCAGGTAAAGATCTCCGCTTCTCCCGCCCATTTCTGAAAGCGGCTCACCGCCTGCGTAAAGGGTATGCCCTGATCCAGGTTTTCCTGTGTGATGCTGGTGAGCCCCGAAACCAGGGAGCTCAGCCGCTTCCCCACCTGGGGCCTGACAAAGCAGGAAAAGCTGTCGATCTCTTTCAGGTCCTCCCCGCATTTTACCGCGCCGAACTCGATGATCTCGTTGATATAGCCGTTCAGGCGGCGGCTGTAAGCGCCGTTCCACTCCAGGTCCAACAGGATCTTTTCCAAGCTGCCGCCCCCCTTTCCCGGTTTTTACTTTTTCTTGCTCGCCTGCTTCATGCGAAGCTCCTTGGAAAGAATGTATTTGCGCATCCGGATGCTTTCCGGGGTCACTTCCACCAGCTCGTCCTCCGCGATGAATTCCAGACACTGCTCCAGGCTCATCACGGAATGGGGCGTAAGCTTTAAGGCCTCGTCCGCGCTGGAGGAGCGGGTATTGGTGGCGTGCTTTTTCTTACACACATTCACAACGATGTCCTCGTTTTTCGGGTTCGCCCCCACGATCATCCCCTCATAGACCTCCACCCCGGCGCCGATGAACATGCGGCCGCGCTCCTGGGCGTAAAACAGCCCGTAAGCGGTGGATTCCCCGGCCTCATGCGCTATGATGGAGCCCTGAGCCCGGTGCTGGATCTCTCCCTTAAAGGGCTCGTAGCCCTCAAACACGTGGTTCATAATGCCGTTTCCGTTGGTATCCGTCAAGAACTCAGAGCGGTAGCCCATCAGGCCTCTGGCGGGAATTTTGAATTCCAGATGGGTGGTGCCGGACTCTCTCGCCCCCATGTTCAGCAGCTCTGCCTTGCGGGGGCCCAGCTTTTCCATGACGGCGCCCACGTAGCTGTCGGGCACCTCGATCATCAAAAGCTCTATGGGCTCTGTTTTCACCCCGTTCTCCGTCTTATAGATCACGCTGGGGGGTGAGACCTGGAATTCATAGCCCTGCCTGCGCATCTGCTCAATGAGGATAGAAAGGTGCAGCTCTCCTCGTCCGGACACCTTGAAGGTATCTGCACTGTCCGTCTCCTCCACCCGCATGGCCACGTTGGTTTCCACCTCTTTAAAGAGCCGGTCTCTCAGATTCCGGGAGGTGACATATTTCCCCTCCCTGCCTGCGAAGGGGGAGTTATTGACCATGAACATCATGGAGACGGTGGGCTCGTCGATCTTCACAAAGGGCAGAGGCTCCACATGCTCTGTATCGCAGGCCGTCTGGCCGATATTGAGATCCTGGATCCCGGAGACCGCGATGATATCCCCCAGCCGGGCGGAATCCGCCTCCACCCGCTTGAGGCCCTCGAATTGATAGAGCTTCGTCACCTTGGCGTTTTTCGGGGCGCAATCCGCGCCGCAGATGGTCACCGTCTGCCCTGCGCTCAAATGCCCGCGCTCCACTCTGCCGATCCCGATACGCCCTACATAATCGTCATAGTCCACATTGGAAAACAGGATCTGCAAAGGGCCGTCCTCGTCTCCCTGCGGGGCGGGGACCTCCTTTATGATCGTCTCGAAAAGCGGCTTCATATCCGTGCCCGGCTCCTTGGGGTCAAGGCTTGCGAACCCGTCTCTCGCCGAGGCATATACCACCGGGAATTCCAGCTGGCTGTCGTCTGCGCCCAGCTCGATGAACAGGTCCAGCACCTCGTCCACCACCTCCAGGGGGCGGGCCCCCGGCCGGTCGATCTTATTGACTACCACCACCGGCTTTTTCCCCAGGCCCAATGCCTTTTTCAGCACAAATCGAGTCTGCGGCATACAGCCCTCAAAGGCGTCCACCAGCAGCAGAACGCCGTCTACCATCATCAGGATCCGCTCTACCTCACCGCCGAAATCCGCGTGTCCGGGAGTGTCCACAATATTGATTTTGGTGTCGCCGTACATGACGGCCGTATTTTTCGAGAGGATCGTAATGCCCCTCTCCCGTTCCAAATCGCCGGAATCCATCACCCGCTCTGCCACCGCCTCATTGGCGCGAAATACCCCGCTCTGGCGCAAAAGCTGATCCACCAGCGTAGTCTTTCCGTGATCTACATGGGCGATGATCGCCACATTTCTCAAATTTTCCCTGCTGCCCATCCGGTAAACTTCCTTTCTTTTTTCCAGTGCATCTGTAGGGATGCGCTTACATCCGTAAGACGCGCCTGCGGCGCGTCAGAGAGTCTCCGCGCCCAAATTCAACACATATTCCTTATCAGCACGCATTATTATAGCACTCTCCGGGTCCTTTGGAAAGAAAAAACTGAGGGGATCCCCGTTTTTTCTCCTTTCCTACAAAAGAAAGAGGCGACACTCCTTTTCTTTTGGAATCTATGAAAGTGAAGCCTGGAAAGCGCGGCTTTCCTGCTTTGCCGAACGCTCTGCCGCCCCCCGGCGCCTTGGAATATAGGGGCGTTTCCTTTACTTTCTCCCTTTTTTTCGTTATAATGAATGGTGTTTGCGTAGAAAAGCGAGGAGGGATCCATTCATGGGCAGCGCGCAGGCGGGAAAAACTTCTGATTTCTCCCAGGGAAGCATAGCGGGAAATATTCTGAGGCTGGCTCTTCCCATGACCGTCGCCCAGCTGATCCATGTGCTCTACAGCGTGGTAGACCGCATGTATCTGGGACGCATTCCCGATGCGGGGGCAGACGCTCTCACCGGGGTGGGCGTCACCTTTCCCATCGTCACCATCATCACCGCCTTCTCCAATCTGTTCGGCATGGGCGGCTCGCCGCTGTTTTCCATTGAGCGCGGGCGGGGAAACACCGCTCTTGCCAAAAGGATCATGGGAAACTGCTTCTTCCTTCTGGTACTCACCGGCGCGGCGCTCACCGGCGCAGTGCTTTTGTTCCGAAAGCCTCTGCTTTACGCCTTCGGCGCAAGCGACGCTACCTTTCCCTATGCAGACGGATATATCACCATCTATCTTTTTGGCACGATCTTTTCCATGCTGAGCCTGGGGATGAACTATTTCATCAACGCCCAGGGCTTTGGCCGCAAGGGGATGATGACCGTGCTTCTGGGCGCCGCCGTCAATCTGCTTCTGGACCCTCTGTTTATCTTTGTATGGAAGATGGGGGTGCAGGGGGCCGCCATCGCCACCGTCATTTCCCAATTTGTGTCCGCCCTCTGGGCCGTGTGGTTCCTCTTTTCCAAAAAGGCGGTCGTCCGTCTGGAGTTTTCCGCTATGAGGCTGAAAATACGGCTCATCGGGCAGATCCTCGCGCTGGGCTTTTCCGGGTTTATCATGTCTGTGACCAACAGCGTCGTGCAGGTAGTGTGCAATTCTACCCTGCAGGCTTTCGGCGGAGACCTCTATGTGGGGGTAATGACCGTGCTCAACTCTGTGCGCGAGGTGGTTTCCAGCCCTTTAAGCGGCGTCAACAGCGCCGCTCAGCCGGTGATCGGCTTCAACTATGGGGCGGAAGAATACCGTAGGGTGAGAAAGGGGATCAAATTCCTCTCCTGGGTATGTATCGGCTATACCACCCTGATCTGGCTTTTGCTGCTGTGCTTCCCCCGGGTGTTCATCGGGCTGTTCACCAACGAGGCAGAGCTGACCTCGGCTGCCATACCCGCCATGCACATCTATTTTTTCGGCTTTTTCATGATGTCTCTGCAAAACGCCGGGCAGACCACCGCCGTAGCCCTCGGCCGCTCCAAGCAGGCGGTGTTCTTCTCTCTGCTGCGCAAGGCGGTCATCGTGGCCCCTTTGACGCTTTGGCTTCCCAATCTCTGGGGGTTGGGCGTAAACGGCGTGTTCTTGGCTGAGCCGATCTCCAATTTTATCGGCGGTGGGGCCTGCTACCTCACAATGCTCCTGACCATCTGGCGGGAGATCAGGCAAAAAGAGCGGGAGAAAGAGAGATAGCGCTTTTCTCCGGGCTTTGATCTACAGGACCTGAAAGAGGCGTACCGCAGTTTCTCTGCGGTACGCCTCTCGTATCTTTTTCAGAGCTCTTAAGACTCCTCCTCTTTCCCAATGATGGACTTTTTCTTCCATCTGCCCATCTTATAAGCCGCCGCGGTAATGGCGGCGCCCAGCACCCAGGAGATCAGCAGGGAGAAAAACAGGCAGTCCGGCTCTCCGGAGCCCATTGCCCCTCCGGCCGGACGGGTGAGGTACTCCAGGCCATAAGCCACCGGAACACGGATGATCACCGTGGTAATGATGGAGATCCACATGGGAGTTACCGTATCTCCCGCGCCCCGCATCGCGCCGGAAAGGACCTGCGTGACGGCCATGGCCACATATCCTAATGCCAGCGTAAACATCATCTTTTGTCCCAGCTCGATCACCCGCGGGGTTTCGGTAAAGCAGCTCATCAATGCCCGGCCGAAAATAAGGATCAGCCCCACCAGCACCACCGAAACGGAGAGGCCCAGCTTCAACCCGGACTTTGTGCCCTTTTCCACCCGCTCCATCCTTTTTGCCCCGATATTCTGGCCCACAAAGGTGGTCATGGCCGTACCGAAGGTGAAGTTGGGCATCATGGCAAAGCCGTCCACCCGCATCACCGCCGTATTGGCGGCCAGCACCAGGTCTCCGAAGCTGTTGGTCAACGCCTGTACCACGATCATCGCCAAGGAAAAAATAGCCTGAGTCAGGCCGCTGGGCAGGCCCAGCCGGATCAGCTGCCCCAAAAGCACCTTTTTCGGCCACAAGGTCTTCAATTTTACATGGAGCACGCCCCGCATGGAAAAGAGCTTGATCAAACACAGCGCTCCGGAAATTGCCTGGGAAATAATGGTGGCCCAGGCGGCGCCGGGCACTCCCCAGTTAAAATATTTCACAAAAAGAATATCCAGCCCCGTATTCAGCCCGCAGGCCACTATCAGGAAAACGAGAGGCATGATGGAATCTCCCAGCCCTCTCAAAATTCCGGAAATAATATTGTAGTAGGCGGAGCCGATCACCCCGATAAAGAGGATCGTCAGATAATCACAGGCCATCTGATACACATTGGAGGGCGTATCCAAAAGCTCTAAAAGCCAGGGGGTCAGCAGCGGCCCTGCCGCCATGATAATAAGGCAGGCCACCAGAGTGGCCGTGACCGCTGTCCCCACTGTGTGAGACAGCTTCTCTGTCTCTCTCGCACCGAAAAGCTGAGAGACCATGATACTGGCTCCCACGGAAATACCCATAAAAAGCACCAGCAGCAGATTGAGGATGGGCCCGCTGGCTCCGATGGCGGCCAGGCCCGCGTCGCCCACATTCTTTCCCACCACGATGGAGTCCACCGTGCTGTAAAGCTGCTGCGCTAAATTCCCCAGCAGCAGCGGAAGGGAAAACAGCACCAGGTTCCTTCCGGGGCTGCCCTGTGTCATGTCCTGCGCGCCAAAAAACGCAGAAAGCTTTCCTGCCATAATTTTTACTTCCTCTCCAAAACGAAACCATTTCGCCTTCTTAAAATATACTTGGCTATTATAACATAAACGGAGCATAAAAGCTTTGTGATATATTCCGAATTTCAGAAAGGAATTTCTATGAAAAAAGCATAAAAGCTTATTTCTTGCGCGGCTTTTATTTCCTCACTTACAAAAAAAGTCCGCCCCCTTTCTCAGAGGTTTGAAAAAAGGGGGCGGCTCCAAGCTTTTTCTTTTATTTTACCGGGGCCCGGCGCAGCAAAAGCCAGGAAAAGAGGCTGAACAAAGCCGCCAGCACCAGGCAGAAAGCCATCGTCTGAGGGGCAGCGCCGAAGGCTATTTTCCCAAAGGCCTCCGCCGCAGGGTACAGGGCCCTTCTGCCCGCCTCATGGAAGAAGGCCGTGTCCGCCATCTTCAGCAGAGGCGGCAATATGGAAATGCCCAGAGGCACCCCTGCCCCTACCAGTACCTTCCCCACCACCGGAAGCCGGTAAAACAGCAGGGTAATGAAATACCCCAGCGCGGAAAGAGCCAGGAACAGCAGGTAGCTGAACAGAATGGAAAGAAGGATATTTCCCCCAAAGCTCAGCTCCATTTTCCAGCTCATTGTATTGATCTCTTCAAAAAGCGATCTCACCTGCCACCTTCCGCTTGTGTGCCCCAGGGCAAATAAGAGCAGGGTGAGGACTTCGTCCAAAACGGCAAGCACCGCGCAGATCACGCCCATCGCCGCCTGTCTCGCCCAAAAGCAGCTCTTCCTTCCAACGCCGTTTTGAAGCCCCATCAGGAAGGTCTCCTTAAAGGAGCACAGCCCCGCCACAAAGAGGAAGAGCCCTGTAGCGGCGGAGATCCCGGAAGTGATCGTGACCGCCCCTTCCGGCATGGACAGTATCAGGGACAGCCCTCCAAAAAAGAGGGTAACGGCAATGATCACAAGGTAATACGCAAAAACACCTTTTTTATAATCATCCAGCTGAAACCGGAATGAAGGATACCATTTCATAAAAACCACTCTCCTGTTCCTTTGGTATAGAAGGCAAAATAAAGCCGCTCTTTTATGAGGTCATCTGAATAAACAGCTTTTGCAGGTCCAGCTTTGAAAGCTCCAGGCCCTCCGGCAGGTTCTCCCTGTCCGGGGCCCCCAGCACATAGGCGGAAGAGAGCCCACCGATCTGATCTCTTCCCAGCACCTGCCTGCCCTCCAAATACTGCTCCACCAGGCGGGCGCTTCCCGAAACCGTATACCCCTGGGAAAGAAGCTGTTCTGCCGGCTCCTGGCAGAGCAGCTCCCCCTCTTTCAGGATCAGGACCTCCTCCAGCAAAGAGGCGATCTCTTCAATGAGGTGTGTGGAGATCACCACGGTAAAGGGACGCTCCGCGTATTTTGCCAGAAGGGTCCGGTAAAACAGCTCTCTGTGATTAGCGTCCAGCCCCAAAACGGGCTCATCCAGCAGCACATAAGGGGTATTTACCGACAGCGCCCCCACCAGCTTGAAAATGGAGGCATATCCGGTGGAAAGGCTGCGGATCTTGGCATTTTCCGGAAGCTCAAAGCTCTCTGCAAGATGCTTTGCATAGTCTATGTCAAAGCTGGGGAAAAACACTTTGCTCCAGCGAAAGGCCTCCTTGACCCGCATCCCCTCAGGGTAACAGTTTTTCTCTCCTGCCAAAAAGACCTTGGAAAGCGCTTTCTCCTCCTTCTGAGGGTCCATCCCGTCTATCAGGACCTTTCCGAATTCCGGAAAGATCCGGTTTGTCATCACATTGAGCAAGGTGGACTTTCCCGCCCCGTTGCGCCCTAAAAGGCCGTAGATCTTGTGCCCCTCCAGGCTGAGCGAAACGCCCTTGAGCGCCTGCACCCCATGAAAGCTTTTCAATACATTCTCTGCTGAAATTCCCATACTAGCCTTCCTTTCCCGGCTCGCTGCCGTTTTGCTCTTTGTAGCTTTCTTTCACCATTTGAGAAAGCTCTTCCTCTGAAATGCCCAGACGCTTCGCCTCCTGGACCATGGAACAGACAAAGCGGCCGCAAAAGCTTTCCCTGCGCTTTTTCCTCAGCTTTTCCACTGCGCCCTTTGCTACAAACATCCCAAGGCCCCGCTTCTTGTATACCACATCCTCTTCCACCAGCAAATTCACTCCCTTCAAGGCCGTGGCCGGGTTGATCTTGTACTGTACGGAAAATTCCGTGATAGAGGGGATCTGGGTCTCTTCCGGAAAAGCCCCTATAAGGATGGCATCCTCCAGCCCTTCGGAAAGCTGTTGGAAAATAGGTTTTTCCGAGTTGAAATCAATGCCTGCCAAATGCTTTCCGCCTTTCTTATTTAGTTAGTTAGTCTAGTAACTAACCGTTATTCTATCAGAGAGTTTTTGATCTGTCAAGTTTTTTGCTGAAAATAAAAAAACTCCCGGTCGGGAGTTGTCAGTTTTCAGTCGTTAGACTTGGCTCTCCCTATGGGGCGCTGGTCGCCGGTGGCGACCGTTCAGCGCCGCCCGAGCCGGCAGGCGAGACGCTGTCGAGTGCAGCGAGACTGAGAGGGCAAGAATCAGTTGTTAGTTTTAGTCGTTAGTGGTTAGAGAAGAACAAGGGAAAAGGCGTGCCCTTGCCCTTGTCTAACGCCTAATATCCAATATCTAACAACTGCCAAAGAGGGAGCCAAATGAGGGGCTTTCTCCCTTGCCTCTTCCACTCCCTTCTTGGCTCTCCCTTTGGGAGAGCTGTCGAGCGCAGCGAGACTGAGAGGGCAAGAATCAGTTGTCAGTTTTCAGTCGTTAGTGGTTAGAAAGGGCTTGTGCCGTTTCTTCTGTCTTGGCTTTCCGGTCCTCGGCGGGTGCAGGCCGGGGAAAGTTGTATTATCGCAGCCCCACGATAAAGAGCACCAAAGCCGCGACCAGAAGAAAAATCCAGCTGATGTATCTTCCCGCTATATTCCAGTCAGAGGGCTCTGCATCGTCGATATTTCTTGCCTGAAGTGCCAATCCCAAATGAAACAGCTCGTCTGCAAACAAAATGTAAAACGCGTTGAAAATGCAGACGGCCACAGCGATCAGCCACACGAGCCATTGGCCCTTATGGGTCAGCTTGGGGTCATTCATAAGTTCCAATATGCTGCGCGCAGACGGCTCTGTAGGATCGATGATAGTTCCGCTTTTGTCCCTTTCGACCCCATTTATGACTATATGGGAAGATATATCCGAAACCCCGTCCTCGCTGCACAGCCAAAGAGCGTTATCCACCTCCCGCAGTCCTCCGCGAAACAGAATATCCTCTCCCCGGCGAAGCTCCACGCCGGTCATATATTCTGCCGTTTCCGGGTCCTTTGGAAGAGCGGAAGGGCTTCCCTTGCCGTATAAGGGCCATAGGTTTTATCGCCGCACTCAAAGGTAACGGTCTTATCCTCCGACACGGTAAAGCGCGCCTGCTGCCCCTGAAGCTTACCGGAATACACCGTACCGCCGTTTTCCCGGCTGGGGGTAAAGATCGCGCCCTCATACTGATACCCGGCTCGTGAAGTTGTGAGGAAATAAACCACTGTAAATACCAATATCAGAAGCGCCGTAAGTATCAGAATACCTTTTTGCCAGCGATCCAGGCTTTTGACTTTTTCCATAGTGTCATCTCCCATGCGGATCTCGAATTTACCCAACTGGCAGGAGTAAAGGATACTACCGGCCCCCGTCTCCGAATTCCAACAGGAGCGGGCGCACCTGTGCGCCGTCGATGCCGCCGTACTTGACGGGGGCGCTGACCAAAAAATAATCTCCCGGGGGGACCTCTGTCAAAATGGCAGCCTCCAGGATCGCCACCTCATGGCCCAAAAGCTCTTTATGTACCTCCATAGGGCTTTCCATCGGGCCTACCGTCAAGCCCTCTACCCCCAAAAACCAAAGCCCCAGCCGGGTCATCGCCCTGGCCGCTTCCAGAGTGATCTCACAGTTTCCCTTGATCAGCAGGCGCTTCACTGCGCCGGAAAGAGCCGCTTCCACTGCCTCAGGGTACAGCTTCCCCTCACAGGAGATCACCCGGCAGGGGCCCACGCATTTTTCCAGCTCCAGCTTATCGATGGTCCTGCCATCCTCATAAAAGTGCCGGGGCGCGTCCATATGGGTGCCGTTGTGAGTGCCCAGGGTGATCTCAGTCAGATCGCAGGGCTTCCCCTCAGAAATACGGGACACAGGGCGCAGAGAGGGGACCGGGTCCCCCGGAAACACCCGGGCGGAAAACAATTCCTGAGAAAGGTCATAGATCTTCATCTGTCCACCGCCTTAGAAAATCATACAGGGCCGAAAAAGCTTCTGCCTCAAAGAGAGGAGATCACGCTTTGCAGCAGGGCCTGCGCCTTTTTCGCATTCTCCGCCGCAAAGGTGGGAAAATCCACCTTGGAGTCATCGTTGGCGTTGTCGGAGATGGTGCGAAGCACCGCGCAGGGGATCTGATTGATCAGGCAGGCGTGAGCAATGGACCCGCCCTCCATCTCACAGGCCAAAGCGCCGAAGGTGTCAAAAAGCCACTTTCCCTTTTCCCGGTCCGCCACAAATTGATCCCCGGTGGCGATCACGCCGAAATGCACGCCGGGATACAGCTTTTTCGCCCCGTCCAGCAGTATTTGAGTGAGCCTGCTGTCGCAGGGAAGCTCTACCACAGGCCCCTCGCGGCCGGGAAGGTCGAGCCCGCCCGGAGGATACCCCAGCGCAGAGGAATCGCAGTCGTGCTCCACACAGGCTTTGGCAATGACCACATCTCCGATCTTCACCTGGGGCCCTACGCCGCCTGCCACACCGATATTGATGATGGCCCTGGGGCGGTAGAGATCCACCAGCACCTGGGCGCTCAAAGCGGAATTCACCTTTCCCACCGAGCACTGGGCCACCACGCATTCCACCCCCGAAAGGGTCCCGCTGTGGAATTTCATGCTGCTGTGCTCCTGCACGCAGCGAATCTCCATAGCGGAGAGGATCGCCTCCACCTCGACCTCCATCGCTCCTAAAATTCCAATGGGTGCTTTCATTTTATTCTCTCCCCTGTCCTGTTTTTTTGTCCGTTTTTGCCTTGATGAAGGAGAAAAACTCTCCGGCTTCTCCTACCTTGAAGCCCGCCTGATCTACGATGTAGGCATTGTCCGGCCCATAGTAAAGGTAGAAATAGCGGCCGTGCCTTTTCACAGCGCTGAGCTGAAAATACGGATAGATATGAGCGGACTGAATTCCCGCCACCCGGAAGCCCTCCTCATAAAAGGAGTAGATCGCCGTCTGCGAGGGGCCGCGCTGATACACCTTACGCTGTACCTTTTCCACCGTGGTGGGATTCGTAAATACCTTATAGCCAAAATATACCGTGATCCCCACTGCCAAAAGCTTCATCCACCAGACGGAATCCAGGGCAAAGGTCATGACGATCGCCAGAACGCACAGCCCGCCGTTGAGCAGCATGGGAACCAGATTTTTCACATAGACGTGATAAACGCTGAAGGCGCGGATGGTTTCCTTTGTGCAGTCGGTGGTATTGGAAAACCGAAGCTCTCTGGCGACCTGCTCGTCCGTATGGGTCTTCCGGTATTCCTCCAGAAGCTGCGCCATATGGGCTTTTTTCTTCTTTTCCGATTTTTTCCGCATCGGAATATAGATCAGCGGAACAGCCACCACCGCTATCAATACCAGCATCAGCAGGACAAACTGGACCACGGCCATGGGCGTCAAGGCATATTCGGGAATGGGGAGCACCTCGTGAAACTTCAGGGAATCTACGATCCCCAGAAGCAGCCTCCTGTGTTCCTCCGAAATCGCTTCCTCGCCGCCGTAAATATCAAAGGTATAGGCGGCCCCGTTGACGATGGTGCCGTAGATCAGCTCATGATGAAGGGTCTCATCCTCGAGGGCGCCGGTTATGTCCAGATAAAAAAAGGGGACCTGAGCTCCGGTATGATAGCCGCTGTCTACCTGGAAATTCTCCCCCTCGGTCTGGCTCAGGCGGCTAAGTACCTCCCCGCGCTCCTCTTCTCCAAGCTCTTTCAGATTGTATACCTGCTTTGAATAGCTGGATTCCTTTTTCATCGCAAGGATGCTCAGCTTCCCATCCTCACTGATGAAATTGGCAAGCGCACCCATTTCCTGATATTCCTGAAGCTTCGCCGTGGGGTCCGCCACGCCGGCCAGCGCCCAGGCAGGGTCGTCCGCGGGCGTCTGCTGATCAAACTCATAAAAGCCTTCCGGTACCTGAGCGGTAAAATCTTCTGTTTCCCAGGTGCTTGCCCCGGCTGTCAGAGAAATTGCGGCAAACACCAGAAGAGCTGCCGTCACACGCATCATTTTTCCCAACTTCATATAACCAAATCCTTCCGCCTGTCTACCTGTCCAGTATCCAGTATCTAATCTCTGGAATCTAGTATATCATAACAGAGAGGCAGACAAAAGGAAAAAGTGCAAAAGTTTACAAACTGCCCCCAAAAACAAAGGATTGACGGGAGCCCGGGAAAAGGGTAAAATCAAATCAGAAAATTTTGTCTTGATAAAGGAAGGTGTTCCTTTTATGGTGACAGCTGTGATCACCGGGGCCTCCAGCGGCCTTGGCAGGGAATATATCAACGCGATCATCGCCCAATATCCCAGTGTCGACGCCTTTTGGCTGATCTCCCGCCGGAAGGAAGTTTTAAAAGAGATCGCGCAGGAGCATCCGGACAAAACCATTGCAGCCATTTCCCTGGACCTGTCCAAGGAGGAAAGCTACGATATTTTTGAAAAGCTCTTGAAGGAGAACAACCCGGAGATCAAGGTCCTGGTCAACAGCGCCGGATACGGAAAATGCGCGGATTTCTATTCCTCCGGCCGGACTATGCAAACCGGTATGATCGATCTGAACTGCCGGGGGCTTGTGAGCATGATCCGCCTGTGTCTCCCCTATATGCTGGACGACAGCCTGGTGCTCAATATCTCCTCCATCGCCGCGTTTGCCCCCACGCCCAGAATGTCGGTATACGGGGCCACAAAGGCCTTTGTGCTGTCCTTTTCCAAAGCGCTCCACGATGAGCTTGCCCCCAGAGGCATCAAAGTGACGGCTGTGTGCCCCGGCGTGATGGAAACCGATTTCTGGGCTGTGGCCAATGTCCCGGAGGGCCGCTCCAGACTGATCGACAAGCTGCCCAGAGTATCCCCTCAGGCTGTGGCGGTAGGCTCTCTCAGAGCTGCCAAACGGGGAAAAATGATGTATACGAAGAAGCTCTTCTATAAATTTTACCATGTTCTGGGAAAGCTTTTGCCCCACGGGTTCCTGATGGAATTCACGGAGATATGAGCGGGCCGGATCTCTCCCCTTTGTACCTGTCCTCCGGCGTCTTCGGGGTGCGCCCTCTGCAAAAAGAGGACGCCGCTTCTCTTCTCGGCTGGCTTCAGGACCCCAGGGTGCTGGAGTACTGGGAGGGGAAAAGCTTTGTGTTTACCCCGGAAAAGATCCAGGCACATTTTTTTGCGCAGGAGCAGGGCCTTCGGCGCTGCATTCTGGAATATGAGTCCCGGCCCATAGGCTTCCTGCAGGTCTGCCGTCTGGACCGGGAAAAAGCGGAGGAATATCAGTATACTCCTCCCGCGGGCGCGCTCACCTTTGGGCTGGACCTTTTTCTCGGTGAGCCCCAGTACTGGGGCAAAAGGCTGGGCAGAGCGTTTCTCTCCCTGGTGCTTTCCTATCTTTGCGAGAGGGAAGGCGCTTGGGCCGTGGTGGTAGACCCCCACGCCGACAATCTGCGGGCCATTGGCTGCTATGAGGCCTGCGGCTTTCAAAAGCAAAAGCGTTTAAAAGCTCACGAGCTGCACGACGGGCA
This sequence comes from uncultured Acutalibacter sp., assembly GCA_964565505.1. GTDB lineage: Bacteria > Bacillota > Clostridia > Oscillospirales > Acutalibacteraceae > Acutalibacter. Next base: position 45,500 of record CAZMFF010000004.1, on the reverse strand, counting down.
GTGGAAGGATTGCTGGCTGATGGAATACCGAAAAAATAGTCCAGCGGAAAAAGCTTGACTTTTTTTCTCTTTTGTGGAAGAATAAAAAAATCAAAACAGAGCAAAGGCAAAGAAGAGGAGGAGTAGTGGGAATTCCTGCCTAAAGAGAGAAGACGGCCGGTGCGAGTCTTCGGAAAGGGTCCCCATGAAGTAGCCTCTGAGCCTTGAACCCAACAAAGGAGAATTTTCTCTTCTTTCAGTAGGCTTCAACGGTTTTCCCCCGTTATCGGGAAACGGTATCGGAGCATAAGCCTTCCCGTACCGAAACAGCGCAGGCTTCCCTTTTCGGGCAGCTTGAATTTAGGTGGTACCGCGGAAAATCATTTCGCCCTAAAACGACCGTTTGGTCGTTTTAGGGCTTTTCTTTTTTCCTTCTCTCCTTTCCTTGCCTGCAAAAATCATCTCTTCAAGGAGGAATCGGTATGCTGGAAAAAAGGTACGACTTTCAAGTGAGAGAAAAGGAAATGCAGGAATTTTGGGAAAAAGAGGGGATCTACCGCTTTGACCCTGACGCCCCCGGCCCCATTTACTCCATTGACACTCCGCCCCCTACGGTAAGCGGAAGTCTGCATATCGGCCATCTCTTTTCCTATGCTCAAGTGGAAATGATCGTGAGATATCACCGGATGCAGGGAGAAAATGTCTATTACCCCTTCGGCTTTGACGACAACGGCCTTCCCACGGAACGGCTGGTGGAAAAGGAACATGGGATCCTGGCAAAGGATCTGCCCCGCTCGCAGTTTCTCGCCCTATGCAGAGAGACCTCCCTTCGCTATGAGCAGGATTTTAGAAGGTTTTTCTCCTCCCTGGGGTTCTCTGTGGACTGGAGCCTCGCCTACAGCACCTCCTCTCAGCAGGCGCAGGCTCTTTCGCAAAAGCTTTTCCTTCAGCTGGTAAAGGATGGAAAAGCGTTCTGCAAGGAGGCGCCTGTGCTGTGGTGCACGCAATGCTCCACTTCCATCGCTCAGGCCGAGCTGGAGGTACAGGAAACAGACAGCGTCTTCTACACGCTCCCCTTTCTCTGCGGCAAAAAAACGCTTCCGGTAGCCACTACCCGGCCGGAGCTTCTCTTCGGCTGTCTGTGCCTTTTTGTCCATCCGGAAAATCCCCTTTACCGAAGCTATATCGGCAAAACTGCCGCCGTTCCCCTTTACGGCTTTGAAGTGCCTATTCTGGCAGACGAAAAGGCGGATCCGCAAAAGGGAAGCGGTATCGTCATGTGCGCCTCCTTTGGAGACAGCACAGACGCGCAGTGGATCGAGGAACACGGCCTGACCCCCAAAAAAGTGTTGCTAGCGAACGGGACATTTCACCGCACCGTCCCTTTCCTTTCCGGACTCACCGTACAAGAGGGAAAAAAGGAAATTCTGCGCCTTCTCCGGGAACAGGACCTTGTGCTCAGGGAACAGCCGCTCTCTCATACGGTAGCAGTGCACGAGCGCTGCAAAACGCCGGTAGAGATTCTTTCCTCCCGGCAGTGGTATATCAGCATACTCCCGTTTCAAGAGAAGCTTATGGAAGCGGCGCAAAAGGTCTGCTGGCATCCCCAGGAAATGAAAAAGCGTTACCTCGCCTGGGTGGAAAACCTGAAATGGGACTGGTGTGTTTCCCGGCAGCGCTACTTTGGCGTTCCCATTCCGGTATGGTATTGCCAAAGCTGCGGAAAACCCCATTTCCCAAAGGAAAACGAGCTGCCGGTCAATCCATTGGAACAGCCCTATCAAGGAACCTGCTCCTGCGGTTGTCGGGAGTTTCTGCCGGAAACGGCTGTATTGGACACCTGGGCCACCAGCTCCATTACCCCTCTGCTTCACCGGGAAAGCGGGAAGATCCCCTATCCCATGTCCATGCGCACCCACGCCCACGAGATCATCCGCACCTGGACCTTTTATTCCATCCTGCGGGGCCTTTATCATACAGGAGAAGTCCCCTGGAAGGAGCTGATGATCAGCGGCTTTGTGCTGGCAAAGCGAGGGGAAAAGATCAGCAAATCGAAGGGGAATGCGTCAGATCCTGCGCTCTTGGTCGCCGAACACTCCGCAGACGCCTTACGGCTGTGGGCGGCAAACGCCCGCCTGGGAACAGATACCTTTTTCTCCCCGGAGGAGCTGAAGGGGGAAAAGCGATTTCTCACCAAGCTTTGGAACAGCGGAAAATTTGCCTTTCCCCTGTTGGAGGACTTTTCTCCCCTCGGGAAGGACCCCGCCGCTTTGCCCCTGCTTCCCACGGACCGATGGATCCTCATGAAAGCAGGAAAAACGCTTCTGGCGGCCTCCCGCTGGCTGGACCGCTATGAGGTGGGAGAAGCCAGGAAGGAAGCGGACCGCTTTTTCTGGAATGATTTTTGTGACACCTATCTTGAGCTTTGCAAGGGTCGGCTCTATGAGGAACAGAAGGGCTCTCTTCCCAGGCTTTGCGCCCAATATGCCCTTTATCACAGCTTTCTCATGGTGTTGAAGCTTTACGCTCCTTTCGCTCCGCATATCACGGAAAGCCTCTATCGGGAGTTTTTCCTGACTCATGAAAAAACTCCTTCCCTGCACCTTACCAGATGGCCGAAGCCTGTGTGGAAACCGGAGGATGAAGCGCTTCTTTTATTCGGAGAGCAGCTCAAGGAGAACCTCTCCAAAATGAGGGGAGGAAAAACACAGCGAGGGCTTTCACTCAAAGCTCCCATCGACACCTTTTTCATTCGAGCCAGGCAGGACCTGTTCCCCCTGTTTCAGGAAAGCAGAGAAGACCTGCTTTCCTGCGCAAAGGCCGCTGAGATAGAGCTTCTGCCTCTTTACGAGCGCGAAAATACAATTGTTTGAAAAACTCTGCCCAGGCGAAAAATAACCGGACAGGCATGCCTGTCCGGTTATTTTCATATCGTTTCAAGGCTGTGACTTCTTTTTCCGGAGAACAGCTTTTAAAAATCACAATGCATCTTTCGGGCAGCTTTTCACACATTCAAAGCAGAGAATACACTCCGTTGCGTTTTTCCGATTCCGGGAATTGTCCGTCATATCCACTTCCATCGGGCAGCTCTTGATACATTTCCCGCAGGAGATGCAGCGGTCCTTCTGACAGGTAATGCGAAGCAGTGAAAAGTAGCTCATAGGCTTCAAAAACACGGTGACAGGGCACAGATATTTGCAAAAAGCCCGGTTATCCTGAAAGGCGAAGGCCAGGAGGATCCCCAGAGCATAATAGAGAAGATTTCCGATTACAAAGGCCCAGAACATCACCCGCTCCAAATTTTCCACATGGGCAAGAAACAGGAAAGAAACAAAGAAGAAGGAGAGGGCAAAGGTCAGATATCTCATCCATCCCAGCTTTTTTCTCGGTTTCTTCGGAAGCTTATAGGGAAGAAAATCTAACACCATCGCCGTCCAGCAGGCATAACCGCAAAAGCCCCTGCCGAAAATCAGCGGGCCGAATATCTTCGCCACGGCGTAATGAATGGTAGCTGCTTCAAACACGCCTATGAAAAGATAATACCAAAAGCCCTCGATCTGCATATTTTCACCGCTGAGAAATCCCAGGTATACCAGCATATAGAGTCCCACCAAAAGCTGTGCGACCCTGCGGGCATAGCGGTATTTCCTGATGAAAAGAAAAATCCCCAAGGAAACTGAGATTCCGATATAGCTGAAATTGAGAAAATAGAAAAACTTGCCCTCTATGAGCCACAGGGCAACTGCCACCGCCTCAAATACCGCCAGCAGCATTGCCGGCAGAAAATACTTTTTCATCTCGGCTCTCTCCATTTAGACCTGTCTGTGTCCTCGTTTTTCAGCGCTGAGCTTGTATTGTGCCTGCATTATCCGCCGACCAGTCTCTCCATTTCCTCCAACAGCCTTTTCATTTCCAGCGGCTTTGCTATATGAGCATTCATGCCGCTTTCCAGCGCCCGCAGTTTATCCTCCTCAAAAGCATTGGCAGAAAGAGCGATAATGGGGATCCGGGAAAGCAGAGGATCTTCCAACGCACGAATTTCCCGTGCTGCGTGATATCCATCCATCACCGGCATCTGAATATCCATCAGCACCAGAAAAAATTCATTTGGCTCACTGTTTTTGAGCCGCTCTACGGCCTCTTTTCCATTGGAGGACGCCTCCACCTGAAAGCCTTCGTCCCGCAGCATTTCAAGGGCGATCTCCAAATTCAGCTCGTTGTCATCCACCACCAAAAGCTTTCCCCGCTGTGTCAGGGGAAGCAACTTTTTTTCCGAAAAGGGCGGGTCTCTCTCTTCCTGAGATTTTAGCGGCAGTACGATGGTAAACCGGCTTCCTTTTCCCGGCTCACTTTTCACCTCAATCGTACCTCCCATCATTTCGGTGAGGTTTTTCACAATGGGAAGCCCTAAACCGGTTCCGTGCACACCGCTTAAGGTGGTATTCTGTTCCCGCGCAAAAAATTCAAAAATATGAGAGAGAAAACTGGGATTGATACCGATGCCGTTGTCTTCTACAGCTATCTGATAACGATGCAGGGTAGGACCTACAGAGGGAATCTCCTGAAGCTCCATGACCACATGTCCGCCGTTTCCGGTATATTTCACAGCATTGCTGCAAAGATGAAACAGGATCTCCTCCAATTTCCGGCTGTCGCCGTAAACCCTTGAATGGCGAAGTCCGGCAGCCTCTATCCTCAGACTGATATTCTTTGTCTGGGCCTGGGGAAGAAGCGTGCTTTTCACCTGTTTCGCAATTTCCAGAAGATCGCAGGGCTCCTGGATGAAAGCCTCTCCTCCCGATTCGATCCTGGCGATCTCCAGCACATTGGAGACCAGCTCCAGAAGCTGTCTGCTGGCCGCGTCGATCTGTTCCAGATCCCGCAAAAGCCGGGGGCTGTCCTGTACATCACCCTTGGCAAGCTTTGTGAATCCCATAATAGCATTTAGAGGAGTACGCATGTCATGGGACATATTGGAAAGAAAAACGTTTTTGGCCGCCATAGCCGATTTTGCCTGAGAAAGCGCACCAGCCAGGAATTCCTTCTGCTCCAGGGCGTTGCGAATCTCCTCATCCACGCTTCTGGCGCCGATTACTACCTGGGAGATCTTTTCTCCTGCGCCCACATTGACGACTCGCAGCTGCAAATACTCCGGCCGGTCACCCCGCAGCAGCCGGTAATTCACATGCAGAATCTGCCTGTGCTCCAGCCGCTCCTGTATTTTTTGAGGATCCAGAATGTCGAAAATCAATTCCCGATCCTCCGGATGTACCCAACGCTCCACATACTCCCGCACAAATCCCTTGTAGTCCCGGGAGGGGGGATCGTTGAAAAACAGGTCTCCCACCTGACGGCTCAGGCGGTAAGCGTGAATCAAATCCTTCTCCAGCTGTACATAGAAAATCGATTCATAGTCAATGCTGAGTCCTTCGATCAGCTCTCGCCGCCTGCTGGACTCCTGATGATACTCCAGCAGCTGCTGATCCTTTTGAGCGTTTTGCTTGAGCAGCTCTGCACGGCTCTGAATCTTCTCTGTGGCGTCGGCCACAAAGACATAAAAAATGCCTCCCAGCTGCTCGGTCTGCACAAAATGCCCGTGATCCTCCAGCCAGCGTATGGTGCCGTCTTTTCGCCGGATCCGATATTCCACATAGTCCAAATCAAATTGGCTTTGACCCACCTGCTCCCAGATACTCTTCTCCACCGCTTCCAGATCTTCCCGGAATACCATTCCCGGGAAGGTCCCTCCCGTCAGCCTTTGGAATTCATCCCGGCTCTCACAGCCAAAAAGGCGTATCAGGGCGGTGTTTGCATAGAGAATCTCTTCCCTGCCCTGAGCACTGTAAACAAAAAAGCCGCCGGGCATTTCATCCATAAGCTTCAAAAGCCGCTGCGTACTGGGAGAAAGCTCTGCCATTTCACTTTCCAGCCAATATTCTACCATACCACATTCCCCCGACGAATAAGACCAAATTCAAACCTGAACTTATTTTTGAAAGAGCAGGAGAACGCCGCAAACGCATGCCGTGCTCTCCTGCTCTTCTGTGTCATAAAAGGACTCAATACAAGTTTTTATGCGAAAGGATTCTCACTCTTATAAAGCATTCCCTTAGGCTGATTAAATCCGATATCCGCTACACCCAGAAGCTTGAACACCTCGAAAAGCGGCTTGCCGAAGTGACCGAAGGCCACCGCCCCGTGGTGAGGATAATTTTTCTCGATCAGCACATGACGGTAGAATCTGCCCATCTCGGGAATGGCAAACACACCAATTCCGCCGAAGGAACGGGTGGCTACCGGCAGGACCTCTCCCTGGGCAACATAGGCCCTAAGCTCACAATCCGCCGTGCTTTGCAGACGGAAGAAGGTGATGTCTCCGGGAATGATATCCCCCTCCAAAGTGCCCTGCGTCACCTCTTCCGGCAGGCTGCGGGCCATGATCATCTGATACTTCATCGTAGGCTTGCAAAGCTTCTGAGAGCAGGTATTGCCGCAGTGGAAGCCCATAAAGGTATCGGTAAGGCTATAATCAAATTTTCCTTTGATATCCTGCTCATACATATCCTTGGGCACCGTGTTGTTAATGTCCAGAAGCGTCACCATATCGCCGCTGACACAGGTCCCGATAAACTCGGAAAGAGCGCCGAAAATATCCACCTCACAGGATACGGGGATCCCTCTTCCGGTCAGCCGGGAGTTCACATAGCAGGGTACAAAGCCGAACTGCGTCTGGAACGCCGGCCAGCATTTGCCTGCAAGGGCAACATATTTCCGGTAGCCCTTATGCTCCTTAATCCAATCCAGCAGTGTGATCTCATACTGGGCGAGCTTATGGAGAATTTCGGGCTTCTTATTACCCTCTCCCAGCTCCTGTGCCATCTCTTTGGCAACTTCCGAAATTCTGGGATCCTCTGCATGTTTGTTGAAGGCCTCAAAAAGATCCAGCTCTGAGTTTTCCTCGATCTCCACACCCAGATCATAAAGCCGCTTGATGGGAGCGTTGCAGGCCAGGAAGTTCAACGGGCGCGGGCCAAAGCTGATGATTTTAAGATCCTTCAGCCCGATGAGGGCTCTGGCAATGGGGAGGAACTCGTGGATCCGGTCAGCACATTCTTCGGCGTCCCCCACAGGATTTTCCGGAATATAGGCCTTGATTTCTCTGAGCTTCAGGTTATAGCTGGCGTTGAGCATACCGCAGTAAGCGTCTCCGCGGCCGCCCACCAGATCCTCGCCGGATTCTTCCGCTGCGGCAATGAACATGGAAGGGCCGTCAAAATGCTTAGCAAGCAGTGTCTCGGAAATCTCCGGTCCGAAATTACCCAGGTAAACGACCAGGGCATTGCAGCCGGCCTCCTTCACATTTTTCAGTGCCTCTACCATATGGATCTCACTTTCCACAATGCAGACAGGACATTCATAGATACCTTCTGAGCCGTACTTTTTACGATAGGCCTCCATCAATGCCTTTCTGCGATTGACAGAAAGCGATTCGGGAAAGCAATCCCGGGAAACGGCGACAACGCCTACTTTCACTTCAGGGATATTCTTCATGCCGGTCCTTCCTTTCCAAAAATTATGCAAAGATTTGTCTTTGCCGCGATTTCTTTTGTTTCATCATACCTGAAAATGAGAAAAAAAGCAACCTTTCTTTGCCTTTACAAAGGCAAAATCTTGCAATTTGAGGAAAATTTCTCTATACTAAGGGAAGTGCTGCAAAATGTATCATTTTGCAGCACTTCCTCGACGCTTTGTAAATCTTATTCATTTTACTGCGTTTCTTCCCCCTGATCTTCGGCGAGACGGGCCTTCAGCCGTCGCTCTTTTTCGCTCTCACAGGGCCTATTTCATTTTTTTAAAGAGGAGGTTTTTGCCGTGAAGAATGCTGTAAAAACAGATCTGTTTGAAACCATGCCGATTCCCAAGGCAGTGGCCTCCCTGTCCGTACCGACCATACTCAGCTCGCTGGTCATGGTGCTTTACAGCTTAGCCGATACCTATTTTGTGGGAATGCTGGGCAACGCTGTTCAAAACGCCGCCGTTACTCTGGCCGCGCCGGTGCTTTTGGCCTTTAACGCGGTCAACAATCTTTTCGGCGTGGGCAGCTCCAGCATGATGAGCCGCGCTTTGGGGCGAAAAGATCTGGACACGGTCCGGCGCAGCTGCTCTTTCGGATTTTACTGCGCTCTTTTCTGCGGCGCTCTCTTTTCTCTTCTTGTAACGGCGCTGCGCTCCCCCCTGCTTTCTCTCTTGGGGGCGGATACCTCTACTGCGGACGCTACGGAAAGCTATCTGTTCTGGACCGTCACCCTGGGTGCGGTTCCCGCCATTTTAAATGTGGTAATGGCTTATCTCGTCCGGGCAGAGGGCGCTTCCCTTCACGCCAGCCTCGGCACCATGAGCGGCTGCCTTTTCAACATCCTTTTGGACCCGTTTTTCATTCTTCCCTGGGGGCTCAACATGGGCGCCGCCGGGGCAGGCTGCGCAACCTTCCTTTCCAACTGCCTGGCCTGCTGTTACTTTTTTGTGCTCCTGTTTTTCAAGCGTGGGAAAACCTATGTCTGTATTTCTCCGAAGCTTTTCTGTCTGCGCAAAAATATCGTGACCGGCGTCTGCGCGGTGGGGATCCCCGCCGCCATTCAGAATCTTCTGAATGTCACCGGCATGACGGTACTCAACAACTTCACTGCGGCTTACGGCACCCAGCCTGTGGCCGCCATGGGCATCGCGTACAAGGTGTTCATGATCCCTCTTCAGGTCACCTTCGGCATCTCTCAGGGGATCATGCCGCTGATCAGCTACAACTACGCATCCGGAAATGTGAAGCGCATGAAAAAGGCGCTGTACTTTACCTCCGGAGTTTCCGTCTGTTTTATGGCGCTGGTGTCTCTGGGCTATTATTTAGGGGCAGGCGGGCTGGTTTCCCTGTTCATGAAGGATCCTGACATTGTAAATTACGGCGCCAGCTTCCTCAAGGCCATGTCTTTGGCCCTTGTGTTCCAGTGTGTGGACTTCATTGCTGTGGGCGTATTCCAGGCCTGCGGTATGGGAAAAAAGTCTCTGATATTCGCACTGCTGAGAAAAATTGTTTTGGAAATACCGGCGCTGTTTATCCTGAACCTTCTTTTCCCCCTTTACGGCCTCTCCTACTCTCATCTTGCGGCAGAATCCATTTTGGCCTGCGCCGCTGTGATCGTCCTTCTGCGGCTGTTCCGTTCTCTGGAGCGCGGACAGCTCTCTCAGGAAAACGGCTGATCCCGTTTTCCTCTTTGTACCGGTATGACTGTGAAGGCTGAACCCCGTGTAAAAAGGAGCTTTTCCGCCATGAAACGAATCAAAGCAATTTTTGCCCTTCTGCTGTGCTCTCCCCTTCTGTGGACGCAGGCTCCCCGGGCCCGCTGCGCCGAGCTCCCCCCTCCCTCCTTTACGGTGGAGGCGCCCGTTTTCGCGCCGGTAAGCGCGGGATACTCCCAGCCGCAGGCCCAGGCGATCGTGATCAAAAATACCGGGACCTCCGTGATGACCGGCCTGCATGTAGAGCTCACCGGCAGCGCCTTTTCCCTTGTGGAGCCGGAAGCTCCTATCTGGCTGTTCCCTGGCGGCGTGAGCCGCGACTATTCCCTTCAGCCCCTTCCGGGCCTCACTGAGGGCACCTATTCCGTAACCGTCACCGTGACCTGCCGGGAGATCACGGTTTCTGCTGACGCCTCTTTTGTTGTACAGCCGGCAGGATCTCAGCCGGGAGGCGGCGCCTATACAGAGCCAACGCCCGGCATTCCCTCCTCCGACGCACCTCAGAACCTGGAAGAGCTGCGTGCATCAGACCCCGCCCAGGTTTCCGAAATCTCCCGGTTTGACAGCCGCAGCTACTCTATCGTACCGCCTGTGAAAGACCAGGGCGCAACCAATCTGTGCTGGTGTTATGCGCCGGTCACCGCATCGGAGATCTCCATTCACCGCAGTGGGGTCGACCCTTCCGTCACCCCGGATACCCTGCGCCTTTCCCCGTCGCTTCTGGCGCGGGCGCGCCACAGCCGCGGCCCGGATCCCCTTGGAAACACGGCGGGAGAGTCTACCGGAGAAAGCAATTTTCTCTACGCTCCGGGGGACGCCAGCCTGACGCCCTCCCTGTTTTCCCAATGGTGCGCTCCTGCCTTAGAGGGGACGGGAAGTGCGTTAGACCCATACCTGAGCTCTGCCTATCGGCTGAAAACCGCCGTGCAGGTGTACTCCCCCGGCATGAGCGCTTCCGATTCCATAATGGCCGTAAAACGGGCCATCGTGGAGTACGGCGCGGTGACTGCATCCTACAACAATATGCGGGAGACAAAGTACTATAACCCCTTGGCAGAGTCCGGCAGCGGCTCCAGCCCCCATGCCTGTACCATTATCGGATGGGACGATACCATTCCCAAGGAGCTGTTTCGCCCAGGCAGCGCATCGCAAAACGGAGGATGGCTCATGAAAAACAGCTACAGCACTTTGCCGTATTTCTGGCTTTCCTACGATAATCCCATAAATACCAGTTCCTGGGCCTTTTCCTATGTCCCGAAAGAGACCTACGACTACAATTATTTTTACGACTGCAAGGCGGGAGACTTCGGTATGGCCGCCTCTATGAAGGTCACCACAGGGGCCAACATCTTTACGGCTGAGAAAGGGACCGAAGGGTCGCCGGAATACCTCACCGCCGTACAGGCGGCCTTCCAAAACGGCACAGACTCCCGCTATGAGGTCTCCGTTTACACAGACCTTACCGATCCGGCAGATCCAGAAAGCGGTACGCTTGCCACACCCGAGCCGGTCGTGGCCGGGCCGTTTGAGCTTCCCGGCTACTATACGGCAGATCTTCCGGAGAAGATCCCCCTGACTCCCGGCAGCAGCTTTTCTGTCGTGGTCAAGGTGACTGGCAGCAAAGCTCCGGTGCTTCGCCTGTCCCTGGACCCCGCTCCCCGCAGCTTCCGGAAAAATGAACATGGCTGGAGCAAGTTAAACCAGGCTGTGCGTATCAAGGCGTTTACGGTATGCAGGCCTTCTCTGCCCACTCCATCCGTTTCAATCGATTACGAGGCAGAAAGCCTGACGGGCTTCGTCCCCGGCGCAGCTTATCTGCTGGATGGAAAAGCCTGTACCTCCCAAGGCGGCAGCCTCCCCATCGACCCTAGCTGGCTGGGCAAGACCCTTTCCATCATTCAAAAAGGAGACAGCCACGCTTTGGAAGACAGCGCGGCGCAGTCTCTCCCGATCCCGCAAAGGCCCGCTATGCCGCCTGTTGCCGGTACAGACGAAACCTTTTCCGGAGAAAATGACGGAACGATCACCGGCCTGACGCCTGCCATGGAATACCGAAGAGCCGGCGATCCCGTCTGGACGCCCTGCCCCGACGAGATACTGACAGGTCTGCAGCCCGGCGAATATCAGGTTCGCTTTTGTGCCACAGACCACTCCTTCGCCGGTGCTCCGGCGGCGGTGACCATCCAGAAGGGGCAGGCCGCTGTCGTCCCGCCGGACCCTCCTTTGGGCCCTCAGCCGGATCCAACCCCTGTTTTTCCCTTCCGGGACGTACACGAAACAGACTATTTTTATCAGGCTGTATCCTGGGCGGTGGAAGCCGGAATTACCACCGGCACCAGCCCCGCCGCTTTTTCTCCCCATTCTCCCTGTACCCGCGCACAGATGGCCGTCTTTCTGTGGCGGGCTGCCGGATGCCCGGAGCCTCTCAGCGCCCGCTGCGCCTTTACCGATGTATCCGCCGGTTCCTATTATTACCGCGCCGTCTTGTGGGCGGTGGAAAACAGGATCACAAAAGGTGTCAGTAAAACAGCCTTTGCGCCGAATAAGCCCTGCACCAGGGGGGAAATGGTCGTCTTTCTTCACCGATGGGCCGGAGCTCCTGAAGCCTCGGGCGCCCTGCCCTTTACGGATGTCCCCGAGACCGCCTATTACCGCGGCGCCGTTTTGTGGGCAGTACAGCACAGCATTGTCACCGGGACGACAAAAACGTCTTTTCGTCCTTCATCCGCCTCTACAAGAGGGCAAATGGCAGCTGTCCTTTATCGGATGCACAAGGGCTGAACGCTTCGTAAATTACAAAAGGGCAGGGCAAACCATTGAAGTTTGCCCTGCCCTTTTGATCGTAAGGCGAAACGATCTTCGCCCTCTTATTCCGCCTCCTGAAAACCGCTTCGCTTTATACAGCGCTTCAGCCAGTTCATACGGAAATAGTACACAATGAACACCACAGCCGTGATCACCCAGGTCACAGGGTAATTCATGGCCACCATCTCCATGGTATGCCACAGGGGCACCGCGATCAGGATCCACAGGATCCTCAGCCCGCACACACCGAAGCAGGTGATCAGCATGGGCTGCAGGGCTTCCCCCGCCCCACGGATCGCGCCGGACAGGATCTCCACAAAGACAAAGGTGAAATAGGAGGGCGCCAGAACGCGGAAGAAATTGGAGCCCAGCCTCACCACGGTATCGTCATCGATGAAGAACCGCAGCAGCGGCGCTTTAAACAGGATCAGGACCAGAGAGAGGGTGATGGTGACCCCCAACGCCATTCCAAGGCAGATCTTCACGCTTTTCTTTACCCGCTGAAGCTGCCGGGCGCCGAAATTCTGTCCCACAAAGGTGGTCACGGAAATACCGAAAGCGTTCATCACCATCCAGATGAAGCCGTCGATTTTTCCAATAGCCGCCCAGGCCGCGATGGCGTCTGTACCGAAGGAATTGATGCTGGCCTGGATCAGGAGGTTGGAAACGGAATACATCACAGACTGCAGCCCGGCCGGAAGGCCGATTCGGATCACATTTTTTAAAATGTCTTTATGGAACCGGATCTTCCTCCATTCCACCCGGTAAGACTCCTTGGTACACATCAGACGGATCAGGATCAAAGCCGCGCTCACCGTCTGAGAAAGCACGGTGGCCAGCGCCACCCCCATCACATCCCAGTGAAACGCCACCACGAACAGAAGGTCCAGCAGGATATTGACCAGGCAGCAGGCAATCAGGATATACAGGGGCATTCGGGAGTCTCCGATGGCCCTGAGGATCCCGGTGCCCACATTGTAGATCATGCAGGTGAGGATCCCGGCGTAATAGATGTTGAGATACAGCACGGCATCGTCGATGATCTGTGTGGGCACACCCATCCAGGTAAGAGAGGCCCGGCTGGTGAGAAGCCCCACCGCCATAATGATCCCTCCGCCTGTCAGGGCCAAGGCGATGGAGGTATGGACTGCCTTTGATACGTTCTCCCGATCCGCCGCCCCGAAAAACTGGGAAATGATCACCGTGGCGCCGGAAGAGACTCCCACAAAGAACCCTACCAGCAGATTCAGAAGCGTGCTGGTGGAGCCCACCGCGGCTACCGCCTCTTTTCCCACATACTGCCCCACGATCACCGTGTCCACGGTGTTATAAAGCTGCTGGAAAAAGGTGCCGATCAAAATGGGAAAGAAAAACAGCAGCAGCTGTTTCCAGATCACGCCCTGCGTAATGCTGTTTCCCTCAAGTTTTTCCCGTGTCATAAAAGCCACCGGGCCCTTTTAAAAAGAGGCCTTCTGATCCTTTCCTTGCGTATGTTCTTTTCCCCGGTCCTGTTCCTTTTCAGGGCTTCGCCGGGAGATGATATGGATCCTGACAAAATAGGCGGTGACCAGTAAAAGGGCGGCGGCCGTCCACGCGCCCACCTCCGCGTAATAGATCCCTTCCCGGCCCATCAAAAGCGGCAGCAGCATGGCTACCGCCATGCGCACCGCCATTTCCGCGAAGCCGGAAAGCATAGGCACCACCGTATCCCCCAGCCCCATCAGAGCAGAACGATAAATATGCAGCATATAAAGAATGGGCAGGCAGACCGCCATAATGGAGAGATAGTGATAGGCGATCTTCATGGCTCCGTCAAACTCCTCCGGAGTTCCGGAGATAAAGAGCCTCAAAAACAGCTTGCCGGACAACAGCATGGCGGCGGAAATCACCGCGCTGGTGATCAACGCCACCACCGCAGCGGAGCGCATCCCCTTTTTGATCCTGTCGATGAGTTTAGCCCCCAGATTCTGCCCTACATAGGAGGTCATCGCATAGCCATAAGAGGTGGCGGCGATCTCCAAAAGGCCGTAAAGCTTATTGGTGGCGGTAAATCCGGCGATAAACAGCGTACCGTACCGGTTGACGACTCCCTGCACCACGATGCCGCCAACAGAGATGATCGCGTTCTGCAAAGCTATGGGAGAGCTGAGCTTCAAAAGGCTTCCTGTCAGCTTCCCCTTGAGCGTGAAATCTTCCCTTTTCAACTCAATGATGGCGATCTTCCGGATATTGCAGAAGCAATAAATTCCGGAAAACACCTGGGCGATCACGGTGGCCGCAGCCGCTCCCGCCACCCCCCAGTGAAAGGCCATGACAAACAGCAGATCCAGCGCCACGTTTACAAGCGACGCCAGGATCATGGCGTAAAGCGGCGTTTTGCTGTCCCCCAGCGCCCGCAAAATGGAAGCCAGCAGATTATAGATCATCACCACGGGGATCCCGCCAAAAACGATTCGCAGATAGAGAAGCGAGATATGGATGATGCCGGAGGGCGTGTTTGAGATCTGCAATACCGGCTTTGCCGCCAATTGTCCCAAAACCAATAAAACCAAAGCAGAGATCCCGCACAGGGTCACAGAAGCTCCGATAGAGCGGGAAAGACTTCTGTGATCCTTCGCGCCGAAGTATTGCGCCATCAAGATCGAAAAGCCCTGAGTGAGTCCCTGGATGATCCCCACCATCATCCAGTTGAGCCAATCGGCCGCTCCCAAAGCCGCCAGCGCCTTGACCCCCATGACCTGTCCCACTACAGCAGTATCCACAATGGTATACAGCTGCTGGAACACATTTCCTGCCATCAGGGGCAGCGCAAAGGCAAAGATCAGCCGCAGGGGCGACCCCTGGGTCATATCCCGAATCCGCTGGGCCATATCCACGCTCCTTTTCCATTGTTTTAAAAAGCTGATAAAAGGCAAGAAGCCGCTTCTTCTTTTCTCACAGCAGAAGCAGCCCCGCCGGGCCAAAATACCCCGCGCAAAAAACAGCGAAAGCAAATCCGTCCGCTTACGCCGCTTTCAGGCCGAATGACCCTATCTTATCATGCCCTTTGTCTTTTTTCAACTGCTTCCCGGAAAAAGGATACTACAGCAGTTCATTATGAGTTGCCGCTGTCCCGTACTTTTGCAGGAACTGCGCTATCTGCTCTTGACAGCCCTGTGTATCCATAGCGAAGCTTTGGGCGTGCCCCGCTTTTTTGACCAGAAACACATCCTTTTCCGCCCGGCAGGCAGAAAAGTTTTGCCGGGTCATGGAAAGGGGCACAAAATCGTCCTCCTCTCCGTGGAGGAACAAAACGGGAAGCCTGTTTTCCCGCAGCGCTTTGCAGGTGTCTGCCTCTTTGAGAGAAAACCCTGCCCGAAGCCTTGTGAGGAGATCTAAAAGGTGGAGCAGGGGAAACGATGGCAGCTTAAAATCTCTCCGTGACACATGCTTCATGATCTCCCAGGGGGAGGTAAAACCGCAGTCCGCGATGATCCCCCGCACATTTTTCGGAAGCGTCAGACCTGACGCCATCAGCACCGTGGAGGCTCCCATTGAGATACCAGAAAGGAAAATGTCCATCTGCACGCCGAACCGATCCCTTACATACCTGGCCCAATCCTGACAGTCATACTGCTCCTTCACCCCGTAGGTGATGTACTTCCCCTCGCTCTCCCCGTGAGAGCGCTGATAGGGGAGCAGAAGCTGATAGCCCTGCTCGTGAAAGAACCTGGCCTCCAGCGCAAAATCAATGGTGGCAAGAGAGCGGTAACCGTGAAAGGCGATGATCGTTCCCCGGGGACGCTCTTCTTCTGCCGGAAGATATAAGGCGCGAAGACGCAGCCCGTCAAAGGAGAGCATCTCCGCCAGCTCCGCCGTGTGCTCCCGGATCCATGTCTGGGCTTCCTCCATCCGCTCCCGGTAGGGGTGCCAGATAGAGTCCTTCTCCTCATACTGCCGGTCTGTGCGCTCATGCTTGAAGCGGAGAATGGAGAAGCGAAAGAAGTAAAAGGTAGCCCCTGTCACCACAAGGGCCGCCAACACCACCACTCCCAAAAGGATCCAAAGCCACATATCGCTCCTCCTTATTTCAAGCCCGCCTCAAAAAGAGCCCTTTCCCAGTATTCCTCCGGCACTTGCGCCCAGGGGACCTCTTTCCCGGATTCCATGCGGTAAAGTGCCTGAGCTCGATTCGGCACTTTCGTAAAATGATTAGAGCCTGTCAGCACGTTGTCCCTGAGCATAACAGCCCACGCCGGCGCCCGCTTTTCCAGGCCGGAGACTTCCAAAGCCCGAAGCGTTTCCTGCCAGTCATAGGGAACCCTCAATAGTTCCTCTCTCCACTCTCCGGCTTCCCAATGAAGCAGGGCCATCATCGCCGTTTTGGGTACGCCGTCGATCCCGATACCTACCGAACCCGCCGAGACGATTTTTTTGCCGTCGGAAGAAAAACTCCATTGCCGGTGATTATGTCCTCTTACCAGTATCGGCCCGGAAAGCTGCTGGAGCAGCTTCAGCGTACCGGCGTCTCCCGGCAGCTTTGAGCCTATTCCTTTCACCCTGTCCGGAGCGCCATGGCAATAGGCGATAGGCGGCAGATCCTCCCATTCCCAAACGCCGGAAATATCCATGGCTTCAAACCAGTCGATATCCCTCCCGGTAAGGTTTTCATAGGTGTAAAGCAAGGCTCCTTGAGCAGAGCCATCCTTCCAGCCCGTTTCTTTTCCGGCCCGGTAATTGATCATATATTCTTCCCGGTTTCCCCGGATGAACCGGCAGTCAAACTGCTCCTGCATCTCGTAAAGCAGCTCCATGATCTGTTTTGGAAAAACATGATCGGTAATATAATCCCCCAGAAACAGGTACTTTTCAATTCCTTTTGCCTTTGCAAGCTCCAGACAGGCTCTCAGCGCCGGAAAATTTCCATGAATATCAGCCAATACAGCGATCTGCATGTCTTACCTCCCATTTTTCTGAGTAAACAGATAGGAGCCGATCGCCACCGATACAGCCAGATTCAGAGAATCCACCGCGTCACTTTGGGGGATAAACAGGCTTTGTCCATAGGCCTGAAATTCACAGGGCAATCCGGAAGCCTCGTTGCCGAATACCAGCGTATAACATTCTGTCCTGGGGCAGCTTTCCGGCGTAAGCACCGTGCCCCCGTCCAGCATAAAAGGAAAAATTTCCCGCTTTTCCCCATATTGCTTCAAATAAGACGGGAAATCTTCAAACTGCTCCACTTCTATGTGGAATAAAGCGCCCATAGACGCCCTCACGGTTTTGGGGTTCCAGATGTCCGCCCCTGTGCCGATGATTGCAAGGTCATGTATGCCAAAGGCCAGGATGGTGCGTAAGATCGTGCCCAGATTTCCCATGTCCGAGGGGTGTACCAGGGCGATGTGGGGCCTGCGCTCCTGGAGCTTGCCCTCATATTTTCGGAACACGCCGGCCGCGTAGCACACCTCTTTCTGGGCGATCCGTTCCAGCACCCGCTCTCCTAGGAAACACGGCACTCCCTTTTCCCTGCAAAGGGAAAGAAGCTTCTCCTGCTCCCGGAATCCCTCGCTGTAATAGACAGCCTGCGCCTCCTTGGGATGAGAGTGCAGCAGCTCAAAGGTGGGAAAGGGCCCCAGCGTGTAGGAATAGGGAAATTCCTTTTTGTATTTTTTCAGAGGCTCCATAGGCAGTCTCCCTCATTTTTTTGATTCCGGCGGAAAATAGTGTGAGAAGCCTCAGTCCCCGCTTTCTGCCTTCCGCTCTTCTTCCTGCTTCCTGATCCGCTGGGAAATAAACGCCCCGACCTGATCCGGCCTGATCCCCAGCACCAAAGCCAGCTCCCCGTGAAGCCGTTCCTGCGCTTCCTTCAGAAAGCGCTCGTCAGAGATGTGAAACTTTTTTCCCTCTTGCGCCTGCTTCCTCTTCCAAAGGTAAAGCCCCTTGATTACCCGCACCAGCTCTCTTCGGTCTCCTCCGGCCAGGATCTCGCTGAATTTCGCCTTTCTCTCGCTCTCCTCGGCGATCCACAAAGCCTCTTCCCCGGGGATCTCCTCCAACAGCTTCTCTGTCTCCTCGGGCGACAGGATCCGTTTCATTTTCCCTGTCAGCTTTTCGTTTTCCTTAGGCACAAACACAGTGGAGTCCTTTCGGTAAACCGGCTTCAACACATAGTATTCCCGCGTTTTCCCGCCTACTTCTCGCTCGGTGCTTCCCTCCAGACGGCATACGCCCTCTGAACCGTACAGCACCGTGTCTCCCGCAACAAACATGTTCCGCCCCCCTCTTTTCTTTCCCCGGCCCAGCCGCCGGTCTTTTCCTGTCAGGATCATCCTGTTTAAAAAACATGCGGCCTGCCCTGACGAAGTGCGCAGCGCCGGGGCAAACCACAGTCGTTTTTTATCTTTATTTTATTGTAAGCGCTGAAAGCGCCATCTACTTTGAAGAAGCCCGGTGCTTTTCCGCAAGGAAAAGAGAACTGCCTCGCAGGTTAGGGGTTCTTCCAGAATAGCAGTAGCTCTAGCTGCTGCTATTTTATTGTAAGCGCTGAAAGCGCCATCCGCAATAACAGTAGCCTTAGCTGCTGTTATTTTTCATCAAACAAATCTGCTTTGAAGAAGCCCGATCTTTTGCCCCGGCAAAAGCAGCCTGTTTCGCAGGCTGAGGGGTTCTTCCAGAATAGCAGTAGCCTTAGCTACTGCTATTTTATTGTAAGCGCTGAAAGCGCCATCCGCAATAACAGTAGCCTTAGCTGCTGTTATTTTTCATCAAACAAATCTGCTTTGAAGAAGCCCGATCTTTTGCCCCGGCAAAAGCAGCCTGTTTCACAGGCTGAGGGGTTCTTCCAGAATAGCAGTAGCCTTAGCTACTGCTATTTTATCATATTTCCCACTTCTTTTGTTATAGGCGATTTCCACAAATTTCGGAAGAAAAGGGCTTTCCCGTCATTTGAGTATGAAATCAAGAGACTCCTTCCGGAAAACCTCTCCTTGGGCGCTCTGGATGCTGAAACGCACCTGATAAGTCCCGCTCTTCGTACCCTGGGGGATGGTCACCGTCACCAGCGCCTGATCCGGCCCCTCATAGCCGACAGCGATCCATTCCACTCCGCTGCCGAACTCCTGATAGCTGTCATCATAAGGCGTCTTCCCGGTCTTTTCATAAAGCACCGCCGAAAGCACATCCGCTTCTCCCTTTTTAAAGGAGACCCGGAACTTGATCTCTCCCGGCCCCTCAGACACATCCAGGATCCTGCTGGATCCATCCACCACTGTAGGCAGAATGGCCCTGGGCGTCTCGCTGCCTGACCTGGCGAAGGTCCATGCTCCGCTGGCTTTTTCGGAAGAAGACGATGCTCCCAGCTGAAGACTGGGCTCCGGCCGAAGCTCGGCCCAAAGCGTATACTCTCCATCGGGAAGCTCCTCTGCCGTGGCCCCGGAAAGGTCAAAGGTCAGCGTTTTCGTTCCTTCGGAAAGGGCGGCGAAGGAAAGGCTGCCGTCACCGTTTCGGAAGGCCTCTTCACTGATCACCGTCTCCTTCGGGAAGGGGAGCTTCTGCCCGCCGGTATCCTTCAAAAACAGTCTCAGCCGCCCGCCCCGGGCATAGTTTGGGTCTCCCCCGGGCAGCGTGATGTTCACCTCGGCCGAAAGCACGGAATCCGCGTAGGAGACCGTAAGCCCAACGCCGGGCGACCCCGCTTCTGCCGCCGTGAAAGCAGCCTTCTGGGTCACGGTGCTCGCTTCCTGGGTACACAGGGCCAGCTTATAGCTTCCTGCGGGAAGTCCGCCGGAGCTGTAGGAAAAGTCGAACACCGCCAAAAGCTCCTTGCTCCCCTGGATCTTAGCTGGGAATGCCTCTGCGCCGTCTACAGAGTGCAAGGAGGTAAGAGGCAGGAAATTGCTTTCCCCGGAAACCGCGCAGGTATAATAGCGGATCGCTTCCTTATTGGTCCTGTCCGCCAGCAACACTTTTGCTCCCGCCGGAATGTTCACAGCCGCGCCCTCTGTGGAAGTCAGGCGCAGGCCCAGGTTTTCCTCCTGGTCCGCCGCAAAAAACCGCGCGCTCAGCGCTCCCTTGCAGGGGATAGCGGCTTCATTTGCCTCAAAGCTTCCAAACTGCTTTCCTCCCGTGATCGCCGCCTGGCCGGAAACTGTCCGCTGCGCCGTTAAGGCAGCGGACGCTTTCCGCTCGATCCCGGTCACGGGAGAAAAGGTCAGAGAAAGCTGTTCCTCACCCTTTTGGAATGTGGCCGTACTGCGAAACACCAGCTCTTCCCCCGTTTTGGGCAGCAGCGTTTGGAAGCTTTTTCCCTTCTCCCCCGAAAGGGTCTCCCAGGAAAGGGCGTTGCTGTTGATGGGCAGCTCTTGTTCTGAGGAAAAGGTAGCCTGCTGCCAGGTCACCGAAACAAAGGCCCACCCCTCAAACTCCGGCAGGGAAAGCTGTATTTTCCCGCTCTCCCGCTTGACGATGAGCTCTTTTTTTGGCAGCCGTTTCCAGTAGCTGAGGAAATAGAGGTCCTCCCGGTCTCCCGCTTCATAGGCTGTGCCGGGCGCCCACGCCGCGTAGGGCGGATCCTGGGCCTCGGTCCATCCGGCAAACTCATAGGAGGAAAGCTCGTCACCCTCCGGGGCGGTAAATTCCGGCAGCGCCTTCGGCAGCGCCACCTTCCCGTCCACCACCGCCATTGTCTTTTGCAAAACCGTTTCCCCGTTTTCAAAAGATATCTGAGTCAGGCGCTGGGCCTTGGAAAAGCCTGCCGACTCCATGGCGCTTTGGAAGGATAAATTGCTCTCTTCACAGAAAAAGGCCGCCGCGCTGCCCGTTTCTCTGGGGAAAAAGATCTCCTCCCCAATCTGCTGTTGCGTCAGGGTTTGAAGCTCGTATTTATGCTCGGGCTCCGAAGAAGCAGAAGGATCCACAGCGCTTTCCTGCCCCCCACTTTCCGGCTCTGAGCCGGCGCCCTCTTCTCCCGAAGCTTCAGAAAGGACAGAGGTCTCGCTTTCGCCGCTTTCAAGAGCAGAGCTCTCTTCGGAGGAGCCCTCCTCTTTCAGTACAGTCACCACCGCCTCCTGGAACCGGTTGATCACTAAGTCCGGCTTCGCAGCCAGCTCTCTGGAATCCCCGGAGAAGGCCTTGCTTCCAATGCGCACCAGGCCCGAGGGCAGCTCCAACACGCCCCCGATATTCCCACAGTTATAAAAGAGGCAGTCTCCGATGGACACGACCCCTCCCTGGATCTCCACGCTGGTGATCTGCTCTCGGATCGCCTCAAAGGGCGCGGTCTCCGGCGTGAAATCTTTGATCTCTCCCGCTCCGGAGATGGTGAGCTTTCCCTCTTCCGAAAGCTCCGCCGTCACGCTGCCCTCGTTGACGCCGATCGCAAAGCTCCACTGAGGCTCGCTGGCAGATACCGTGATCTGGCCCACACCGAAAAAGGTGGTGACCATCGCCGCCGCCAGCAGGAAGCTGATCCATCTTTGCGACCGCTTTTTTTTGCTCTTTCCCGCTTTTTGTACTGCCAAGCCGATGCCTCCTTTCAAGGTTTTTCAGTCGCTCCTCATCTTACTGTGTTGACACAGCAAAATTCCCCTTCTCGAAAGCGGCGTTTTCCTTTGTCTTGAGAAAGGTTAGGGAATAGGTTTCCCCGCCTTCCGCCCGGAAGCTGATCTGCCGCCCCGAGGCTTCTGCCCCGGAAAAAACCGGGTTTGTGGGGTCCGGCACAAGGCCGTCCGGCCAGGTCACCGTCACCTGCTCTCCCGCCCCGCCCTGTAAAGTCAGAAGCACCGCGCCCGCTTCGTTTGAAACCTCCCAGCTGACCGCGCCGGAAACCTGAGAAAGGGCCAGCATAACAGACAGCGTCTTTTTATATGGCTTCGAGGTGGTCACAGTGAGGACTGCCGTGTCTGCCGTACCGTCTTTTATAAAGTCAGATCTCTGCACAGTTACCTGCACCGTCGTGTCCTGCGCTGCGTCCGCGCTTGGAAGCGTCGTCTCCTCTATCACCGTTCTCGCCTCTCCAGAGGCCGGAGTAAGCGTGGCAGAATAGCGGATCTCGTCATTGGTGATTCGCATATCGTCTTCATAGTTTCTCAGAACAAAGGAAAACGCGCCGCTTGTCTCTCCCTCGGGGATCTCTACCGGGCAGCAGACTGCCGTCCCCTCCGGGGAAAGCTTGTCGCTGGAAAAATAGAAAGGCTTCGCGCTGGCCTGCCCGGGATTGCTGGAGGAGGCCGTGTATTTTGCCCAGGTCATGCCGATCACAGAGAACAGCAAGGTAAACAGCGTCAAAGTGCACAACGCTGCCAGAAGGGAAGGCCTTCTTTTCCTGTTTTTCACTCGTGTCCTCCGCAAAAAGCTCACCTGCCTTTTGGCTCTTCTCTCTTTATCCCTTGACCTGCTGCGATGAAACGGAAACCGTCACCAGATCCACCTTCCCGCTGTATGCGGCATCCGTCTCCGTTTCCGGCCAGGTGATTTTGAGCTTGTATACATGAGATACCTTTCCGGTCCCGGAATGGGGAAGCTTTCCCCCCACTGCCTTTCCGTCTGTCAAAGGCCCGGTGAGAGCGTTATAGCCTCCTTCTGTCGAAGGCTTTTCGTCCGGAATTAACTCAAAGGTGAGAGGAAGATTTTTAGTGCTGGTCACCTGGATCTGGTAATCCATATCCGTGTCGCACACCCGGTCCCCGTCAAAATTGGCCACAATAAAGGAAAACTCTGTCACCTGTCCCGGCAAAAGGTTCTCCAGGTTCTGCTCAAATTTCACCTGGACATTGCTCACCAGCGCCGCGACTCTTGCCTCCGCCACTGCCGTTCCCTTGCTCACATACCGGGCCATGGTAAAGGAGGAAACTACCGTGCTTAAAAGAGCCAGGTATAAAAGATAGCGCAAAAATCTGCGGGGCCGTCTTTTCCGGGAGTTTCGCACCTGCAAAGCCTCCTGAAGCTCTGCGATCCTTTCCTCTGGGGAACTTTCTGTCTCCTCAGGACTTCTCGTTTCCACCGGCTTTCTCCCTCCCCTTTGCTCTTTTTTTTCTTCCCTCCAGCCAGAGAGGGACCTCGATCAGCAGAAATCCGGCCGCCACCAACAGGAAAAGTCCCACCGGCTCCCGAAGAAACGCGGAGATCTTCCCCACCCCCGGAATCCGAACGACCAGCGCCCCCACGATCTGTTCCCGGGTCACAGTCGCCTTGTCCTCCGTGTTGTTGTAGTCTCCCCGCGTGCGGAAAGCTCCCTGCTCCTCACCTGTAATGCGGTGAGTTACCAAAGCGCCCTCCTGGTCAAAAAAGGTGATGATATCCCCGGAGGCGTAGCCTTCCTTCTCCTTTACAAAGATCAGGTCCCCCACCGAAAGTCTGGGCTCCATGCTTCCCGAAGCTACCACCAGCGGCGCGTATCCGAAAAACTTCGGCGGGTTATGCCCCAAAAGCCTTTGATCCGCTAAAAGCCAGAGGTTCATAATGATCACAGCGCTGAAAAGAACAGCAAAAAAGCTGTACAGAAGCTTCCGGAGCAGTTTCATGGTTTTATCCTCGCTCTGCCTATCGTTTTCCAGGATACTTGGTGTCTCCGTCCGGATGATCCACCTTGTCAGGGTCTATCTGCTCGGCAAAAATATGCAGAGCCAGAAGATATGTGCGGTCCTCTGCCTGTGCCGCCGAGGTGTCTATAGCGTCGTCCTTCTCCGGCACATACCAGTCCTCGTACTGCCACTCCCATTCCAGCCTGCAGCACATTTCCTGCCCGGCGGGAAGCTTGACATTGGATGTGCTGATGGCCCCTGCCGCCTTGCCCTCATACCCGGTCTTCGACTGGAAGAGATAATATTCTCCCGTCTCCAGATTTTTCACGGAATAAAGGATAGGCAGATGGAAGGAAAGCTCCTCCGCCTTCACGCGGAAATAGATGTCGAACTCATCGGGATTTTTCAGCTTGAAATCGTAGTACCCGGAAGACCCCGGGGCGATCAGAGGCTTTCCGTCCTCCTCTCCCAGGTTCAGCCCGTCCGTTCTCCTGCGAAACAGATCGATGGCGGACTGCTGCTCCCAGCTGATCATGCTTTCCTTATCCCAGATCTCCATACCCTTGGGCGTAGGTGTGGGAGTGGGCGTGACCTCCGGCATACCGGAGCTCTCTCCCTCTCCGCCGGGCTGTGAGGAGCTCCCTTCTCCGGAACTTGTTCCGCCGGAGCTTGTGCTCCCCGAGCTTTCTCCACCGGAAACCTCCGGTCCAGAGCTTTCCCCCGGCGTTTCCGTCGAGGCCGGGGCCCAGGTAGGTGCAGGCGCCACAGGCCTGCGGTAGGGCACGTTGAACACGGTGGGAACAGAAGGCTTGGCCGCGTCCGCGAAGGGGGTGACCTCCCCGTCTTCCACCACCACAGGAGGCTCTTCTCCTCCGTCCGGATCCTCCGGGGGCACCACATCCCCGTCCGGGGTGACCGTCGTATCTCCCCCAACGGTTACAGACCCATCCTCACCGGTCTCGATTTCCCCATCCTCGTCCGCAAAGGCGGCAAGGGGGACCTCTTCATCGTGATAGATGACCACCTGCGGCCCCGGCAGGATCACCCGGTCTCCCGCGGCGATATTCCCGGATGGCGTCACAGCGGTAACGCCGTCTCCCGTCGAGACGGACACCCCCTCCAGGTCTGTCATCTCCCCATCGGCGGTGACAAAATAGCAGTTCTCCAATTGAATCTCCAAAGTTCCGTCCTCAGAAAGAAAGAAAGCAATCTCAAATAGCCGCACATCCTCCGGCAGATAGAAGATCATTTCCCCGTCCTCTGTCTGCTCGATGCGGATCTCATCCCCGGTAAAATACAGGGAGAAGGGGGTCGTTCCCAGAGAGTTCTCCCCCTCCAGCACCTCCAAAATATAAGACCCGCTTCCCACTCTGGAAAAGTAAAAGCTTCCTCGGTCGTCCGTTTTGCAGCTGCGCTGCGTTCCCTGAAGCCGCGCTTCCAGCCCCTTCGGGGAGGCCTCTCCCTCTCGCTGGAGCCTTCCGGAAAGAAAATGGGCGACCTCGTTCACGCCCTTGGAGGAAAGCACAATGGTGTCCAGCAGCTCTCCGCTGCTTCCGCTTCCGTTTTTCCCCAGCTGATAGCCCAGGATCCCGGTGGTCACGGAAAACCCCATCATCACCAGAAAAAGAAAAGGGGAGAGAAAGCGGCCCCTGAAAAAGGAAAACCGGCCCGCCGAAGTCGAACCGGCATTTGCTCCGTTCTCATTTTCCACCGCATTTCCCTCCTTTCCTCAAGAAAAAGCCCCGGCAAAGGGCTGGCTGAATCCCTTTGCCGGGGGCCTCCGCCATCGGCGTATTTTCTTTTATAATCGGTGAATACCTCAGTCGTCAAAAGGAAACTTTTGAAATAAAGCTTCTTTTATAAACTTATGTTTATCCCGCTGATGCTGGTCTTTCGAGCTGCGTCAAGACAACACGTACCGTGTATTCAATAGATGCCGCAGCCTCAGTTGCAGTTGCTGCAGCTGCTGCACCGGCAGCATTATCAGCTATATCGCTATCAGTACTGGTATAAGGCCACTCCCATTCCAAAGTATAATTTTTCTTACTAAAGGTTGTAGTGCCATCTGCGACCATCTTCAACTCACCGGATTTAGCGGCATTCGTCTCACTAAAAGTGAGCAGGTCCCGCTTAGAACCATCAACGAGTTCGAATTTGAGCGGGGCAGAGGTTAAATTCGCAACGGCACCTTCTCCACCCTTACTGCTAATAAAAATCTCATATTTACAGTTGACTTCGCTACCACCCAAATCCACAACAATGGGAATAGACCCTTTTGTACCCGGAGCTATTTTATTTTCTGCAACATTCGTATTGGCGGTATCCTTCAAATTAAACGTAATTGCGGTTTCCTGCGTCGTACCAGTCGCATTAGCACTCGCAATACTCAGCTGTGGATTCCATTTGGCTACGACAGCCTTTCCTACGCCGAATCCTTCACTGGTATACTTCGCCAAGGTACCTGACATCAAGCTGGTAGTTGCCAGTGTGAGAACCATTGCCGCCACGCCTACGCGCAGCAAAACGCTGTTCTTCTTCATAATAATTCCTCCATAATGTTATAATACCTTGAAAGGTCTGTATGTAAAGGCCGTCGCCGCCCTTCGGTCAAAAAACACTGTTTCACCGTTTGGCAGCTTCCTGCCTTGACAACCGTTATTCTAAATTGTCCTTCTCCTGCTCGCCCACCTGGGCACGCAGCCGCGCAAGCTCCGCCTGAAGCTTCGCGGTCTCTCCGCCGCGCTTTCGGTTCTCCAGCGCTCTGCGAAGCAGATCCCATAAGAGGAACAAAGCCACCGGGCACGCGATGAAGATCACCATGCCCAGCGGAGACTGCAAAAACACTGCCACATTCCCCAGCCCGGCGATCACCCAGTCCTCCATATACTTGCCCTGGACCTGGCTTTCCTTCACGGGATACCGGTCCTCCACCGTGTTGAAGTCGCCTTTTGTGATAAATACCCGCTCTCCGTCCTGCTGCTGAACCTCCATAATTCTATGGGTAACAGCGGTAGCGCCCTCGCTCTCCTCGGGAAGGTAGCAGATCACGTCTCCCTCCTGAAGGGTGGCGGGGTCCGTCTTCTGAACGAAAATCATATCCCCCGCGCTGAAGGTGGGCTCCATAGAGCCGGAAAGCACGATGACCGGCGCGATTCCGAATACGGAAGCGATATGGTCCTTATCTGTAAAAGACCGCACGATCAGCACAGTATTCAAAAGGATCAGCGGAATGAATATCACGCACAGCACAATGCCGATCACGGTCGTGATCCGGTAGCCGAGGCTCTTTTCCTGCTTTTTCTTTTCCATATGCTTCCTTTATCCCTTGGGATTCTCTCCTTCCGGCACCTCCTCGAGGCGCTGTATAAACCAGCCAAGAGGTCCTCCCTTCGGCTCATCCTTATTTTAGCATTTCCTGTTCATTTTTCAAGTCTTGGAAAGCAAATTTTTAAATTTTTTTCTATTTTAGCATATCGTCCATTTCCAAGCGGGAAAATTTCATCATTTTGCACTGAAATCATCCCTTTCTGCCCCCTAACGCCCCCGACTTCCGCCCTTTACCCCCCCTTGCCTCCCCCTAAACTCTCCCTCTTGCCTCCCCTTGCTCCCCACCCTGCCTCCTCCGATTCTCCTTCTTGCCTCTCCCTTTGGGAGAGGTGGCGCGGCTCTGCCGCGACGGAGAGGGAGGCCTTTTGGTTGTTAGTTTTTAGTCGTTAGTGATTTAGAAAGGGCGCTCTCTCGGCTACCGCCTCGGTTGCTGCATGCCAGTGGCATGCGTTCAGCAACGACCGGAGCGACAGCGGAGACCAGTTCGCACCAGCGTCCCACCGGGACGCGCTCACCCCTCTCAGTCACCTTCGGTGACAGCTCCCCCAAAGGGGGAGCCAAGGCTCTTTCTAACGACTAATATCTAATATCTAACAACTACCAAGAGGGAGAGCCAAGGGGTTGCCTTTCCTTCTTGCCCCTCCCTTGGCTCCCCTTGTTTTTATCAAGGGGAGCTGGCGCGTAGCGCCTGAGGGGATAAACTTCGCCCCCTTCTCGTATAAGCAGGCACAAAAAACCACACCCTCAACCCCCCAAAAAACAAAAAAAGGGCGCCCGGAAAATCCCCCGAAACGCCCTTCTTCCAAGCCATATACTCCTTTCAGGGAGCCTCATTGAAAATATTTTGCCATCAGCTGTTCCAGATAGCTGTAGTCTCCCAGCTGTGCCTGAGCCATTGCCAATTGATACTGCATCTGAGCGTTGGCGTCGCTCACCGGCTTGATCCCGAATAAATTCTGCAAATAGGAATTGTCTCCCATGGAGGCCGCCAGCTGAGCCAACTGATAATCCTTCTGGAACTGCTCCGGCACGTTATCCGTGTTGTAG
Source organism: uncultured Acutalibacter sp. (assembly GCA_964565505.1). GTDB lineage: Bacteria > Bacillota > Clostridia > Oscillospirales > Acutalibacteraceae > Acutalibacter. The sequence continues at coordinate 17,553 of CAZMFF010000004.1, read as the reverse complement.
CCCAGCTCCTGTAAGCGGGAATAGTCGCCGAACTGCGCGCCGTACAGCGCGTTTTGCAGCTCCTCCTGACGAGCGGCCGTCTGGGAATTGATCTCGTCCATATGCTGTCCGTAAAGAAAGCTCCGGTCTGTGTTCCATTGGTTCAGATCCTGCAAATGCCGGTTGTAGGCCGCCTGATAAAGCTCCGGGATCTTGTCGGAAAGCTGAGAAGCATAGTAGTCCCCCGCCTGTGTGGCCGCTGAAACGGCATAGGTAGAGGGAATCCCTCCCGTCATCGCCGCGGCGTCTCCCAGTGCGTTTTGCTGCGCCCTGCGTCCCTCCCGCTCATACTGCTTCTGATAAGCCTGATATACCGGGTCTGTCTCATGCTCATAGGAAAACTCCGGCTTCTTCTCTTCCATGGAAAAATCATTGGGCGAAGGATCTGTCAAGATATATCCGTCTCCCGATTTTCCCCCTTTGTATCCTCCGTATTGCTTACGAATATTCTCCGCTTCCTGATTGGCCCTGGCCCGCTCCTCCGGCGTCTTTGCACTGTAATAGTTTTTCTTCGCCGTGATCAGGCTCATGCCCGCATCCGGATTCTTTTTTGCTAAATTCCAGTCCGCCGAAGAGAAATGATTGTTTTCTCCCCAACCCTCCTGGGCAGCGGCCCTGAGAAAATCATCGTAGCTGTACATGTTATCTCCCCTTTCTTTTCGTTTATACGCTCTCAAAAGACAGATCCAGGTCAGATCCGCTGTAATATTCCCGGCTCAGAGAGAAAAGCTTCCAGTCCCCAACGCCCTCTAACCGCAGCCGCCAGTGGTCGCACCGGCGGGGAATCACAGGGACGACAAAGCTTTTCTTCTTTCCTGCCTCCAGCAGCGCGGCCCTTCTCCATACGCCGTCACTGTCAAATTGCAGCTTTACCGCAAGCTTCGCCCCTGCGCTCAGCTGCGCCCGAAGCTGCAGCCGGGAGATCCCCTTTCCGTAAGGGCTGTCTTCAATAAAATCCCCGAACTCCCCGAAGCTTTGAAGCGGCTCCTCCTTTTCAGCGCCTTCGGGGATCTCTCTGGGGTCTCCTCCAAGCCAAAGCTCTCCGCTTCGCTCTAAAAAATAAAGCTCTCCCGTAAAGGCAAACCCCAGAACATCCGCCTGATCCTCCCGGTGCCAAAGCCCGCACCCGGTATCAAATACGAACAGGCTCCTCTTTCCCTTCCCGTCCAGTAAGGAAAGGTAGTACTTTTCCCCGTCAGAGCCTCCCACGCCTTCCCGATAGCGAATATTTCCCAAAGGGCCCGAAATATTTTCCGGCATTCCTCCCCCGTAGGATACCACCCCGGCGCGGGAAAGATAAAAAAGCCGTTCTCCCGCAACGGCAAGACTCCTTGCGCTGCCCTTCTCCACTCCCAGGCTGGCGCTGCCCATTACCTGGAAATTGCTGGGCTTGCTGCCATATACCTTATAGATATGATCCTCCTTAAAAAACAGAGGATATCCCAGATAGGCACAGCAGCCGGTAAATTCTCCGGGGCTTCCCACCTCCACCGCGTAGCTGTCTGTGGAAAGCCCGTCAAATACATTCCAGTTAAAGGGGTCTCCCAACCGGCTCGCATAGATGGTGCTCCCCTTGCATCCCCATAGCCGGTTCTCATTTTCGCACAGGAAATCCATCTCAGGCACCTCCCGCTTCAAAGAGAGCTCTCCTGTCCAGTCGCTTGCCGGAAAGGCGTTTTCATAGAAGCGCAGCTCCCGCTTGTCCTCAGAGACCTCCCGTATTACGGCGGTCTTTTCCGTGCCCTCCGGTCCCCCGGAAAGATTCACCGCATCACCCGCAGAAAAAGGAAAGGGAGCTCCCGTGGTTTTGACGGTGTTCCCTTTGGCCTCTTCCCCGGCGTAAGTTCCATCCGCAAAGGAGGCGATCCCGCTCCAGGAAGCTTCCAAGCTTCCGAATTGACCCGTTTCCGTGTGGTAAAACGCTTTGTCCGGAAAGATGAGGATAAAAGGCCCCAAAGAGACAAAGAATTTCTCTCCCTGCGTCACATCCCCTTTTTTCTCTCCGTTCCGGTAAAATCCTCCGCTGTCTGCCCAATAAAGGCCATCCCTGCCATATATCCCGCCCGGATGCTCCAGAGTATCCAGCAGATATCTGGGCTTTCTCGTGCTGAGCAGGGGAGTATTGTCTCCGGTGAGGTTTTCCATATCCCAAAGTGTTCCGTTTCCCGCCCCTTCGTTATGGTCGTAGCCTCGGAATTTCACCTGTACGGTCTTTCTGATATTGTCCGCGTTTGCCATCCTCGGCAATCCGCTCATGTCCCTTCCTCCTTTCTGTTTACAGGGTTCCCGATTACGGAGGCGTCAGGACCTTCTGGTCATTGCAGTAGATCCCATCAGCGGAAAACCTCCACCGGACTCCCCCCACAGAGATCACGATGCTTCGTCCGCCCCTCATATAGATCAGCTCGTTTCCCTCCAGAGAAAGGTTTCCCGCCGCCTGCAGCTTCATGGCGTATCCGCTGTCCGTGTAGAGATACATCCTGTTCTTCGCTTCCTGAGCGCTCCCCTCTCCGTTGGTGTCATATTTGATACCGCCCACCGTTTCCGCCGTTTCGGGATTATTGATCTGATAGCTCCCGGAAAGCTTCGCCATCCCGGTATTCAAATCGATCTCGCTCATTCCGTTCTGGCTTTGAATTCTCCCTGTTTTTATGTGGCTTCCGGAAATATAGGTCGTCCCGCCTGCCGTCCGAATGTTCAGCCCGTTCACATCCTGCTCCACCTGTGAAAACCGGCCGCTCATATCCTCTACCCGGGAAACGATTCCTCCCACCGTCATCGTCAGTTCCGTCAGCCCCTCCTCCGTCTCCTGAATTTTGATACTGACAGGCTCCGTGATGGTTTTTCCGATGTTTTCAAGCTCTGTCTTATTAAAGTTTTCTTCCCCCAAATTGCCCAGGGTATAGCGCAGCTGCTCCAAAAGCACGTAGAGATATCCCGAAATGGCATTGAGCTTTTCCTTGACCTCTCCTTTCCCGCTTAAATCGGGGAAGGAGGTGTCCGCCGTCATAAAATTCCCCGGCATTTTTCTTTCCTCCTTTCCTCAGGCTTCATCGGTTTTCCTTTTCTTCTGAAACCCTCTGGTCTACATATCGTTTCATCCAGACAAGACTGCGCAGCTGGTTCTGGCTCATATTCAAAACCACCTTGTCTTTCTCCTTTTCTCCCGCGCCCAAGATCACCCCGCGGTCGATCAGCTCTCCCACCGCCTCTGCGGCCCATTGAGGGATGTCCTGAAGGGTTCGATAGCGGTGATCCCGATTCAGCTGAGCCTGGGCAAACTCATCTCTCTTGAGATAGCTTTCAGGCCTCATTCCGCCGTTCTGATCTCCCTTGAGGATCCCTCCCCGTCTCACATGATCCATCGCTTCCTTCGCCCAGCCGGGAACCTCTTTATTCTCCAAAGTGCTTAGATAAAGCCCTATCTCCTTTCGGATAAGCTCTTTCACCTTGTCTTCCGTCATCTCTCTCGTCTCCTCCATTTCTTTTTTTATGAGATTCAAAAACCGCTGCCAGCCCAGGTCCAGGGTTCTGTGGGGGCAGTATTTTCCGTCATAGTCCTGGTGCTTCGTCACCCGGTCGATTCCCCAGCCGTACTGCTTCAACAGGTAAACGATAAGCTGGGCCGCGTTTCTCTCAGCCTTTAAAAATCGTTCTCCCCCGGACAAAGACCAGCAGATCTCAATATGGATTCCCTCCATATTCCCCTTGCCGTGACCGTCGCCGGAAGCCCAGGCGTTTCTGTCCAGCGGCAAGCCCTGCACGACCTCTCTGTCGTCCACAGCGTAATGGTAGCTCACCTCGTTATCGCTATTTACCATATAGGTGATCTCGTTGATCGCCGGGGCGTCGTTTGCAGTGTTATGTACCACGATCCGGCTGGCCTTTCTCTCATAGGGGCATTTCAGGTAGTACCTGTCCGCAGGGCAAAGCTGCTTTCTGATTTTCATCATGTTAATCCTCCTTGATTTCCGGTAGCCCGGCGATACTTGTCAGCAGCGACAAAACCCCCGCCAGCACAGAAGCACTCACCACCATGATCCAGTTGACCTCCGTCAGCAGTGCGCCGGTCCCGATGGTGGCCGCTGCCGTCTGGGCCACTGTTTTCAGCGCCCGGACCCCCGCCGCTTTCATCCATTTCTTCGTGAACATCTTCATTCCTCCTTTTTTTACCGAAATTTTGCGGTTTGCGTCAGCAAATTGAGATTTTTCAAATCTCAAAGCAAAATTCGAGACGTATTGAAAATACGTTTTCCTCCTTTTTTACCGAAATTTCACGGTCCCGCGTGTGCGGGATCGCGGCTCTTCGAGCCGGGAAGTGAAATTCGAGACGTATTGAAAATACGTTTTCCTCCTTTTTTTTACCGAAATTTTGCGGTTTGCCTTTTTTCCCTTGGCTCCCCAATAGTAGTTGTTAGCCTTTAGATATTAGTTGTTAGACTTGGCTCCCTCTGAGGAGGGTGAGCGTGTCCCAGTGGGACACAAGCTGCGAGCCGACCGAGGCGGCAGCCGAGAGAGCGTGTCCCGGTGGGGGGAAGATTGCCGGTGGCAATCGTTCTGACCCGCCCGAGCCGGCAGGCGAGACCGTTGCCACGAACTGTTCTACGCTTCCGCTCCGGGTGCAAAGCGCCGGTGGCGCTTGTTCTGCATCGACCGAGTTGGCAAACGAGAACGTTGCTGGACGCATGCCACTGGCATGCAGCAACCGAGGCGGCAGCCGAGACGCTGTCACGGCTTTGCCGTGACTGAGGGAGAGATAACGAAAACCCATTTCTTTTTCAAAGGCCTTGCAAAAACAAAACTTTTAGAGATCTCTCCTTTTTCATTCCTCGTCAGAGGTAGGCAAGAGATACCCTCTCAGTCTCGCTGCGCTCGACAGCTCCCCCCGGGGGGAGCCAAGGGGAAAGCAGGATCAAGGTCTTGGCTCTCCTGAGTAAGGAGAGCTGTCACGGCTATGCCGTGACTGAGAGGTTGTGCCCTTGATTCTAAGGAGAGCTGGCGCGCAGCGCCTGAGAGGGCGTAACCTACTAGCGCCCGAGGGGATCAAAGGTCTTTTCTCTTCTAAACCGTTATCCCAAACTTTGCCAGAAAGAACCCCAGCAGCGCCGCCACCAGAACCGAGATGACCTGCCCCGTCACCTTCTCCCACCGCTTTGCGGGCTTCGATTCGATGGCCGCCACCTTGGTGATCAGATCGTCCAGCTTGGCAATGATGTTGAGATAATTGGTCTCATTCACCGCCATCCTGGTCTCCAGATTCCCGATGCGCTCCCCCTGTCTGGTCAGGCTCTTCCCGGTTTCAGCCTCGTGTTTTTCCAGATCCTTTTGGAGCCTTCTGGCCTCGATCAGCCCCAGACAGTCCATTTCCGGATTTAAAATACATTTTTCCATCCCAGTACCATTTTCCTTTCTTCCCGTCTCGTTACTCCTGCACAAGAGGATCCAGCTCCAGATCCACAAGGATCTCCTTTACCTGCGCCCTGAGCTTTGCGGGAACCTCTGCAAAGGTTTTCTTTCCCTTGATAATCAGCGTTGCGTAAACGATTGCCATCTCTTTTTCCTCCTTTCTCCATAAAAATCTCAAAAGAAAAAGCCGGAGGCTACTCATTGCCCACGGCTTTCTGACTGTTCAATTCTTTCTCTACCGCTTCCCTCAGCTTCTCCGGCACATCCGAAAGAGTTTTCATTCCCTTCCGGATCAGCTCCGCATAAATTCTGACGATCATGTTGTCACCTCCATTGTCTCATACATATCGCACAGAGCCATCTGCAAATCTGTCACCTGAGTTTCCAGCATGGAAATGACTTCCTTGTCGCTGGGCTTGTTTTTCTCCTTCTCATAGGCTTCCTTCCCCATCTCATAGAGCTTGACTGCCTCCGAATAGGTGTCCGACACATCCGGGACCTCGATCCCGTCCAGCCATTCATAGGCGCTGCTGTCAAGCTTAATGAGGGTGCTCCCCTCATGAGCCGCCGCCACAGCTTCAGCCTGATCCAGCGTGTTTAAGTACGCCTTTCGTTCCTCGGTTACCGTAGGTAATCCACCCTCTTCGGTCTCCCACGAGGAAAACCGTTCTTCCTGATAGCTCACCTCATACCGGTATACCTGAATGATTCTACCGTACATGGAAAATGGATAAGTCATTTTTTCACCTCATTCTTCATATGAAAAATATTGATTATTAGTGAAGATATTTCCTGGTCCTGCGGTATTGGTATAATCTTTCCCAATTAAGAGATTATTGGAAATGAAGTTGTTAGTGGAACTTTCTGCAGTGTTTATGGTAGAATAATTACCTTGAGAATTTTCGGTTAGGATGCAGTAATTTCCAGTTACTAGATTGTATTTAGAGGTATACGGCATTGTAATTTCGTATGCTTTATTAAACACCATATTTCCAATTATCAGATTCCCCGATCTTACATTTATCCCCGTTCCATATGGTGATTCTTTTACATAACTGTGTCTATTTCCGATTACTACACTATTGTCTGCTACAACATCAACACCAGAATTATATGAAAATATATTATTTGAGACAATTCCTTGATCTATTTCTACTCCAGCACCTGATATATTTGAAATCCAGCAGTTTGCAACAATACCATTTGAAACTATTCCCGAATTCCTAAAGTTGTGTAAATGAACATTTTGAATAATGTTCACACTTTGATTTTGATAAGACAAGTTATGTGAGATTTTACTATAAATTCCGAAGGAAAAGCCGTTGCTGAAATTAGAATGATTTCCATCAAGTTCTAAGCTATCGATAACAACACGGTGACCCGATGTATTTCCCGATGTACATTTAATTAAGTACATGTTTTCTTGAGATAATGTATTATAGTTTTTCTGAAGTATTGGAAATCCTTCTCCTCTTATCACAACACTTCTGTACCAAGGTGCATGAGCCAATTCAAGTGAAATGTTAATTTGATTGGAAATTTTATAAACCCCACTCAATATCACCACCTCTCCCCCCCTCTCCGGCAGCGCATCAATCGCCGCCTGGATCTCCACCTGATCGTCCACCCCGTCACAGAGATAATCGCAGTCGTCCTGTGTCCAGCCGTTGGTGCTGGTCCCCACCACAAACCGGCAGGTACGCTTTGCCGTTACGCCTACCTGCGCTGCTGTCACGCCGTGGGGATTATCGGTGTCGTTCAGATGTGCGCTAAGCCCTGCCTGAACCGAAGCCGCGCTCCCCGCCGGGTCGTAGCCAAGCGCCGGGATCTGCCCTACCGGGACCTTGCCTTCCACCAGGTCCGCCTTCCCGCTTTGCAGCTCCAAAATGTCCGCTGCCATGCCTCCCACATCGGTCTCTTCGATCTCATCCACCAGCTGGGCCGCACGGTCCCCCTGGGCCTTCGCGTACTCGCCCTGGGCCAAAGCAGTCTGGGCCGCGGAATTTGCGGTATCTAAGGCGCTTTGCGCCGCGGCGTTCGCTGTGTCCACAGCAGTTTGGGCGGCAGTATTTGCCGTGTTCAAAGCGCTCTCGGCGACGGCTTCCGCAGTATTTTCAGCGGCTTCGGCCGCCTGCTCCGCAGCTGCCTTTGCCTCAAGTGCCTGTCCCGCGGCCCGCGTTGCCGAAGCTGCCGCAGTCTGCGCCTCTTGCCCAGCGGCCTGGGCTTCCTGCCCGGCAAGCACGGCGGCTCCAGCCGCCGTGCTTGCCTTCTGTGCGCTTTCTTCCAGCTGCTCCTGCAAGAGAGAAAACTCCTCCAAGGTGTGCCACCCGGCTTCCTTGCTGGTCTTCCACTGCAAAAGCCCGTCTTCATACTTCAGCTCCATTTCCCCGGCCTTCAGGTACTGGAGCCAATCCTCTTCGCTGCCTTGAAATCCATGTTTAACTGCGATTCCATAGGCCGTCAAATAGTAACCCTTCCATTTTTCAGGATAATTTCCCATGTCCATCCTCCTCGATCCAGGTGTCCGCCGGCCGGTAAGCGCCGGCGAACCACCTCATAAATTCTGAAAACTCGCTGTTAAACATCTGCATGCTGTTCTGATACTTCCCGTATTCCCCGTTGGCGAAATCGATCAAAGCGCACAGATAGGAAATGTACAGCTTCTCGTGAGGCGGGCACACCAGAAGCTCTGTTTCCTTGTCCTCCTGCCAGTGATAGGTGACGATCTCCTCCGGAGCCAGCAAAAAGACCTGCGTCTGTACCATTCCCTCGCAGTCGCTGAGCCACCGTGTTTTTTGCTCGTCTGTAAACCCGTTGGGCTTGATGGAATCTGCAAATTCAATAACCTCTTTCAGCTTCATGGCTCTCCCACTCCTCTCTCAAAGCTTTTGCGGTATCTCTCAGGACGCGGCGATCAGCGTGCTTCCGCCTGTCACTCCGCCCACCGCGGCAAATCGCCAGTCGTTGAAGCCGGCGATAAATCGGGCGTAGCCCTGCCATACGTTGGCGTCATTGGCATCGTCCACCCGGCTCTTCACCACCAGAGGGGTGCGGTCCAGCCACACCGCTCCGCCGTAGTTTTCGTTGTAGCCGCTGTCCAGAAGCACCCAGGGCGTTGTCCCCTGAGGCAAAAACTGGTTGAGATAAGGCCACACGATCACGTTCCACCGACCGAACTGATAGTTAAATCCGTTATTTGCCGTGCCCGGGTCCTTGTCCGCGCCGATGACGGCAAACACCTTCTTTTTCAGCTTGTAATCGTTGGGGATCAGGATCGTGTCCGGCGCCACATCCAGAATTTCGTTGTTGTCACCTCTGAAGTTCTGCATGGCGGTCTCCGCCGCGGCCAGAGCATCCTCGGAAAAGGAATCCGAAAACAGGTTCGACTGCGCCTTTCCGCTCACCTTTGCCGGATGATCCTTCGCAAACAGCTTCTTCCCGTCCGCCGCGGTGGTGGAGAATTTCTTTCCCGCAAACTCCGCCGCCTCCTTTCCCGCCATTGCGCTGCCCAGCAGTGCGGCGCCGAACTTTTCTCTGGTGCGGTAATAAGAGGAAATAAAGTTCAGAGGCTTCTTTTTCAGGTCAATGGTCTTTGCGTCCTCCACAATTTCCCGGGAAAGAGAGAAGCTGTTTTTCCAGGTCATATGCTCCAGAAACTTCTGGAACCCTTCCTGCATCCCGTCCGCGGGATAATTCCCGTTTTCTCCCACCGGCTGGAAGCCCTCCATAGCCGTCAGGGTGGTGAACTTCTCTCCGAAATGCTGAGACTTGTCCATATAGAACAAATGGGGAAGCATGCTGTTTTTCTCAAAGCTCTCCCCGCGCTTTTCCAGAAAAAGCTGGATCCCGTTCTGGGAATTTTCGAAAATCGAATTCTGAAGGCCGGAGCCTTCGGTAAAAGTGATATTGCTCATATTCTGTCTCCTCCTTTTAAGTAGCTGCCTGCACTGTTTTTTCCACGATCCTTACCCGGGTCTTTTCCGCTGTAGTGGATACTACCTCAGCCGTACCGCCCGCTGTTTTCACAAGTCCGGTCCCGTCTGCGGAAAGCTGTACCTTCTCGCCCGGCTTTGCCGTAAAGCCGTCCGGGGTCTGAGTCTCAAAGATCATGTCCTCCTGCACCCGGATCACCGGGATCAGCTCTCCCGCCTCGCAGGCTTTCTCCCGCTGGGCCATGCTGAAATAGAGAGGCTTGTCCGCTCCCCCGGCGGCAGTAAGCGCCCCGCTCGTCATCTTCAAAAGCATCCCCGCCTTGGGGGTCAGCCCTCCCGCGGGCAGATATTCCAGCCCCGGCACTCTTCCATCGTCTGTAGTATGAATTGCAAATGCCATTTCACTTCCTCCTTTATCGTTTGTTTTTTCGAATGGCTTTGTTGTAGTGGACCTGGATCTCCTGGTCCGTAGCATCCGGATTCAAGATCCGGTACTGCTCCTTGATCGCTGCCGGCACGGTAACCGCTCCCATGCCCCGTCCGAAGGTCTGGGTCATATGGCTTTTGCTGTTCAATCTGTTCAGCGCCGCCTGGCCCGCCGCCAGATTTCTCTGCTTTGCAAGCTCTTCGAAATGCAGCAGCTTGTAGGCGTCAGAAAGCTCATACCCCCTCTCTACCATCCGGCATAGCTGCGGGTATTCGGGAAGCGCTCTCAGGTCCTCCGCCTTTTTAAGCTTCGGGCTCATGGAAGAGATCCTCCTCATCTGCTCTTCGATCCTCTTCGTGATCTCCCCGCGAAGCTTTTGGGCGTTCCCTTCCTGATTTTCGGCGGCTTTCGGTACCTTTGCCGCTTTCCCGGAAGTCTCGCGTCCCCTTTGTTTCAGCAGCTTCAAATAATTTTTTCTCGTCTCCTCGATCTTCTCCTGCAGGCTTTCTTCTTCCTGCTGCCCGGAACCTTCCTCTTCCGGTTCCTCTCCGGCGAGGCCTTCTGGCGTCTCCCCCTGGGAGATTTCCTCCGGTTCTTGCGGGAAAGCTTCATTCCCCTGCGCCTGCTGCAAGTTTTCCTCCTCGCTGCCCGCCGTCTCTGTCATGTCCATATGCTCACTCCCTTCTTGATCCCGTTCTCACTTTTTCCCCTTTCCTTTGCTTTCGCCCGTCTTGCGGTGGACCTGGCCGTTCTTCACCTTCTCGCTGGGAAAAATCGCCTCCACCCGCTGCTGTCCGCTGTTTTTAATGCGGCCTGCATAGGTCTTTTCCTTTGCCATATAAAACTTCCTCCTTTCTTTTTCATTTCCCGCCCGCCCCTCCAAAGAAAAAGGCAAGAAGCAAACGCTTCCCGCCTTTCTTTTCTCTTTCAGCTTTTTCCTGCCTGTTTCCCGAGATCCACCCCCAAAAGGGTACAAAAAAAGAGACCTCCAAAAAGGTCTCTTTGACCCGCCTCAAAGAAACTCTCGTCTCTTCAAGGCGGCGCCCATTCGACAAAAAGCAGCACCTAATCGAAATCTGTTTCTAAAGGCTTACTCTCACACAGCATTTTCCAAAACTCTTCAAAGCTCTCCGCTACAAAATATACGTCTCCATTTTCTTCCGAGCTTTCCGGGAAAGTCCGGCAGTCGTCCCAAAACCATACGCCGCTGTTTTCTCCGTGGCAAATTAAGACCAGAAAACCATGTTCTATGGTGTCGCCTATTAAAACACAGTTATTTTTGGTCATATCTGCCTCCTGCGTTTCCTCCCAGTACTCATCCCAAAAATGGATATTTCCTGTCTTGACATCATCATGAAAACCAAATAGTGTGTCTACACTGATCACCTCGTAGAAGTCCTCCAACGGAAGCTCTCCGATCGTATCATCATCATAAAGATAGCACCCCCCCATCTCCAGCAAAAAACGCCGGTAGTCCTCCGGTAGCCTTGTTCCGATCATCCGTTCCAGCTCCTGTACCTCCTGCTCCGTAGGTACCGGGAATTTTTCTATTTTTTCCATATTCATTTTTACTTCCTCCTCAGGTCAGCAAAGCTTCATCTGGCCTCACTTCTTCTCCACCCTGAATCGCACCCCGTTTTCTTCCGTCCATCCTGCGATTTTTTCGCACAAGGCCAGCAGCAGCTCCGGCGGCTTTTCCTCCAGCTGCAAAACGATGTTCACGCTTTTTTCTTTTCCCGGAAACTCCTGCTGAAACTGCGGACTGTTTACATAAGTAAGATAATTCTCCACCTTGTCCAAAAGCAGCGTCTGCGTCTGAGGCGAAGCGTCCATCGATCCGGAGGAAACGATAAACATATCGATCCCTCCGTCCTTTCTCTTCCCTAAAATATCAATTGAATTCGCGTCGTAAATCATATCTCTCTCCATTCCTTCCCATCAAACTTCATCAGGATGTTCGGCGTCACCAGCTCTGGGAGCTGCTTCTCATTGTGACAATCAAAAATATACTCTAAACCGTGGATCTTATTTCTCGTTTCGAACACCTCTCCCTCATAAGGGACAATATTCCGCTCCAATAGCTGTAAGATCCGCTGCTCGATAACCGGTGTCAGCTCTCCGTGTTCCTGTACATATTCCAGGTCGATTGCACAATAAATAAAATCCGGAATGCCCATCTCGCGTAAATTTTCATACTTTCTTGTTCTACATGTGGAAATATAAAACTCTAGTGAGTCCCAAAAGCCATCGCGAAGGCGGAGAAGGTCAAATTCCGCATAATCCATCGTATGGCCCTTCTTTTGAATATTGGCAAGCTTTCTGGATAGTCCCCCGATTGGGCGCATCTTGATGTCTTCCAGCTCCAGCGTGCTGATTGCATAATGACTGGGGCTTTCTCCCAATAATGCAAAGATTTCCTTCGCGTCCTCCAGCCACTGCATCCAGTCGGAAAGTCCGTCCTTCGCCTCTCCCCAAAACACATAATGTCTGTTCATAGATTTCTTTTTTTCCATGGTTATTCCTTCCATTTTTCTGGAATATCAATGATTTTATACCTCTCTCCATTCCTTTCCATCAAACCTCATCAGGGTGTTCGGCGTTTCCCTCTCCCGCCACGGCTTTTTGTGGGGATAATCAAAAAAGTAATCTATGCCAAGAGACTTACTCCTCATTTCATACACTTCACCCGCCTGAGGTACGATATTCCGCTCCAATAGCTGTAAGATCCGCTGCTCGATAACCGGCGTCAGCTCTCCGTGTTCCTGTACATATTCCATATCGATCTCACAGTCAACAAAATCAAACCCGCCAGACTTGCGCACAATCTCAGTCCTTTTCCTTCTGGACATGGAAACATAAAAATCGAGTGTGTCCCAAAAGTTTTCGCGGAGAAGGTCAAACTCCGCATATTTGATCGTATGCCCCTTCTTTTTGATATTGGTAAGCTTTCTGGATAGTCCCCCGATTGGGCGGGTCTTAATATCTTCCAGCTCTACCGTACTGATTGAGTACTGATTGGGGCTTTCCCCCAATAACGCGAATATCTCCTTCGCGTCCTCCAGCCACTGCATCCAGTCGGAAAGCCCGTCCTTCACCTCTCCCCAAAACACATAATGCCTGATCATAGGTTCCTCTTTTACCATGGTGATCCCTTCCATTCCTCCGGAATATCAATGATTTTATACCTCTCTCCATTCCTTCCCATCAAATTTCATCCGAATGGTCGGCGTCACCAGCTCTGGGAGCTGCTTCTCATTGTGACAATCAAAAATGTACTCTAACCCGTGGCTCCTATTCCTCGTTTCGAACACCTCTCCCTCATAAGGGACAATATTCCGCTCCAATAGCTTTAAGATCCGCTGCTCGATAACCGGCGTCAGCCCCCCGTGTTCCTGTACATATTCCAGGTCGATTGCACAATAAATAAGATCCGGTATGCCCGCTTCGCGTACGACCTCGCTCTTTCTCGTTCTGGACATGGAAACATAAAAATCGAGTGTGTCCCAAAAGTTTTCGCGGAGAAGGTCAAACTCCGCATATTTGATCGTATGCCCCTTCTTTTTGATATTGGTAAGCTTTCTGGATAGTCCCCCGATTGGGCGGGTCTTAATATCTTCCAGCTCTACCGTACTGATTGAGTACTGATTGGGGCTTTCCCCCAATAACGCGAATATCTCCTTCGCATCCTCCAGCCACTGCATCCAGTCGGAAAGTCCGTCCTTCGCCTCCCCCCAAAACACATAATGCCTGACCATAGGTTCCTCTTTTACCATGTTGATCCCTTCCATTTCTCCGGAATATCAATGATTTTATACCGGCCGCCCCGTTCTCCCAGCCGGGATTGTGTGTCCGTTACTCTGTCCCTTAGTTCTCCCATAGTATCACTCTTGCTCATGACCTCAAACTGCTCAATGGTCCCGTCCTTTCTCACCGCCATAATGTCAGGCCGCCGGTTAGGCCGTATTCCGGGCACTTCATTACTCAGGCCTCGGTTTACATAAATCACGCTGTAGTCCCCCGTCTGCAGCAGTATTTTGACCCCGGCCTGTATCGTTTCCCAATGCCCTTCCGTCCAGTTTTTATGAGCCTTTTCGGGCCAGACAACCTTCGTTTCACCGGAAAAAACATCCTCAAACAGCTCGCCCTCGGAAAGCCTCTTCTGTTTTTCATTATAACGGGAAATTTGTTCACTGTCCAGCAATTTTTGGGCAATTTGAGCCTCTATTTCCGGGTTTTCCGCAGTAAGCAATAAGCTTTCATTTTTCCAAAGGCGTTTTCGGACAGGATTTCCTTTTTTGGCATCGGTAACATCCTGGATGATGCTGTCATAGCTCCCTGCGGTCTTCAGAAGCTCTGCCCGCTGTCCCGGGTCCTGAGTCCTTTCCGCTATTTCGAGAAAAGCGTTTTCGATCTCCAGCGCAAGCGCCGGGTCATGCTTTGCGATTCGCTGGATCTCCCGCTCATCCTGAAGGACCCCCTTTCTCAGATATGCCTCTGTCAGATTCCTGTTGATCTCTTCTTCGCTCAGCTTTCCGTTTCCCAGCTTTGCTTCATTTCTCTGCAAGCTGTTGAGAAATCCCTCTTGCTCCAGCTCCCCCAGCAAAAACTCCTGTAGCCTGTCATAACTTCCTGTTCCCTCTAAAAGCTCGGCCACTCCTTTGGAAACGCTTTCATATCTTTCTTCTGAATTCCCCTGCGTTTCCACCACTGCCTCACATAAAATGTTCCCTAATAGGTAGGCGTTGATTTCTTCGCCCGAATCCAGCATATTCTGCAGCGTTTCAGCTGCTCGGTACTCTGCCGTTTCCTCTCCTTTCTGCAGGCCAAACTCAATGATAGATTCCACAGCCTTGCTGTCTAGAGCCCTTCCCCGATTTCTTGCGCTGCTCTCTTTAAACTCTGAGGCAGCCACCCCAGGGCCCTCAAACACCAGCGAACTCAGGCCTCCCATCAGCATGGAATACACGATATCCTCCAGCTCTGCCGGCGTATATTCCTCCTGAAATACCAAAGAGGCGTAAATCGGCTCCACGATAGTCTGAAGTCCCTCCTCAAAAGCCTCTGATAACGCAGATTCACCAAGATTCGCCCCTGCGCGGAGAAATGCATTGTCTATTCCCGCGATCCTCTCTGCGAATGCCGTTGTATTCAGCTTTCCCCCTAGCTTGCTGATCCCGCCTATTAGATACTGGCCGTATCCCTCAGAAGCTCCGACTAACAGGGCATAGATCCGTGCCTGTCCTTCGTCATATCCCTCTTTGAGCTTCTGGTTGTAAGCGTTTCCGGCTGTGGAAACTCCCATTGCCATGGAACCTGCTGCTGACCCCACTCCTATAGGGGATAGCAGCGCAGACATCAAAACGGACGGCGCGGTATTCCCGGCGGAATTGGCAAAATCATACCAAATCGCTTCTCCGCCCTCCAGTCCATTCCGAACGCTTTGCGCTTCATACTGCCAATCTTCCGTGGGCAGCGCTTCCCGATGAAAGATTTGTTCTATACCCTGGGCCCAGCTCCGCGCTCCGGAGGAAAACGCGTTTATTCCTATGGTGATTTCACGGTTGATCCCCGGCTCCATGGAAAGGATCTCCTGGGCATAGTCCATCCCCTTGCGCCTCAGCAGAATATCGTCCATCAGTTTAAGAAACTCCTGCGCCTGCTCTGTGTCTCCCTTTCCCAACAGGAAGTTATAGACCCTCGTCTCGTTTTCTGTCAGATAGCAATACCGGGTGCTGCCCTCCGCCTGACCATAGAGGTTCTCCAGCTTCAAAAGCTCTGCGGCGTTGTCTCGTGAATAGGTAACGATATTGTTTGGCTTCTTCTTGACAAACCGGTACCCATCTTCAAAAACCCCAAACTCTGCTTCCTTCGCGGTGGGATTTTCCATGCTCCCTCCCAGATTGGCATAATAAGTAAAATCCTCCTCGTTTTTCATCTGCATGAAATCTGCCAGTCTGAGTAAGTCCTCTTTCCCCAGTAAATCAGAAAAATCTAGGTAAAACGCGATGATATCCTCTCCCGGGTTATCGAAATGCCCCAAAAACTGTAATAAATCAAGCTGCTTGGCATAATCTTCATTTTGCTTCTGCAGCTCAGACAGTCTTTTCTCCGTCTGCTGTTTTTCAAACCGCAGTGTCACCCATCGGTTTTTTGTCATCCCTGTTGACGGGTCAATATACTCTTCCCCTTCCAGCCTGGCCTCTCGCAGCGTTTCTTCCACTCCTGAAAGGTAGCTTTCCAGCACCTCGGTTGTCGCTTGGCTGCTTTCTTGCTTTTTTCTGATCTCCTCCTCAGACGGAAGCAGACTTAGAAGTGCCGAAGCCCTCTCTGCTGCCCCTTTCTGGTTTTCTTCAGAGAGCGTCTCCCTCTCTTCCTTCATTTCTTCCAGGCTCTGCAAGACCTGTTGATAATCCCAGACGACAAGAAGATATTCTTCCACTCTGTTGTTATTGCCGCAAACCTTTAGATACTCCTCCATTGCTTTGTTCAAGTTGCTTCTTTTCTCTTCACTGCTCCTTACAGCCTGCCGGTATTCCGGCTCCGTATAATAAAGTCCTTCCTCATCCAATCTCCGCTCTTCATCTTCCAGATTCAAAAGCCCCTGGGCCAGCTCTCGCTCTTTATTATTCATCTCGCTCTCCAAAATCCGAATCTCTTCGGAAAGGGCTTCCTTGTCCTGTTCCAGCTGTCCGATTTCTGACTCAATGAAATCAAAATCCTCCTCGAAGCTCCCCGGCGTGCTTGCCCAAGGCTCTTCGATTTTGCCTTCGGAAAGATTGACCGTCTCCGACTTCTGTGCCCTCCATCCCTTCGCCTCCGGGTCTTCCAAAACCCCCGCGCTTTCCTCCAGCTGGCTCTTCTGCTGCAAATTGCTGTCCGGCGGCACTCCTGGAAGTAAATTTCCCCGGGAAAAACCGTCTTGAAATAACTCGTTTTGAGCCATAGCGTTCTGGAAGGTAGGAAGCTGAAAAGGAAAATCCGAAAAATAGTTGATCTCCTGCATCCCGCTTCCAAGGAGAGGAGAGAACACTGGCCCTGCAAAGGGAGAAGATACCTCCTGCGGCCTTGCCGCCTCTCCCCCGATCTTCGCCCCTAAAGCCACCCCTTGAGCCGCCGCCTGGGCCGCTCCTTTTTCCCGTTTTTCCTGCTCCTCGTGGTTCTTCAGGTAAGCGCTGTTTCCGCCTTCTCCCACTGTTTGCTGCGCCATGCTTTACCCCCTAAAATCTTTTTCTTTGTTTCTCCCCAAAAAGAGAAAGGCCCGGCAGATTTTCTCCGCCAAGCCCTTTTCCTGATTCTTTTTTGCGTCTTCCTTTTCCGCCCTTCCCGTTATATTCCGGGCGTCATTCCGGATGCTCCCGAAAGCATTCCGACTTCTTCCAGTTGTTCTTTAGCGGCCTTTTCAAGGGCTCCCTTTACGCCCTTTTCCTCCAAGATGTCCAATGCGCTTTGAGAGATATCTTCATATCTTCCCCCCTCCGGCACATTCCGCCCCGGTTCCCCTTCCCCGCTCTCCGCCGGATGGTCCTCTAAGCCGGAAACTCTCCCGCCTTCTGCCGCTTCCGCTGAAGTTGCGTCCAAAAAGGCATAAAAAAAGAGACCTCCAAAAAGGTCTCTTGCCCCGCCTCAAAGAAACTCTCGTCTCTTTAAGGCGGCGCCCATTCGACAAAAAGCAGCACCTAATCGAAATCTGTTTTTAAAGGCTTACTCTCACACAGCATTTTCCAAAACTCTTCAAAGCTCTCCGCTACA
>CAZMFF010000003.1:72271-73061 GCA_964565505.1 uncultured Acutalibacter sp. | reverse complement strand
AAGACGTGGGCGTCGTCCTGGGTGAAGCAGCGCACCCGGAACAGGCCGTGGAGGGCGCCGGACAGCTCATGGCGGTGGACCAGGCCGATCTCGCCCACGCGGAGGGGCAGCTCCTTGTAGGAGTGGGGCTCGCTGGCGTAGACCAGCATCCCGCCGGGGCAGTTCATGGGCTTGACGGCGAAGTCCACGTCGTCGATGACGGTGGTGTACATGTTGTCCTTGTAGTGGTCCCAGTGGCCGGAGCGCTCCCACAGCTGGCGGTTGAGCATGATGGGGGTGGAGATCTCCAGATAGCCGTACTTCTTGTGGATCTGCCTCCAGTAGTCGATTAGGGTGTTCTTCAGCACCATGCCCTTGGGCAGGAAGAAGGGGAAGCCGGGGCCCTCGTCTCGGAGCATGAAAAGCCCCAGCTCTTTGCCCAGGCGGCGGTGATCGCGCTTCTTGGCCTCCTCCAGCATCTGCAGATAGGCGTCCAGCTCGCTCTGCTTCGGGAAGGAGATGCCGTACACTCTCGTGAGCATCTTATTGGAGGCGTCCCCCCGCCAGTAAGCGCCGGTGATGGAGGTGAGCTTGACGGCCTTGACGCTTCCGGTGCTCATCAGATGGGGTCCGGCGCACAGGTCTTCAAAGTCCCCCTGCCGGTAAAAGCTGATCTTTTCCCCGTTCCCGGAGTGCTCTTCAATGAGCTCCTGCTTATAGTCCTGCCCCGCCATCTCCTCCTTGGCCTTGTCGGGGTCCAGCTCGAAACGCTCTAATGGAAGATTTTCTTTTACGATTTTTTTCATTTCCT
>CAZMFF010000003.1:0-72261 GCA_964565505.1 uncultured Acutalibacter sp. | reverse complement strand
GATCTTCACAAGGTCCTCCGGAGAGAGGGGCGCTTCCAGATCGAAGTCGTAGTAGAAGCCGTTTTCAATGGCGGGGCCGATGGCGAATTTTGTGCCGGGATACAGCCTTTTTACCGCCTGGGCCATGATGTGAGAAGTGGTGTGCCAATAGGCGTGCTTGCCGTCTGCATCGTCAAAGGTGAGAATTTCCAAGGCGCAGTCCTTCGTAAGGGGCGTGCGCAGGTCGCACACCTGCCCGTCGACGCGGGCGCAGCAGGCGGCCTTATAAAGCCCCATGCCGATGGACTTGGCCACTTCGGCGGCTGTGACGCCGCTTTCGAACTCTTTGATCTGGCCTTTCAAATCGATCTTGATCATACTGTTTCTCCCTTCCTGCCAAAGCAGGAAATAAAAATGCCTGCCCCAGCAAATTCTGGGGCAGGCATCAAGCTGTAAAAATTTCTCGATGGCCCGCGGTTCCACCCGGATTCAAAGCGCTTCATCGGCGCTTCCTCATTTCAGGCTGTAACGGCGCCTGCCGGCTCGCCTTAAGCAGACGAGAAAAGAGCCCGTAAGAGAAGGCCCCTGATACGCTGCGTTCGGCGGCTGCTCGAAGGTGGTATTTTCCCTTTCTTTCACTGCCTGCGCTTTCAGCCGGTGGCGAAGGCTCTCTTTCGTGAAACCCACAAAGGAAAACTTCCTTGTCAAAGCATTTCCTGTTTGAGGCCATCATAGCACTGAGAAATTGTTTTGTCAAGAACGGCTTATCTAAATTATCCGGCATCCGGGATCCAACCGCTGACGACTGAAAACAAACAACTGATTCTTGCCCCTTGGTAGTTGTCAGATGTTAGATATTAGATGTTAGATATTAGATGTTAGTCGTTAGTCGTTAGACTTGGCTCCCCCTTGGCAGTTGTCAGATGTTAGATATTAGTCGTTAGATAAGGTCAAGGGAAAGGACCCCTTGCTCTTCTCTAACAACTAACGACTAACAACTAAAAACTCACAACTGCCGAAAGGCAAGCCAAGCAGGAAAGCGGAAGAAAGGGGGGCGGCGGACGCCGGCAGAGGGGGCATACCCTTAACTTCCTTGGCCCTTTCTAACAACTAATATCTAAAGTCTGACAATTACTTTTACAAAAATGTTACAAATTTCTTGACAAGGGTCCCCTGATAGAGATACAATTGAACATAGAATGCACTGAGTGCTTTTTTCATATTTTTTCTTGTTTATTTTTTGCTTACATTTTCGATAGATGTAATTTCATCAATAGAACAATGAAACAGCTGTATAGGAAAAAGCAACGGGGCATTTTGGGCCGTTTCCGGCCCTCAATTCTCACTTTATCTCTGAATGAATAAGCTTAGAGACACAAGGAAAAGGAGGTGCCCCATTGGGCGTAGTTGCTGTATGGCTCTGCATCGTGATCGCTGTGGCCTGTGCCGCCGTCGCCGGAGTTTTCGCCTTTTTTCTGGGAGTTGCTCACAGAAAAAATCAGGCTGAGGCGGCGATCGGTTCGGCTGAGCAGGAGGCAAAGCGGATCGTGAGCGACGCCATTAAAACGGCGGAGGCAAAGAAAAAGGAGATCGTCCTGGAAGGCAAGGATGAGATCCACCGTATGAGAAATGAGTCTGAGCGGGAGCTTACCAGCCGCCGCAAGGAGATCCAGCATCAGGAGAGAAGGATCCTGCAAAAGGAAGAGAGCCTGGAGAAAAAGCTGGAAAATGTAGAAAAAAAAGAAGAGCAGGCGGAGCAGAAGAATAAAAAGGCGGAAGAGCGCCTGCAGGAAGCGGAGTCTGTGAAAAAGAGCCAGTTTGATATGCTGGAAAAGATCTCTTCCTTCTCTGTGGAGCAGGCAAAGGAATATCTGCTTCGCAATCTGGAAAGTGAGCTCACCCATGAAAAAGCGGTAAAGGTCATGGAGTTTGAGCAGCAGACCAGGGAAGACTGCGAAAAATCTGCCAGAGAGATCATCTCCCTGGCGATCCAGCGCTGTGCGGCAGACCATGTGTCAGAGGCCGCCATCAGCGTGGTGCCCCTTCCCAACGACGAGATGAAGGGCCGGATCATCGGCCGTGAGGGCCGCAATATCCGGGCCATCGAAACCCTGACGGGAGTAGACCTTATCATTGACGACACGCCGGAGGCGATCACCCTTTCAAGCTTTGAGCCGGTTCGCCGCGAGGTGGCGCGCATCGCTTTGGAAAAGCTGATTTCCGACGGCCGCATCCATCCCACCCGCATTGAGGAAACGGTGGAAAAGGCCCGCCGCGAGGTGGACGCCACCATCAAGGCGGAGGGCGAGCGTGCGGTGCTGGAGGTAGGCGTCAACGGGGTCCATCATGAGCTGGTGAAGCTTTTGGGCCGTCTGCGCTACCGCACCAGCTACGGGCAGAACGTGCTCAACCACTCTCTGGAGGTGGCCTATCTTGCCGGCTTGATGGCTTCGGAATTGGGGCTTGACCCCACGGTTGCCAAGCGCGCGGGGCTTCTGCACGATATCGGCAAGGCTTTGGACCACGAGATCGAGGGCTCCCATGTGGAGATCGGCGTAGACGTGGCCAGAAGGTATAAAGAGAGCGAGGCTGTGATCCACGCCATCGCGGCTCATCACGGCGACGTGGAGGCGAAGACCATTATCGCCTGTCTGGTACAGGCCGCAGACGCCATTTCCGCCGCCCGTCCCGGCGCCAGAAGAGAAAATCTGGAAAACTATATCAAGCGGCTGGAGAAGCTGGAGGAGGTCGCTTCCTCCTTTGACGGCGTAGACAACTGCTATGCCATCCAGGCCGGCCGCGAGATCCGCATTATGGTAAAGCCCGAGCAGGTAAGCGATGAGAAAATGACGCTTTTAGCCCGGGAGATCTGTAAGAAGATCGAGGAGGATCTGGATTATCCCGGACAGATCAAGGTCAATATGATTCGGGAGAGCAGAACTGTGGATTACGCCAAGTGATGTCTTTGCTCTTCCGGTGATTGCAAAACGGCAGATGGGGTGCTTCCGATGGGGCGCCCCATTTTCTGGTAAAGGGAGGCTTTTGATGGCTGAGGTTTTTCCCAATGGGGAGAAGGGGATCGGCACTCTTCGCAGCGAAGAGGAGATGTACCGGCTGATTTTGGACTGTGCCCAGAGGGACCCTCTGGTGCGGGCGGTCGTCTTAAACGGCTCCCGTGCGAATCCCGCCGCTGCACTGGACCGGCTGCGGGATTTTGATATCGTTTATCTTGTCACTGATGTGACGCCTTATAAGCAGGGAGATATTTCTTCCCGATTTGGGGAAATACTGGTGATGGAGCGCACCGACGAAAGTGAGCTTTTCGGCGATCACCTGCCTGATTGTGCAGCTTATCTCATGCAGTTTCGGGACGGGAACCGGATAGACCTGACCGTTGCCCGGCGGGAGGACTGGAGAGCTTACTGTCTGGAAGATCCTTTAAGCATTGTGCTTTTGGATAAAGACGGTTTTTTGCCGCAGCTTCCCTTTCCGAATGACAGTGCCTATTGGGTCAAAAGGCCCAGCGAGCGGATGTTTTGGGAATGTAGGACCGAGTTTTGGTGGACCGTGCCCTATGTGCAGAAGGCGGTTCTCAGAAATCAACTCTCCTACGCGCAGAATCATCTGGAAACCTGTACCAGGGCAATGCTGCGCCTGATGCTTTCCTGGCTGTGCGCGGCAGAGCATGATTTTCAGATCTCTTTCGGAAAATATGGAGACAGCCTTCGGGAGTATCTTCCGAAAGAAATGTGGGAACGCTACCGGTTGACCTATGCTCCCTTTGACGGGGAGCAGATCATGAAGTCTCTGTTTTGCGCCTGCGAGCTGTTTTCTGAGGCTTCCGCCATGGCGGCAAAGCGTCTGGGCTATTCTTTTGACGGAAAACAGGACATAGAAGTGACGCGGTTTTTGAAAACCGTTTACCCGAAGATCGCCGCCCTGCCCCGGGAGGAAAGCTGGGAGGGACAGATGAAAAGGCAGATCCGAAATTACGGCGGGCCTCCGTTTCCCGTCCCCGAAAAAAACAGCGGCAGAGAGGAGAGAAGGCCGGACTGACGGCAGAAAGCCGCTTCGGCTGTGAGAAATATGGTAAATATTCTTTGTATCGGCGACGTGGTAGGGTCCGGCGGCTGCGAGTTTCTGCGCCGGCATTTACCCTCCTTCCGAAAGCTGAAAAACATTGATCTGGTGATCGCCAACGGGGAGAATTCCGCAGACGGAAACGGGATCACGCCCACCTCGGCCCAATATCTTTTTGACAGCGGAGTGGATGTGATCACCGCCGGCAACCACACCTTCCGCCGCAGGGAGGTCTATCCCTTTCTGGACTCCTGCGAGACCCTGGTGCGCCCGGCGAATTTCCCCAAGGGTACGCCGGGGCGCGGCTTTTGTATCGTCGATCTGGGCAGGGTGCAGGCGGCGGTGCTCAATTTGATGGGGACCGTTTACCTGGAAAGCCTTTCCTGCCCCTTTGAGGCTTTGGAGGCGTTTTTGAAAACGGAGGGCCTTCCCCGGCTGATCATAGTGGATTTTCACGGGGAAGCCACCGGAGAAAAAAGGGCAATGGGCTATTTCTCAGACGGAAAGGTGACCGCTTTTTTCGGCACGCATACCCATGTGCAGACGGCTGACGAATGTATCCTGCCCCACGGCACAGGCTATATTACAGACGCGGGAATGACCGGGCCCATCGAGTCTGTTCTGGGCGTCAAGGCAGAGCTGATCATTGAAAAGCTGAAAGGAAAGCTTCCCGTGCGCTTTGAAAACGCGGCGGGCCCCTGCAAAATGGACTGCGTCCTGTTTTGCGCCGATGAAAAAACGGGGCTCTGCACCGGCGCAGAGCGTTTTTCCCTGCGGTGAAAGCCCGTTGTTTCTGTGATTGTATTTTTTTATGATCTATGATAAAATAGTCGTATGGTAATCATCAGCGATGGCCATACAGCTGTCTGGAAGAACCTTCGAACGGCAGGCGGTTCTCTTAGGCTTTTAACTCAGCGGCGCAGTTTGCGTTTCGATAACGGCGCATCTGCCGGTCTTGGAAACAGAGAAAAGCTTCGCTGGCGGTCTGCCGGAAACTATGTTTAAGGATGTGTTACCCATGATCTTAGGCAAAGAGCTGAAAAGCGCGATCATTTCCGGGTCCAACAATATTTCCAAGTATAAAAAGCAGGTCAATGACCTGAATATTTTCCCGGTGCCGGACGGCGACACAGGCACCAATATGTCTATGACCATCGGTGCGGCAGCTGAAGAGATGAAAAAGCTGGAAGATCCGGTTTCTGCCGGAGAAGCGGCAAAGCGGGCCGCCTCCTCCATGCTTCGGGGCGCGAGGGGCAATTCCGGCGTGATCCTTTCCCTGCTGTTTCGAGGCTTTTCCAAGGGCTTAGGGGACAAAGAGAAGATCGGCGCAAAGGATCTGATAGACGCTTTGGACCTGGGCGTCAGCGAAGCCTATAAGGCGGTGATGAAGCCTACGGAGGGCACGATCCTGACGGTGGCCAGAGTGGCGGCAGAGCGGGGAAGAGAGGCCCTGGAGACAAGCGAAGACCCTGTCAGTATCTGGGATGCTGTCTGTATCGGGGCGGCCGAAGCTTTGGAGGAGACGCCCGAGCTTTTGCCCGTTCTCAAGAAGGCCGGCGTGGTAGACGCGGGCGGCCAGGGGCTCTGCCTGATTTTTGAAGGGATGCTCAGCGTGTTCCGCAGCGGCGTGATCATTGAGGCCGGGCTTTCCGAGGAGGAAAAGGCCGAAGAGACGGCGGAATTCTTCCGCAATGTGGCG
Organism: uncultured Acutalibacter sp.; assembly: GCA_964565505.1. Taxonomy (GTDB): domain Bacteria; phylum Bacillota; class Clostridia; order Oscillospirales; family Acutalibacteraceae; genus Acutalibacter. The sequence goes on along the minus strand of CAZMFF010000003.1, from coordinate 66,503 downwards.
GCTGAGTTTGACAGTGAGATCAATTTTACCTATTGCACAGAGTTTATCGTGGGCCGGGATCCGGAGATCCAAAAGGATCCTTTGGACCTGCGCCTTTTCCTGGAAACCATCGGCGACTGCGTGGTAGTGGTGGACGATGAGGAGATCATCAAGACCCACGTCCATACGGAGAGCCCCGGAGACGCTTTGCAGTACGCTTTGCAGTACGGCGAGCTGCTCACGGTGAAAATCGAGAATATGAAAGAGCAGCACCGCAAGGCGGCTGAGGAAAACGAAGCGAGAAAAAAGGCCGCCGGAAAAGAAAAGGAGAACGAGAAGGAGAAGCTTGCTTTTCAGGCGCCCGAGGAGGAGGTAGGCTTTATTTCCGTGGCCGCGGGAGAGGGGCTTAAGGGCCTTTTCTCCGATCTGGGCTGCGCCAATGTGGTCAGCGGCGGACAGACCATGAACCCCAGCACCGAAGATATTTTGGAGGCGGTGCTGGCCACCCCGGCGAAGAAGGTGTTCGTGCTTCCCAATAATAAGAATATCATTATGGCCGCCGAGCAGACGGTTCCTCTCGTGACGGACCGGGAGGTGATCGTCATTCCCACAAGGACGATCCCCCAGGGGCTTTCCGCCATGCTGGCCTTTGACCCTGACTGTGACGCCGGAGAGAACGAGGCGGCTATGCTGGAAGCCATAGAAGGCGTGGACACGGGCGTAGTCACCTTTGCCGCCAGAGATTCGGAATTCGGCGGGCATACCATTCGCCGCGGGGATATCATGGGCCTTTCCAACGGAAAGCTGGAATATATTGAGAAAGACCCTGTAGCTGCCTGTGTGAAGGTGGCGAAGGGCTTTACCACAAAGCATACCTCCTTTATTACGCTGATCTACGGGGAGGGCATTACGGACGAACAGGCACAAGAGGCCAAGCAGCAGCTGGCTTTGAAGGTCCACTCCAATGTGGAGATCACCTTGGTAAACGGAGGCCAGCCGGTCTATTACTTTATTATTTCCGTGGAGTAAGCAAGCGGCAGTCCTGCTTTGAGAAACCTTTCTTTCGGGAAAGGTTTCTTTTTCTAAGATTCCTTTTGCGCTCAAGCGCCGCGGGGAGAAAGGAGCGGTCGATCGATGCCCTCTCTGTTTGAAATGGATATCACCGAATTGAAGGGTGTGGGGAAAAAACGCGCGCCTCTTTATGAAAAGCTGGGTGCGTCCACGGTAGGCGGCCTCTTGCGCCTGTATCCCAGGGCCTATGAGGATTGGAGCCGCCCGGTCCCCATTTCCGCAGTGGTCCTGGGCGATGTAAACGTCGTGCGGGCCACGGTGGTAAAAAAGCCGGAGGAGCACCGTGTCAAGGGGGGAAAGCTTCTCTATAAGGTGACGGTCTCCGATGAGGAAAGCGATATGACCCTCACCTTCTTTAATAACCGGTACATCCCCACCCTGCTCAAAAGCGGAGAGAGCTATCTGTTTCGGGGAAAGGTGACAGGGGGCTTTCTGCGAAAGGAAATGGTATCGCCCCAATTCCTTCCTGAAGACAAGGCCCACGGGGTGGTCCCTGTCTATCCCGCCACCCAGGGCCTTTCCTCCCGGATGATCTCTTCCGCCGTGGGAAACGCTTTGAAGCTTTTGCCCCCTCAGCTCAGGGACCCGCTTCCCTTGGAGATCCGGGAGAAATACCGCCTGTGCCATCTGGGCTTTGCCCTAGAGCAGATCCATTTTCCGAATTCGGGAAAGGAGCTGGAGATCGCCAGGACCCGGTTGATCTTTGAAGAGTTCCTGCTGCTTCAGCTGGGGCTTTTGAGCCTTAAGAACCGGAGAAGGGAAAAGAACCTGCATCCGGTCAAAAACGAATTTCCTACAGAGTTTACAAAGCTGCTTCCCTTTTCTCTCACAGGCGCTCAGGAACGAGCTGTCCGGGAGGCGGTGGAGGATATGGCGGGCGCTTCTCCCATGAACCGGCTTGTGCAGGGGGATGTGGGAAGCGGGAAGACCGCAGTTGCGGCGGCCCTGTGCTTCAGCGTGATCCAAAGCGGGATGCAGGCCGCCATGATGGCCCCTACCGAGATCCTGGCAAGCCAGCATTACGCCTCTCTCTCGGCTTTGCTGGAGCCTGCGGGGATCAAAGCCGCGCTGCTTACCGGTTCCATGAGGCCGAAGGAAAAGAAGGAAGTCTATGAGGGGCTTCAAAGGGGCGAGATCCGGCTGGCGATCGGCACCCACGCGCTTTTGAGCGAAGGGGTCGCTTTTCAGGATCTGGGGCTTGTCATTACCGACGAGCAGCACCGCTTCGGGGTAGAGCAGCGCTCCCGGCTGGCCCAAAAGGGCAGCTCTCCCCACCTGCTGGTCATGAGCGCCACCCCCATTCCCCGCACTTTGGCACTGATGATGTACGGAGACCTGGACATTTCCGTTTTAGACGAGCTGCCCCCCGGCAGGCAGAAGATCGAGACCTATTTGATCGATTCCCCCAAGCGGCTTCGGGCCTTTCGCTTTGTGCAGAAGCATCTGGACGAGGGGCGGCAGGGGTATCTGATCTGCCCTTTGATCGAGGAAGATGAAACCGGGATGATGAGCGTGCAGGAATACGGGAAGCTGGTGCAAAAATGCTTCCCAAAAGCCGCGATCGGGCTGCTTCACGGCAGGATGAAGGCCGGGGAAAAGGAGGCGGTCATGAACAGCTTTTCCTCCGGGCGGCTTCAACTGTTGGTTTCCACCACGGTAGTGGAGGTGGGAGTGGACGTTCCCAACGCGGTGATCATGCTCATCGAAAACGCGGAGCGCTACGGCCTTTCCCAGCTCCATCAGCTGCGGGGCAGGATTGGAAGAGGAAAGTTTAAGTCCACCTGTATCCTCATCACAGACGCCAGGAACGAGGATACCGTCAAGCGCCTGAAGCTGTTTCGGGACACAAGCGACGGCTTCCAGATTGCGGATGCAGACCTGAAGCTTCGCGGCCCCGGCGACTTTTTCGGCAGCCGCCAGCACGGCCTGCCCAAGCTGAAGATCGCCGACATGACAAACGACCTGGAGGTGCTGAAAAAGGCCCAGCAATGCGCAAAGGAGCTGCTCGGGGAAAACAGGCTGATGGGAGAAGAGTACCGGGAGCTTCGGGCAGAGGTGAAGCGCCTTTTTGAAAAGGCGGGAAACGGCGGCACGCCCGTGCTGTAATGAAAAAACGGCCCCCTGACGATCGGGGGGCCGTTTGTGCATCCGGGGAATCTTTTGAAAGGCTCAGTGCAGATGCTTCGGGTCGTAGAGATAGCTTCTCATCTGCCCGCGCTTGACCTCGCGGGCGGAGATCATGGTCCCGTGCAGGTTCATGGGATACTCTTCTCCGGCTTCCTTTCCGGCAAGAATGTCTCTGGTAAGGCCCAGCACGTCCTTCACATACTGAAGCGTCAGTTGTACGGGAGACTGGTTTCGGTGGCCCGGGTATACCTTTAACCCGGAAAGAGGTTCTACCCGTTTGGCAAGCTCCTCCAATTTTACAAGGAATTCGCCCAGAGGAAGGCAGGAGGAAAGCTGCATCCAGAAATTTCCGGAGCCGATGCTGTCCCCAGAAAACAACAGTTGATTTTCCTCATCCAGGAACGCGACGCTTCCGGGGCTGTGTCCGGCCACGTCCAGCACCGTAAGCTTTCTGCCGCCCAGATCGAAGACCTGCCCGGAAGAGAGGGGAGAGAGCGCGCCGGCGCTTACCGGGGCGTTTTTCCGGTCCTTGAGAAAAAAGAAATCGGCAGGGGCGAGGTAGATCTTGCAGCCCGCCTCCTCAAATTCCTTCAGGGAAACGCCGGCATGGTCGCCGTGCCCGTGGGTGAGGGCCACATCCACGGGAAGACTTGTGAGCTTTCTCACCTCTTCATAAAGTCCGGGAAGATTTTGCAGGGAATCGATGAGCAAAGCCCGCTCTTTTCCGCAGATCAGATAGGCGTCCACATAAGGGCCGTCCGCGTTGCTTTCGTTAAATTGCCAGATATGATCGGAAATAGGGGTGACCACGATCTGTTTTTCCATAAAATACTCCTCCTTTTAAGCCGCCGGACTCCCGGCTTTTCTTCCATTATAGCATTTTTTGAAAAGGAGGGGAAGCGGCGGGGAAGAAAATCCCGCTTTATCCCTGGCCTTTTTTCGCGGCTTGTAGTATACTGAAAGGCAGAAAAGGCAGGGCTTCCCTGAGAGAAGCGGCGCTGCTTTGATGAGAAAGAGGGTAACGAGATGAAAACCGTGCGCATTGGCTCCGGGGCGGGCTATGGAGGAGATCGGATCGAGCCCGCCGTCGATTTGATGAAACGAGGGAACCTGGATTACATCATCTTTGAATGTCTGGCGGAGCGCACCATCGCTCTCGCTCAGCTGGAGCGGCTGGAGCATCCGGAAAAGGGATATAACCCCCTGTTTTCTTACCGGATGGAGCGTATCCTGGACGCCTTAAAGGAGCGCCCCGTAAAGGTGATCACCAATATGGGGGCGGCAAACCCCATAGCGGCGGCGAAAAAGGCCAGGGAAATGGCACAGGAAAAGGGCCTTTCCTCCTTGAAGATCGCCGCCGTCACCGGCGACGACGTGCTTTCCCGGCTTCCGGAATTCTGGGACCTGCCCACCATGGAGACAGGGAAGCCCCTGAAAGAGCTGAAGGAGGACATTGTTTCCGCCAACGCCTACCTGGGCTGCTCCGGTATCGTGGAGGCGTTGAGGCAGGGGGCGGACCTGGTGATCACCGGGAGAGTGGCGGATCCCGCTTTGGTGCTGGGCCCTCTGGTATACGAATTCGGCTGGAAGATGGACGACTATGCCCTGCTGGGCAAGGGCACCATTGCCGGGCATCTGCTGGAATGTGCCGGGCAGGTGACGGGGGGCTATTTCTGCGACCCCGGGAAAAAAGATGTGAAGGACCTTTGGAACCTGGGCTTCCCCATTGCCGAGATTGGGGAGGACGGCAGTCTGGAAATCACCAAGCTTCCGGGTACCGGGGGCTTAGTCAGCGAAAGGACCTGCAAGGAGCAGATCATCTATGAGCTTCAGGACCCTGCCAATTACTTTACGCCGGACTGTACGGCGGATTTCCAAATGGCGGAGGTCCGGCAGGTGGGAAAGGACAAGGTAAAGGTCTCAGGCGCCTCCGGAAAGCCCAACAATGGGAAGCTGAAGGTGAGTGTAGGCTATCAGGACTGCTTTATCGGCGAGGGGCAGATCAGCTACGGCGGACACAACGCCCTTGAGAGGGCGCGCCTTGCGGGGGAGATCATCCGAAAGCGCTTGGAGCTTTGCGCCTGCCCTGTCAGCGAGCTTCGGGTGGACTGCATGGGGGTAGACTCTCTTTACAGAGAGGCCCTGCCTCAGGGGGCGGCGCCTGTGGAGGTGCGTCTGCGGGTGGCCGCCAGGACAAAAACAGAAGAGGCGGCCCAGGTCATCGGCAACGAGGTGGAGGCCCTCTACACCAACGGCCCCGCAGGAGGCGGAGGCGTGACGAAATCGGTGCGCAGGATCGTTTCTGTGGCTTCCGTACTGCTGCCGAACGACCTGGTAAGCCCTGAGGTGACCATGCTTTAAAGGAGGGAAAACCCATGAAATTATATGAGCTTGCACATTCCCGCACAGGAGACAAGGGAAATATCTCCGTTATCTCTCTGATCCCCTTTGAGGAAAAGGACTATGAGCTTTTAAAGGAGCAGGTGACGGCCCAGCGGGTGAAGGAGCATTTCTCCGGGATCGTCAGGGGGAAGGTGACCCGCTATGAGCTGCCGAAGCTGCACGCGTTCAACTTTGTGATGGAGAACGCCCTGGGGGGCGGGGTGACCAGGTCTTTAGCGGTGGATATGCACGGAAAGACGCTGGGGTTCGCCCTTCTGGAAATGGAGATCGAAAAGTAAAACAGACCGGGAAGGATGGGAGGAGACCGTGAGCATGAAACAGGAGGATCCGGCGCTTTGCCCGGCGGGAAGAAGGCTGGGGGCCCTGATGGGCATCGCCTATGGAGACGCCATGGAAATGCCCTCGGAAATGATGCGCCGTGAAAGCATCAAAAAATCCTTCGGCGTGATCGAAGGGCTTCTCTCCAGTGAAAAAGGAGAGATCAAGCGCTCTTTAAAGGCCGGAGAGGTCACGGATGACACGGAAAACACCCAGCTGGTGGTAGAGCTTCTGTGGAAGCACGGCGGGAAGGTGGAGGTGGACGCCTTTGTCCGGCTTTTAAGGGCCTGGGCAGGGGAAGAAAAGACGGCCTCCGTGATCGGCCCCAGCACCCGCAAAGCGCTGGAGCTGATAAAACAGGGCGTTTCGGTGACAGAGACGGGAAAGGCCGGTTCCACCAATGGCGCGGCCATGAAGATCCTGCCCATCGGGCTGGTGAATCCCCCTTCTCCCTTAGAGGCGCTGGTAGAGCAGGTACGGCTTTTGTGTCTGCCTACCCACAATACCAACCTGGCGATCTCCGCCGCGGCTTCTTTGGCAGCGGCGGTTTCCGGGGCCGTCTATGAAAATGCCTGCTGGCCCCGGATGTGGGAGCTGGCGCTTTCGGCGGCCCGGCTGGGGGACGGTATGGGCTATTATGTGGCGGGGGCGAATGTGGAGCACGCCCTCATTCGGGCGCGGACCTATATCGAGGAGGCCGAGGCGAAGGACTATTCGGAAGACCGGGTGCTCGACTATGTGTTTTATGACCTGGGCACCGGGCTTTCCAGCTCGGAAACGGCGGCGGCCGCCATGGCTCTGGCCTGCTTTTCTCAGGGAGACCCGGTACGCTGCGGGCGGCTGTGCGCCAATGTGGGAGGCGATACGGATACCATCGGCGCCATCGCCTGCGGGATCTGCGGCGCGGTTTCCGGTCCGGATAGCTTTCCCAGCGAGGAAATAGAGCGTATCCAAACAGTAAACGGCCTGTCGTTCCGGGCTTTGGCAGAGAAGCTGGAGCAGGCCTTAAATGAGAGAAAGGATGGAGCATACTAAATGAAAACAGTGTTTATCACAGGAGCTGACAGAGGCGTGGGCTTTGCCCTGAGCCGCATTTTCGCGCAGAACGGCTGGCGGGTATTTGCCGGAAGATTCCTAGAGTATTGGAAGGAGCTGGACGAGCTCAAGGCTCAGTTTCCCGATACGGTGGAGCTGGTCTCCCTGAATGTGGGGTCCACGCAGTCTGTACAGGAGGCGGCAAAGGCCGTTTCGGAAAAGACGGAGGTAGTGGACGTGCTGGTCAACTGCGCGGGGATCTCCCACGCAGAGGGAGAGGACGCTTTCCGGCAGATCGTCAATGTGAACGCTTTGGGCGCCATGCGTATGGTAGAGGCCTTTTTGCCCCTGATGCAGACGGGGGAGAAGCGGCTGTGCTTTGTTTCCTCTGAGGCGGGCAGCATCACGGTGGCCCACCGCAAGGGAGGAGTTCCCTATTATCCCATGTCCAAATCCGCTTTGAATATGGCGGTCAAGCTGATGTTCAACGAGCTTCGCCCCAAGGGCTACAGCTTCCGGCTGTATCACCCGGGATGGGTGAATTCCTATATGGGCGGCGATGTGAAAAGCACCAAAGGAAAATATGAGCCCGAGCAGGCGGCCATGCCCGCTTTTAAGCAGTTTACGGAACACAGAGACTGGGAAGACGCCCTGGTGATGACCGATGTGGAAAACCAGGCCTGGCCCTTCTAAGCCATGAAAAACGATTCATTCAGCAGATAGCTGTGAAAGGAGATCATCATGAGTAAAAAGGTTGCGTTTATTGCGTCCATTCAGGAGCAGGACGCCTGGGAGACTGCACAGCAGCTAAATAAGTCGGGCTATCAGGTGTACGGAGCTTATACGGACGGCGCATCTCACGAAGCAGGAGAAAAAGAGGGAATCAGCCTTTTGAGCATTGACCTTGCGGATCGCGCCGGCGCCCAGAGCGCCGCGAAGGCGGTAGAGGAGAAGGAGGGCGCGCTGGACCTTCTGGTGCTGGAAAGCGCCTATCATCTGAAAGAGGATAAGCCGGTGGGCAGCGGCCGCGATTATGAGGAGCTGGCAGAGGCTTTGGATCGGGGAGCAGCGGGAATAGAGAGGATCCTCACCGCTTTCCTGCCCCTTTTGAAAAAGGGAGAGGGCAAGCGGATCGCTTTGCTCTCCAAAACAAATGCAGGCATTGGCTTTTGCGAGGACAAAGATGACTTTGCCTGGCATATGGCCCAGGCGGCAATACATAATATGCTGAAGGTTTCCTTCAATGAGCTGCGCCCCGAGGGCTTTACCTTCCGGAACTTTGTGACCGACGGCCCCAAAGGCGGAATGAGCGCCGCGGATTATATTTTGCAGGACTTCTCCTATCTTCCGGAGGACGACTATATCCACTCGGATGAAAACCGCCTGGTGAGAAGGGACGGCCTGTTCCGGGAGCTGAGTTGGTAAAAAGGACAAAGGCGCAGCCTTTGTCCTTAGGAAGAATCTTTTAAACTGCGAAGCAGTTTCCTTTTGCTTTCGCAAAAGACAAGATTCTTCGAATAGAAGTGGAAGAAGCCCTTGTTGTTAAGAAGAACCCCTGAGCCGTGAAACGGCTCCCGCCTTGGTAGTTATTAGATGTTAGATATTAGTTATTAGACTTGCCTCCCTTTGGTAGTTGTTAGATTTGAGATGTTAGTCGTTAGATAAAGGCTTGGCTTCCTCTGAAGCAGAAAGCCGTGACTGAGGGAGAGAGTTCTTGCTTCTCCCTTTCGGAATTTTATGGTTTGCGTCAGCAAATTGAGGCTTTTCCAATTTCAAAACAAAATCTGATGAAAACTGAATGCCGTCCAATCTTTTTTGGCCTTAGTTCCTTCTGAGAACAAGACTGCCAAAAGAGGAAAAGCGCCCGCCCTGCAATGGGTTACCCATTGCAGGGCGGGCGCTTTTGTAAGCCTCCGATTATTACGGGAGCATCCCGGCAAGCTTCGGGAAAAGGGAAAGGCTTCGCTTCAGGATCCCCTTCATCTGAGCGATGGCCACCCCGTAATTGGTAAAGGGGACCCCCGCCCTTTTCCCACAGCTTTCCCGGAACTTCATTTCCTGCTCGGTAAGCATACAGCCGCCGCAGTGGATCACCAGCCGGAAGGGGGAGAGGTCTTCCGGAAACTCCCGGCCGGAAACATGGGTGAGGGAAAGCGCTTTTCCGGTGTACTGTGAAAGCCAGTTCGGAAGCTTTACCGTGCCGATATCCCCGCATTGCCGGTGGTGTGTGCAGCCCTCCGCGATCAGGACGCGGTCGCCGTCTGAGAGGGTGTTTAAGGCGGCTGCCCCCTTGACGGCCCCTTCCAAAAAGCCCTTGTAGCGGGCCATGAGGATGGAGAAGGAGGTCAGAGGGATCTCCTTCGGGGTGTCTGCGTTTACCTTTGCGAAGGCCTGGCTGTCCGTCACCACCATGCGCGGCGGAGAGGAAAGCTTTAAAAGGGTCTCTTTGAGACCGTTCTCCTTGGTGACAAAGGCGGTGCAGTCCGAATCCAGAATATCCCGGATCGCCTGCTGCTGGGGCAGGATCAGCCTGCCCTTGGGGGCGGCGCTGTCGATGGGGGTCACCAGCACTACCGTGTCTCCCGGGCTCAAAAGGTCTCCCAAAAGTCTTCTGGGGTCTTTCTTTTCTCCCGTAAGCCCTGCAATGCGCTCCTTGAGCTCAAAAATATGGTCGCCCCTTAACGCGCTGACGGCGATCTCGTTTTCCCCGCAGCTCTCTTTAGAAACCAGATCGCTTTTATTGTAAGCGATCAGGTAGGGGATCCCTCTCTCCTGAAAAAGGGCGAGAATCGCTTCGTCTGCGGGCTTTTTCCCCTCTTTGGCATCGATGACCAGCACGGCGCAGTCGGTCCTGCTGAGGGCCTCCTTTGCCTTTTGCACCCGCAAAGCGCCCAGCTTCCCCTCATCGTCAAAGCCGGGAGTATCGATGATGACCACAGGCCCTAAGGGCAATAGCTCCATGGCCTTGTACACCGGGTCCGTGGTGGTGCCCTTGATATCGGACACCACGGAAAGGGCCTGACCGGTCACAGCGTTTACCAGGCTGGATTTTCCTGCGTTGCGCCTGCCGAAAAAGGCGATATGCACCCGTTCCCCGCTGGGAGTCTCCAGAAGTCCCATTTGAAAATTCCTCCTTTTCGGATGCTCAGAACCGGAAATCCCGGATCCCGTTTTCGATTTTTTCCAGCCGCTCCTTGGCGATCTGCCTCACCTTTTCCCCGGGGATCTTTTCCACTTCCCGGGCGATCATCTCCTCCCCCAGCTTTTTTGTTTCCGGAGAGGCGTAATCCATCAGGAATTCCTTCAAGGTCATCAGGGCGTTGGGGTGGCAGCAGTTTAAGATCTGGCCGTTTTTCAGAAGGGTCATGAACCGGTCTCCGGTGCGCCCTTCCCGGTAGCAGGCCGTGCAGAAGCTGGGGATATAGTGAAGCTCCATGAGCCAGCGCACCACCTCGTCCAGCGTGCGCTTGTCGCTGACGTCGAACTGCTCTGAGTTTTCCTCCTCCGGCTCCGGCTCGCAGTAGCCGCCTACGCTGGTGCGGGAAGCGCCGCTGATTTGAGAGACGCCCAAGGGCAGCACCTTCTCCCGGACAGCCTTGCTCTCTCTGGTGGAGATGATCATCCCGGTATAGGGTACCGAGACCCGGATACAGGCGCAGATCTTCGCAAAGATCTCATCGTCGATGCCGTTGTCAAAGGTATCGGGGTCGATATCGTCCGCCCTCTTCAAGCGGGGCACGCTGATGGTGTGGGGGCCTACGCCGTGGACGGCCTCCAGATGCTCCGCGTGCATCAAAAGCCCTGCAAACTCGTATTTGTAAAGCTCCAGCCCGAACAGCACCCCCAGGCCCACATCGTCGATGCCGCCCTCCATGGCCCGGTCCATCGCCTCAGTGTGGTAGGCGTAATTGTGCTTGGGGCCGGTGGGGTGCAGGCTTTCATAGCTTTCCTTGTGGTAGGTCTCCTGGAAGAGGATATAGGTGCCGATGCCCGCCTCTTTGAGCTTCCGGTAATTTTCCACAGTGGTGGCCGCGATATTTACATTCACCCGGCGGATGGCCCCGTTTTTGTGCTTGATGGAGTAGATGGTGTTGATACATTCCAGAATATACTCGATGGGGTTATTGACGGGGTCTTCCCCCGCTTCAATGGCCAGGCGCTTGTGTCCCATATCCTGCAGGGCGGTGACCTCCCGGACGATCTCCTCCTGTGTCAGCTTCTTCCTTGCGATATGCTTGTTTTTCAAATGATACGGACAGTACACGCAGCCGTTGACGCAGTAGTTGGAAAGATAGAGGGGGGCAAACATGACGATGCGGTTGCCGTAGAAATCCTCTTTGATCTGCCGGGCCAGGGCGTAAAGCCTTTGAAGCCTTTCCGGGTCCTCGCAGGCAAGCAGGACGGAGGCCTCCCGATGGGATAAGCCCTTTCTCTTTTCGGCCTTTTGGAGGATCTCGTCCACCAGGGCCAAGTTGTTTTTGTTTTCCTCGGCGTAGTGCAGAGTGTCGAGGATCTCCTCGTGAGAGATGAATTCCTCCGCTTTCATAGATTTGGGATCGTACATTTTTCTCATCCTTTCTTTTGGGTCAGAAGCTTCTTTCCCGTCAGGCCTGTGAAAGCACAGGCGGTTTCATATTTTGAAGCGCTCACGGGTCCATGAGGCTGTCGCCCCTCATGCCCGTGGCGGTTCTGCCGATTTTTTGCAGGCTCTCTTTCAGCTGTATGAGCCCCTGCGCCGCCTCCTGCCCGGAAGACAGCTTATTGTCATACAGGGTATAATTTTCCTTTGCCTTATAAGGGGAGAGATTGGGCATCACCACATTGGCGCCGTGCAAGATCCCAAGCTCCCTCCCTTTTGGAAGCAGGGTGGCGAGAGCCGTTGTAGCGGGCAGCAGCACTTTCGGCAAAAGCAGGCGGATCACCGAAAGCAAAAAGAGCGTCAATTCCCCTGAACCCTTGGGAAAATCCCGGAAGGGGGTATCCTTTTGGGGGAGAAAAGGGCCGATGCCCACCATATGAGGCTGGAAATCTTTTATAAACCGCAGATCCTTTCCAAGAGTCTCCGGCGTTTGGAAGGGAGAGCCCACCATGAAGCCGCAGCCGGTTTGAAACCCGATCTCCTTAAGGTCCCTCAGGCACTGCATCCTGTTTTCATAGCTCATTTCAGGGGGATGCAGTCTTCGGTAATGGGCGCAGTCTGCCGTCTCGTGACGCAATAGATACCGGTCAGCCCCCGCCTGAAAAAGCTTCTGATAACTCTCTTTTGTGCGCTCTCCCACAGAGAGGGTGACGGCGCATTCCGGAAACCGTCTTTTCAGGGCGGATACGATCTGACACAGGCGGTCGTCCGAAAAATAGAGGTCCTCGCCGCCTTGCAGGACAAAGGTGCGAAAGCCCAGCTCATAGCCGTACTCCCCGCAGGAAAGGATCTCCTCCTCTGTAAGGCGGTATCGCTTTACAGATGGATTTCCCTTTCGGATCCCGCAGTAAAAGCAATCGTTTTTGCAGAAATTGGTAAATTCGATGAGCCCCCGGAGAAACACCCGGTCTCCATAGTGAGAAAGACATTCCTCACAAGCCCTTTCCTGCAAATACCGGTCTGTTTCCGGAGTGCGCCCGGTCAGCAGAGACAAAAGCTCTTCCGCGCTCAGATCGTGAGTTTCCGAAAGCTTTTCACACAGCTCCCACTGCCGTTTCATGGCTTCACCGCCGAGTAAGCCGTTTTGGAGGACACGCCGGGCAGCTTTCCCACCTTCCCGGAAAGGGCGGAGATCACATCCTGTGGAGCGTCCACTGCGATGCTGATAATGCTCAGGTTTTTCTGACGGTAGGGGATCCCCATCCGGCCGATGATATAGTCCCGGTACTCGTGAAGGATCTCGTTTAAGGCCTCCACGGAATCCGCCTGTTCCACTACAATGCCGATGACGGCGATGCGTGTGTCCATCTTCTGTCTCCTTTTGAGAGGATTTCCCGCCGAAACAAAAACCGCCGTGCCCGAAAAGGCACGGCGGAACAAACTCTTTTGAAAAAGAAGAGCGCTTTTGCCGAACCTTTCCCCTCAAACATGGTTTTTGGCGTCAGGATACGCTCTTATCTTAGCACTCTCTGAAAGAAAAATCAAGAAGAATTCCTGTTTTTATAAAAAATTCTGTCAGGCTCTCCCCCAAGGCTCACGGTGGGTCAAGCCTTAAAGAGAAAGCCCACCTTTCCGCCCTTCAGGATCATCAGCCGGTCGCTGTACTCCTTGATAAGGCTTACCGTTTCTCCCTTTTCGACAGCGAGACGGCAGTTTGTCATATCTCGGCAGAACCATTTCTCCTCCCGCCTAAAAAGCAGGTCGTTTGGAACCTCTATAGAAGTTCCTGTGGCGGCAACGCGGCACTGGGAGAACTCCTCCCCTCGGGAGATAAGCTCTACCTGGTGGTTCGGCCACATGACGGCAATGCCGGGAGCAGCCTCCCCCGCGCAGGGAGCTGCGATCTTTTGATACGGGTCGGTATAGGTCCACGAAAACCCTTCCCGGCCGTTTTCCAGGATCACGCCGTTTAATTCTCCGGCTGTTTTTACCACATTGCCCCCGTCGATGGACAGCACATTGCGCTGCTCGTTATAGTAGGGGGAGTTATCCAGGCAGTTTTCCCGGTAGTTGGCCGTGGGATAATGGCCCACCACCAGAAGCTTTGGGAAGGCTTTTCCCGGCAGCTTGCCGAAAAGGGGAGTGGACAGTACAAAATCGGGTGATTCCTCCGAAAGTGTTTCTCCCGAAAGGCCCGCGTGTGCGAAGAGATAATCAGGCGTTTCCAGAATATGGGGAAGGGCTTGAAGAAAAGAAAGCTCCTTTGGAAAGGCGTCCCAGAGCTTTGCCTGAAAAGCGGCAAGCTCCTCTTTTTTCTGGGGCAGGGAGATCCCCAGCTCTTTTGCCATCTCCCCGAACAGAGTGCGCTCTTGAAACCAGGCGAGGTATTGCAGCAGGCGGTCCTCATCCTCTCCGGGCTGGTCGCAGTTGCCCCGAAGCACATAGACAAAGGGCTTTTTTTGAAGCTCCATCACAAAGCGCAGAGTTTTGAGGTTTTCTCTGCCCTTTTCGATCAGATCGCCCAAGATCACCAGCGCGTCCTGCCCCGCCTCATATTCCATCTTTTCAAGCAGCTCCCGAAACAGGGGAAGGTTCCCGTGGATATCGCTGACTAACAGGATCCGTCTCCCGGCAAGGGACTCTTTGATGATTTTGACCGGCATAGGCTTTCCTCCCACATATGGAAACTCTCTTTTCAAAATTTTATCAGAAAAAGGGAAAAAGCACAAGGAAAAGGTTCCCTTGTGTTTCAGGCAAAAATGGAATAGAATAGAGGAAAAGAGCCGGCGAATGTGCCGGGAGAAAGGGAAGGGGAGGAAAATGGCCCGCTATTCATTTTTGATCAAACCTGCGTCCTCTCTTTGCAATCTGCGCTGTCGATACTGCTTTTACGCCGATGTCAGCCGCCGCCGGGAGATCCCCTCCTACGGAGTAATGAAGAAGGATGTGACCGAGCGGCTCGTGCAGCGGGTTTACGAAGAGCTGAAAGACGGAGACGAGGTCTCCTTCCTGTTTCAGGGCGGCGAGCCCACCGTGGCGGGGCTTTCCTATTTTGAAGACTTCGCGGCGCAGGTCAAAAAGCAGGAAAAGAAGGTGCAGGTCCATTACGGCCTTCAGACCAACGGGATCCTGCTGGATGAGAAATGGTGCGCCTTTCTTCGGGAAAATCATTTCCTCGTAGGGCTTTCTCTGGACGGAGCCGCGCAGTTCCACGATGAGAACCGGGTGGATGCCGAGGGTAAGGGAACCTGGAAAAGGGTGATAAACGCCAAAGCCCTTTTGGAAAAGGCACAGGTCCCCTATAATATTTTGTGGGTGCTGACGGAAAGCACCGCGCGCCATCCGGAGCAGGTGTGGAAATTCCTCCTTTCGGAGAAGATCTCCTTCGTGCAGTTCATTCCCTGCCTCAAGGAGCTGGGGGAGGAAGCGCCTGAGCCCTGGGCCTTAAGCCCCAAGCGTTTCGCCTCTTTTTATACCCGGCTGTTCCGCCTTTGGAGCGAGGCCTTTCTCAAGGGAAATTATGTGAGCGTCAAGTTTTTTGACGATGTGCTGGGCCTCCTTGCTTACCGGCGGGTGACTGCCTGCGGTCTGACGGGAAACTGTCAGAACCAATTTGTTGTGGAAGCGGACGGCAGCGTTTATCCCTGCGACTTTTTTGTGCTGGACCGGTGGAAGCTGGGAAGCTTTCTGGAGAACTCTGTGAAGGAGTTGAAGGGATCCCAAAAGGCCCGGGAATTCATCTCCCGGGAAAAGGGGGACAGAAGCGCCTGCGAGGGTTGCCCCTATGAGAATTTCTGTCACGGAGGCTGTGCAAGAATGTATGAAAGCCTGTTTGATAATCGCACGGGCTTCTGCGGCTACCGGGAATTTTTGACCCAGTGCCGGGAGCCCTTAGAGCGGGTGGCAGAGGTAGTTGTTAGATATTAGATATTAGTTGTTAGACAAGGTCAAGGGAAAGGGCGTGCCCTTTCCCCTGGCTCTCCCCGTGGTAGTTGTTAGATGTTAGATATTAGTTGTTAGACTTGGCCCCTCTGACGAGAGGCAGGGGGTTTCTGCGGTTTGCGGCTTTGCAGCCCCTCACTTGGCTCACCCCAAAGGGAGAGGCAAGGAGTTTTTGCGGCTCGCAGCTTAATTTTCCTCAAGCAAACCGAACAGAAATTTGCAGTCACTCCTTGGCTCCCCCCTTGGGGGAGCTGTCGAGCGCAGCGAGACTGAGAGGGCATTCCTTGGCTCCCTCTTGATAGTTGTTAGATGTTAGATATTAGTTATTAGACAAGGTCAAGGGAAAGGGCGTGCCCTTCCCTTGCTTTTCTCTAACAACTAACTACTAAAAACTAACGACTAAAAACTAAAAACCGCCCTCCGGCGCCAGCCGCTTCCAAAGGGCGAGGAAATCCATTGCGCTTTGGGTGAGGTATTTGTTTTTGTGATAGATGGCGCTGAGCTTTCTCCAAAGAGAGACGCCCTTCACGGAAAACAGGGAGATCTCTCCCCGGTCCAGCGAATCCTTGGCGAGCAGGAAGGGAAGCACGGAGATCCCCAATCCCGCCTTCACCGCCTGCAGCAGGGCGTGGGTGCTGATGCTTTCCCAACAGGAGCGAAGCTGAAGCCCCTGGGCGGCGGCCAGCTCCTCCACCCGCTCCCGCCCGGCGCTGCCCTTTTCCCGCAGGAGGAAATTTTCCCTTTGCAAAAGGACGGGGTCCACATCTTCCCGTTCGGCAAAGCTGTGATCTTTCGGGCACAGAAAAACCAGCCGGTCGTCTAAAAGGGGCTTTGAGACGAGATAAGGGTTATGCACCGTCCCCTCAATGACCGCCACATCCAGGCGGTTTTCCGTAACGCCCCGCTCGATGGCGTCTGAATTGTCCACGGTCACCTCGATCTGCAGAGAGGGGTACTTTTTACTCAGCAGCTTCACCGCCTCAGGCAGGTAGCGGCACCCCACAGTGATGCTGCCCCCAAGGCGCAGCTTTCCTAAGGAGTCCCAGTTTTTGATGCCCTGCTCCATCTCCTCGAAAAGCCCCACGATATGCTCCGCGTATTGCAGAAGCTCTTTGCCTGCCTCCGTGATATACAGCCTTTGAGAGATCCTGTCGAACAGCTTTACCCCGTAATTCTGCTCTAATTCGGAAATGGCCAGGCTTACGGAGGGCTGGGATAAAAACAGCTCTTTTCCCGCCTTGGTGATGCTTCCGGTATGGCATACCGCTACAAAGATCTTCATATGGCGCAGTGTCATAGCTTCCTCCCTTAAGTCATATCAAATTACTTATAAACTAATTTAAATTATACTATTTTACATATGTGCCTGCAAGAGGTATCCTTATCTTGTCAATTACTCTGCGGTCGGATCGCGGCAAGGGGGAGAATTCGGGTGAAGAGCTCGCTGAAACTGTACTGGACGCTGTTTCGCACCACCTTTGTCCTCAGCGCCTTTACCTTTGGGGGCGGGTATGTGATCGTCTCCCTGATGCGGAAAAAGTTTGTGGAGGAGCTAAACTGGCTCACAGAGGAAGAAATGCTGAATTTTACGGCCATCGCTCAGTCCTCTCCCGGGGCGGTGGCGGTGAACGCTTCCATTTTGGTGGGATACCGTGTTGGGAAGCTTCCCGGCGCTTTGCTTTCGGTGCTGGGTACAGTGCTGCCGCCTATGCTGGTGCTTTCCCTGTTATCCCTGTTCTACACGGCCTTTCAGAGCAGCCGTCTGGTGGCGGCCGTGCTGCGCGGGATGCGCTCCGGCGTGGTGGCCGTGATCGCCGATGTGGTATTCTCTATGGGGAAAACGGTGCAGCGGGAGGGAAAGCTTTTCTCCTGTGTGCTGATGACGCTAGCCTTTTTAGCTGTCTGGCTTTTTGAGATCAACGCAGCGCTGGTCATTTTGGCAAGCGGAGCGGCGGGAGCCCTTTGGACGCTTTTGCGGCGGCGGACACAGGAGGGAGAGAGATGAAAGTAGTTTTTCTTTTATTCCTCAGCTTCCTTCAGATCGGGCTTTTGAGCTTCGGAGGGGGAATGGCCGCCATGCCGCTGATCCAGGCTCAGGTGGTAGACCTGCATGGCTGGCTTTCCCTGACGGAATTTGCGGATCTGGTCACCATTGCTGAAATGACTCCCGGCCCCATCGCCGTCAACGCGGCCACCTTTGTGGGCATCCGGATCGCGGGGATCCCCGGAGCGCTGACAGCGACCCTGGGATGTGTGCTCCCTTCCTTTCTGATCGTGCTGGCTCTGGCAAAAGTCTATGAGAGATACCGGGAAAACCCTCTGTTTTCCGGAGTCCTGCAGGGGCTTCGCCCCGCGGTGGTGGGCCTGATCGCCTGTGCGGGCGTTCGGATGCTGACGCTTGCCCTGTGGGGAGAAAAGGGGAAAGCTTCCTTTTTCCAGATCGACCTGATCTCTCTTTTTTTGATCTTCCTGGGCTTTTTTGTTCTCAGGCGGCTGAAGCTCAGCCCGATCCTTGTCATGGCGGCAAGCGGACTGCTGGGCGGAGGAGCTTATCTTTTCAAGGATCGTTTTTTCCCGTGATGCGCCGTACTTGTAAAACAGTTTCAGAAAGGAGCAGAAAATGGAACAGAAGCCAAATGTGATTTTGATCAACTGCGACGATATGGGCTATGGAGACCTGGGCTGCTACGGCTCGAAGGTGAATCACACGCCCTTCATCGATTCGCTGGCAGAAGAGGGGGCGCGCTTTACCTCCTTTTATGCCGCCTCTCCCGTATGCTCCCCTTCCCGGGCGGCGCTGATGACGGGGTGTTACCCGCCTCGGGTGGGGATCACCCGGGTCCTGTTTCCCGCAGAGCCCTACGGCCTGGACCCGAAGGAATACACCATGCCCAAGCTCTTTTCCCAGGCGGGCTACTCCACCATGATCGTGGGGAAATGGCACTGCGGAGACCAGGCGGAGAGCCTTCCCAAACGGTTCGGGTTCAACGATTATTACGGTCTGCCCTACAGCAACGATATGGGGATGCAGAGAAGAAAGGCGCCTCTCGATTTTCTGACGCCGCCTCTGCCCTTGATATCCGGGGATGAGGTGATCGAAGAGCAGCCGGATCAGGCGGGGCTGACAGAGCGGTATGTGGAGCAGTGTATCCGATTTATGCGGGAAAACCGGGAGCATCCCTTCTTCCTCTACTTTGCTCAAATGCATGTACACCTTCCCCTTTACGCCGCTCACCATTTTGCGGCGGCTTCGGAAAACGGGGATTTCGGCGCCTGCATGGCTGAGGTGGACTGGTCGGTCCGCGCTCTGGTTTCAGAGCTCAAGCGCCTGGGGATTTATGAGAACACCCTTTTGATCTTCACCTCGGACAACGGCTCCCTGGCCGCCAACGGGGCCAGCAACGCCCCTTTGCGGGGCACCAAGCACACCGCCTGGGAGGGCGGGATGCGCGTGCCCTTCATCGTTCACTGGAAGGGCCATGTGAAGGAAGGGGTCACCGTCCGCAATATGGCCTCCAATATGGATCTTCTCCCCACCTTCGCGGCGATGCTTCACCGTGAGCTGCCGAGAGAAAACCCCATTGACGGGGTGAATATCCTTCCCATGCTGCTGGGAGAGGATCAGCCTATCCGGCAGGAGATGTGCTATTATCAGGATAAGAATCTGGCGGCCATCCGAGTGGGCAGGTACAAGCTGCACTTCACCTCCAAGGGCGAGCCCAACCCGGGGCTCTACGATCTGGAGGAGGATCTTTCCGAGCAGCGGGATCTGCTTTTGGAGAAGCCGGAGGTCGCCGAGCGGATCCGGTTAAGGGCCAAGGAGCTTGCAGAGGAGCTAGGAGACGAGGCCGCGGGAGTGACAGGCTCCCAGGTGCGCCCGTGTCTGTGCGTGGATTCTCCAAAGCCCTTGACCGAGTACGACGAGAACCACCCCTACATCGTGGCCCTTTATGACAAGTCAGAGGCCGGCTGAGGCCCCTTACATAAAAATATTTACAAACGAAAAAGCAGGAGGTTTATCTATGCGAGTGATCATGTTCGACATCGACACCCTGAGAAGCGACCATTTGGGCTGCTACGGCTATGGGAGGAACACCTCTCCCGTCATCGACTCTGTGGCCAGAGACGGCGTGCGCTTTGACGATTATTACTGTCCCAACGCGCCCTGCCTGCCCTCAAGAGCCTCGCTGATCACCGGCCGGTACGGCATCAGAAACGGGGTAGTGGGCCACGGCGGCACGGCGGCCGATCTGCGCCTGCAGGGGGAGAGCCGCCACTTTACGGACGATTGCAGTGAAAACGGGCTTTTCATGCAGTTTCGCAGGGCGGGAATGCACACGGTGTCCTTTTCTACCTTTGCAGAGCGCCACTCTGCCTGGTGGTTCAACGCGGGCTTTAACGAGTGCTGCAACGTGGGAGGAAGAGGCGGAGAATCCGCGGAAGCGGTAACGCCCCATGTGCTGGACTGGATCGAGCGCAACGGCCAGGAGGACAACTGGTTTTTGCATGTGCATTTCTGGGATCCTCATACGCCTTACCGGGCGCCTGCCTCTTTCGGAAATCCCTTTGAAAACGAGCCTCTTCCCGACGACTGGATCACCGAGGAGGTGTTCGCCCAGCACCTGCTTCATGTAGGACCTCACGGCGCCAACGAGATCGCCATGTGGAACGACTCCACCTCTCCTCAATATCCCCGGCATCCGGGAAGGCTCAAGGACCGGGCCGACATGAAAAATATGCTGGATCAGTACGACTGCGGCGTGCGCTATACGGACGACAATATCGGGATGATCCTGGACCTTCTGAAGGAAAAGGGCCTTTACGATGAGGACCTGGCCGTGATCATCACCTCGGATCATGGGGAAAACCTGGGGGAATTGGGAATCTACGGCGAGCACGCCACGGCGGACGAGCCCACCTGCCATATCCCCATGATCATCAAGTGGCCTCACGGAAAAAAGAATTTTGTGGCGAAGGGTCTCCATGACAATGTGGATCTTCTCCCCACCGTGGCAGAGCTTCTGGGAACCGGGATCCAGGGAGATTATGACTGGGACGGGGTCTCCTATGCGAAGACGCTTTTAGAGGGTGCGGACTGCTCCCGGGAAAGCGCGGTGCTTACCCAGTGCTGCCATGTATGCCAGCGCTCTGTAAGGTTCGGAGATTATCTCTATGTGCGCACGGTGCACGGCGGCTATCACCTGTTCTCCCGGGAGATGCTTTTCGATGTGAGAAAGGATCCTCACGAGCAGCGAGACCTTTCCAAAGAGCATCCGGAGCTGTGCGCGAAGGGCGCGAAGCTGATCCTGGACTGGACGGACGAGATGATGAAGAAGTCTCAGTTTGATGTAGACCCGCTGTGGACCGTGATGCGCGAGGGCGGCCCGGAGCATTGCAGAGGGATGCTGGAAAGCTATATCAAGCGTCTGGAGGGCACCCCCAGAGCCGCTCAGATCCCCGCCCTGCGGGAGATGTACCCCAACGAGTAAAGCTGGAAGCTTCTTTCAAAAGACAGCTGAAAAAGGGCCGCCGCTTCTAAAAGAAGCGGCGGCCCTTTGTTTTTACTCTGTCAAAAATCAGGCGTTCCTTCCGAACACCTCAAATTTCAGGGGGCGGGGGATAAACTTTTTAATGGCCTCTAAAAAATCCTCGTCCGGGTCGAACACCACCAGGGTCTTTCCTGTTTTCCCGCTTTGTACGATCATATACCAGGCGTTTTCATAGGAGGCGGTGGCCGAGGCAAAGATCCTGGCGTCAAAGGAACGGTTTTTCAGGCGTTCCGCATTTTTTGGATATTCTCCGATCTCCTCTGCGCTGCTGCACTCAAAGGAGGTCATGCGCTTGCGGGAAGCCTTATTCATGATCTTATCCACGGTCACATACCCGTTTGTCAGGCTGTATTCATATTCCAAAAGCCGCATGCACAAAAGCTTGTAGGCGCCGAACACCACGCCGCAGCAGGCTAAAACCCCGATCATGGAAAGGCGAAAGCTCAAACTGACCAAGATCAGCACCGGGCAAAGCACGACGGCCGCCAGGATCAGGCCGATGATGATGAGAAGGTCTGTTCCCTGAATTTTTTTCTTTACCATGCGCTCGATAAACACGTCGCCCATTTTTGTTTCCCCTTTCCGGTGTTTCCGGATTTTCTGAAAAAGCAGAAGCCTTTTGAAAATCCCGCTCAGTCAAAGTATAGCATGGAAACGGGAGAAATTCAATGAATCTTTTATGAATGCTGCCAAAATCCGGGGAAAAACGGTCCCAAGAAGCGTCTCTCTCTTGAAAAACCGTTTTCGTTGTGCTATGATAAAAAGGCAGTAGCAAGGCTATTGCCCTGAGAAAGAGGCCCTGAAGTGCTTTCCTTGAAAGTAGTGGGGTCCTTTCTGTCAGGTCATTTGCGAGAAAAACGCTGTGAAAAAGGAAAGTAGGGTTGTTCTCCCGGGCAGAGAGCGGGCGCCATTGGCTGAAAGCGCCTGTACGGCAGAGGCAGGGCTGAAGTTCCCTTTGGAGCGGCAGGGCTGAACAGCTGCGGGCCTTGGTTGAGGGATCCCCTCAGTCAGGGAGAAGTTCCCCGAAAAGTAGGCTCTGACGAGTCAGCTTCGTTACAGGCTGGAAAAGAGTGAAGCCTTTCCAAAAGGGCTTCATTGAAATTGGGTGGTACCGCGCAGCGGACAATTCGCTTCGCCCCAATAGGGGGCGAAGCTTCTTTTTGCCCTGAAAGGATTTAAGAAAGGATGGAAGAGAAATGAAGGAGAAGATGGAATCCCTGCGGCAGCGCTTTTCCGGCGAGCTGGAAAACGCCAAGAACAGCGAGGCTGTGGAAAAGCTGCGGGTGGCGTACCTGGGAAAAAAGGGCGCCGTCACAGAGCTGCTCAAGGGACTCAAGGAAGTGAGCGGTGAGCAGAAAAAAGAGCTGGGCCAGCATATCAACCAGCTGAAGAGACAGGTGGAAGAGAGTTTGTCTCAAAAGCTCTCCCAGATCAAGACAATGGAAGAGCAGGCGCTGATCGATTCCGCAGAGCAGTATGATGTGACCCTGCCCGGGGCGGCGCAGGGCGGCTCCTATCATCCGGTCACCATCATTCAGCGGCAGCTGGAGGAGATCTTTGCCTCTATGGGCTTTGTGGTGGAGGATTTTAAGGAGATCGTCACCGACTACGAGTGCTTCGAGGCGGTGAACATCCCCAAGGATCACCCTGCCAGAGATATGCAGGACACCTATTATCTCGATAACGGCCAGCTTTTGAAAACTCATACCTCCGCCGCCCAGAATTTCATTCTGCGAAAATACGGCGCGCCGGTGCGGGCTATTTTCCCGGGGCGGTGCTTTAGAAACGAGGCCACTGACGCCAGCCATGAAACCACCTTCTTCCAGATGGAGGGGATCATGGTAGACAAAAATATTTCCGTCTCCAATTTGATCTACTTTATGAAAACCATGCTTTCCGAGGTGTTCGAGCGGGATGTGAAAGTGCGCCTGCGCCCCGGGTTTTTCCCCTTTGTGGAGCCCGGCTTTGAGCTGGACATCAACTGCCTGATCTGCGGCGGGGAGGGCTGTTCTACCTGCCACCATTCCGGCTGGGTAGAGCTTTGCCCCTGCGGAATGATCCACCCCAATGTGCTGAAAGAGGGCGGGATCGACCCGGAGGAATACACCGGCTTTGCCTTTGGCCTGGGGCTCACGCGCCTGGTGATGATGAAGTACGGCGTGAAGGATATCCGGGATCTCAACAGCGGGAATCTCAAGGCGCTGTCTCAGTTTAGGCATGAATAAGGCCTGAAGGGATAAGTTTATCAAGAAACTGGAAGGAACAAGAGGTAATCATATGCTTATTTCAATGAATTGGATCGGAGATTTTGTGGATCTTAAAGGCCTGGACCTGGAGGCCCTGATCCATCGTTTTACCCTTTCCACCGCTGAGGTGGAGGAGGTGTACCGCATGGGAGAAAACCTGCGGGATGTGGTGGCGGGAAAGATCCTGACGGTGGAGAACCACCCGAGCTCCGAAAAGCTCCACCTGCTTACGGTGGACGGCGGCGACCAGGTATACAGTGTGGTTTGCGGCGCGCCCAATGTGCGAAAGGGCATGATCGTCCCCTTTGTGAAGGAGGGCGGCATGGTAGGCGGAGCGGAGATCGGCTGTGCGAAGATTGCCGGGGTCGAATCCCACGGCATGTGCTGCTCTGAAAAGGAGCTGGGCGTTTCCGATGACCACTCCGGCCTGTGGGAGCTGCCGGAGGATACCCCTGTGGGAGCGGATATGACGGAGCTTTACGATATTCGAGACATCGTGTTTGAGGTGGATAACAAATCCCTGACGAACCGCCCCGATCTGTGGGGCCATTACGGCATTGCCCGGGAATTTGCGGCGCTGACCGGCAGGGAATTAAAGCCCCTGGAAACGGTGGAGCTTTCTCAATTTGACGGCCTTGACCCCGTTTCTGTCAATGTGCAGGACGAAGAGCTCTGCTTTCGCTATTCCTGCCTGAAGGTGCGCAATATCAAAAAGAAGGTAAGCCCGGTGAACATGCGTATCCGTCTGTTTTACTGCGGCAGCCGGGCCATCAACCTTCTGGCGGATCTCACGAATTACCTGATGCTGGAAATGGGCCAGCCCATGCACGCCTTTGACTGCAAAAAGGTGGACAGCATTGAGGTGAAGCGCTTCTCTGAGCCCTTCGAGTTTCAGACTCTGGACGGCGCGAAGCGCACGATCGACGAAAATACACTGATGATCTGCTCGAAAGGCAAGCCGGTGGCGGTGGCCGGCGTTATGGGCGGCCTTGACTCCGAGATCGAGGACGATACCGACAGCCTGCTGCTGGAGTCCGCCAACTTTGACGCTGTCAGCGTGCGCAGAGCCTCTACCCGGCTGGGGCTTCGCACAGACGCTTCCATGCGCTATGAGAAAACACTGGACCCTGAAATGACTGTGCCGGCCATTGCCCGGTTTTTGAAGCTGCTATTGGAGATCGACCCGCAGGCCCAGGTCATTTCCCAGCTGACCGATGTCTATGTCAGGCGCTATCCCCAGATCACGCTGCGCTTTGACAAGCGCTATGTGGACCGCTACACCGGCATCGAAATTTCCGACGAGCAGATCCTTTCCACCCTGCGCGCTCTGGGCTTCGGGGCGGAATATGACGGAAAGGAATTCAGGGTGGCGGTGCCCTCCTGGCGGGCCACGAAGGATGTGACCATCAAGGCGGACATCATCGAGGAGATCACCAGGATCTATGGCTATGACAATTTTGAGATCTCCACCACTTTGAGCCCGCTGTATCCCAGAAAACGGAGCGCGGCAAATAAATCAGACAATTTTGCAAAGGATATTCTGGTAGAACGGTACGGTCTCAACGAGGTCCATTCCTATATCTGGTTTGACGCCAAAAAGTGCCGGGAATTGGGGATCGAGGTGGAGGAGAATGTAAAGCTTTTAAGCCCTCAGTCTCCCGACCACGAGACCTTACGCACCAATATGGGGCCCACGCTCCTTTCCTTTGTACAGGAAAACCGGTCCTTTGGGGCAGACTTTGGCCTTTTCGAGATCGGCAGAGTCTGCGAGGGAACCAAGGAGAACGGAGAGTGCAGGGAACGAAAGGTGCTGGGGATCGCTCTTTACAGCAGGACCCAGGGGGAAAAGGAGCTGTATTTCCGGCTTTTGGAGATGGTAAAGACCTTGGGCCAGGAAGTGAAAAGGGCAGAGCTTTCTCTGAGAAATCGGGAGCCTGTCCATGCCTGGCAGCACCCCAGAAACACAGCGGAAATTTCCTGCGGGGAAGAAAAGCTTGGCTGGCTTTGCACCGTGCACCCTGCTGTGCTTTCCAATCTGGACAGAAAAGCGGCGGTGGTCTGCGCCCAGCTCTATATGGATACCTTTGCCGGGGTGCCCGCGGCGGATCTGGAATATCGCGAGCCCTCCCGCTTCCCCGGTATCGATATCGACCTTTCCTTCGTCCTGCCGGAAGGGAAGCTCTATGCGGAGCTGACGCCTGCCTGGGACGGGCTTTCCAAGGAGCTGTTAAGCTCCGTGACGCTCATCGACGCCTTCCAGCTGGGAGAGAACAGGAGCCTAACCCTGCGCTTTGCCTTTTCCTCCAGAGAAAAGACCCTGTCGAAGGAAGAGGTCCAGCCGGTTATCGATCAGATCGTAGAGGCGCTGGGAGCGCAGGGCGTTTCCCTGAGAATCTGAGGAAATTCTTTTGGAAACCGCTTGAATTCCGGGCGGATATCATGTATTATGAATAGGCAGGGGACCGGCGGCCCTTTTTGCCGCCGCGGAAAGTCCAAAAAAGAAACAGGAGGTGTTCCACATGCCGGAAATTCCTTCCGACCACACGCTGACCTTTTCCCTGGAGGAGATCAAGGAGGAAGAGCTGAAGCGGAATCTGCTTACGGTGTACGACGCGCTGAAAGAAAAGGGATATAATCCCATCAGCCAAATTGTGGGATACATCCTTTCGGAAGATCCTACCTATATTACCACCCACAATAACGCCAGAAGCCTGGTGCGTAAGATCGACCGCGACGAGCTTCTGAAGGCTATGGTGCGTTCTTATTTGGGCGAGTGATCATTTTTTAGAAAGCGCGGTGATTCTTTGAGCGAAGAGAAAAAGGTATCCTTTCCCACTTATAAGGGAAAGCCTCTGGTGCGAAGCGGCGACACCATCTATTACGGCAGCATGAAGGATAAATATGTCATCAAGATCGACATCAAGTCCAAGAAAAAGGTGGGCGATCTGGATGTGGCCGATAAGGTGACGGTGCAGCTGATGTATACGGACCCGGAGATCCGCACCAGAAAGCAGATCGTGAAGACCAGCGAGAAAAACGGCTTGTACTTAGCGCTGGACATTGCAGACGCCTGGCTGGAGCGTGCTCTGGCAGAATGAAAAACTGAAAAAGGCCTTCCCGATTTCCGAAAAGGAAAATGCGGGAAGGCCTTTTTGTATCCCGGAAGTCACTCTCTAAAAGCGCGGCTTCGGCATACAAAAAACGCGATCCCTCCGCTTATCAGAGGGATCGCGTTGTCAAAAAAGCTTTTTATCAGGAGCCCATCATTTCCACCTTGTCCGCCAATAAAATGGGGGAGTGGTTTTCCGCTGTGTAGGCTTTCCAGAGGGGCAGCCCGGGGCCGTTGGGGTCGCCGGTTTTCACGAAATTGGCCCAGTAAGAGGAGAGAATGCGGGAAAGCTCCCGGTCACAGTCCTCCCAGGGCCGCCAGCAGCGGGGATAGGTCTCGAATTCATACCACAGCTCGCAGGAGTGAAAAGCGCCAGCGTCGTCTCCGGGAAGCTTGCGGTCAAAATAGTAGAAATAGGCGGGAGAAAATCCCAGCTTCAACAGGTTCTCGCAAAAGCCCCGTTCGGAATTCTGCAAAAAGGCGCCGTCGCCGATATCGTTTCCGGTAGAGCCGATCATGTATTTGATATTCCGGATCGCGCCGGTTTCCGCCTGACGGTCCGTAATGTCCGGCAGCAGGAAGCCGTCTACATGGGGGCCCCACCCCGAAGCCCCGGATCCCAGCACGGCGTAGGCCGCCTCGCAAAGCTTCCCGGCGGGGATTTTCCGCAGCTCCTCCACCGTGGAAACGGAAAGCGCCTTCATCAGCTCTTCCGAGATGGAAACGGCGTTTTCTTTCCCGGCGGTGGGGCGCAGAGAGGGATAGCCTCCTCCGCTTTGCAGGATGGCGCCGCGCAGCAGCCCTTTGGAGAGGGGAGAGGAAATGATGGTCTGCACGCTCATACAACCGGCAGACTGGCCCGCAATGGTGATCTTCTCCGGATCTCCCCCGAAGGCACTGATATTCTCCCTGACCCAGGAAAGGGCAAACAGCTGGTCAAAGATGCCGTAATTGCCGGAGATGCCCTCCTCGTTTTCCCGGTCCAGCTCCGGATGAGCGAAGAAGCCGAACACATTGACCCGGTAATTGATGGTGACCAGGATCACGCCCTTTTTGGCAAAGCCCTCGCCGTCAAATTCCTTTTCCGTTCCACAGCCGTGAAGGAACGCGCCGCCGTGGATCCAGAACAGCACCGGAAGCCGATCTCCCTTTTTCGCGTCTGCCGGAGCCCAGATATTTAAGTACAGGCAGTCTTCACTGCAGGGAGGCACCATTTCGTCATAGAACTCCTTACCGTAGAAATCCATGGAGGCAAGGTCCGCCTGATAGCAGCGGGCTTTGAATTCCTCGCAGGGAAGAACGCCTTCCCAGGGCTCCTTTTTCTGAGGGCGGCGAAAGCGCAGCTCTCCAACCGGGGGCTGGGCATAGGGTACGCCCCGGAAAACGGCGGTCCTTTCGTCCTGGCTCAGAATCCCCTGCAGCAGGCCCTGCTCTGTTTTTACAATGGGTTTCACGATGATTTTCCTCCTTTTTTGTTTTTTCGGGATGTATCCTGCTCTTCCTTATCTAAGGCAATGGGAAGCAGCAGGCTTGCCGTATCCTCTTCCTTCTGCGGCAGCTCGTTTTCCTTGAGCCGGGGAATAAAGCGGGGTGCAAACCAGCCCTTTCCCCTGCCCATAATGTAAAACATGCCGATGACGGAAAAGATGATCGCGCCGATAAAGTTTACCAACAGGTCCTTCATGGTGTCGTGCAGGCCGATATCCAGATATCCGGGCCATTCCTCTCCGTTTACCACCACGCTTTCGATGGGCAGATGCACAGCCGCGTTTTTCCCCTCTGGGTTCAGCGTCACGGTGGAAATGGCGTTTACCCAGGTATCCTTCTGCATATCGGTGTGAAAAAAGCAGTCCATTCCGTATTCAAAAAATTCCCAAAGCACGCCGATGGTCATGGAAAAGCAGAAAGCCACCACAGCCACAAACACGGGGGAAAGGCGTACCTTAAATTTTTTGGAACGGTTGAGAATATCCACCATGGCTAAACCGATGGCCGCCATCAGAAACCCGTTGATCGTGTGCAGCATGGTGTCCCAGAAGGGGTAGGTCAGATAGTATTCCTGGATCTCTCCCAGGATCTCCGCCGAAAAGATAAACAGCAGAATGATCACTTCCAGCGTGTTGGGGACGTCAATATGAAGCCGCCGCTCTACAAAGCTGGGAATCATAAACAGGATCAGCGTCAGCGCGCAAAGGAACACATCATAGTAATCCCGGTTGAAGATCTGTAAGATCATCACCGCGATCACCAGTACGCGCAGCACGACATAAGTGGAGAACAGAAAGGGGTGGGTGCGGATATCGTTTTTCGCCCGGGAGAAAAGCTCCCCTCTTTTTGCTTTTTTCTCTTCTTTCGTCAGCTTCCGTTTTTTCTGCGAGCTCAAAGCCCATTCCTCCTTTTTTGAGCCGCCCCGTTTCATAGAAGAGAGACCCGGACCGAAGCCCGCCTTTTGCCTTTGCGGAATTTCCGGAAGAAGGCTTTAAGCGCCCTTCTCCCGGCCGGCGTTTTGCAGGTAGATCTGTTCTCCCTGTATCATGGGGTAGCGGATCGGGGCGGAGCCGTTCAGGTCCTCCCGATTCATATCGACAGCGGTGATTTGATGGTTTTCGTAAGAGGTGTAGTAAAAGATCCCTTTGTCCGCGTTGCAGCAGCAGGTATATAGGGTGTACTGACATCTGCCGTTTTCCAGCCGGCAGCAGCCCTTTTGCTGTTCCACAGAGCCCAGAATATGGAAGAACTGGCTGACGCTTTCTGCCTCGTGGCTTCCGCACAGAGAATTGAGACACACAAAAGCGGCTCTGACAAAACGCGCCTGAGAGGAAAGCCCGCCGGGCATCCCGATGGTGCCCATTCCATAGCTGTAGGACTCTAACGGAAGCTTTTCCGAAAAGTGGTTGGGAGCAGGCCCCGGTGAAAGGGACATATAGTTGTTGAGTTGGAAAAGCTGCTGTTCAAAGGGCGGGTTGTTGGTGAGCACCTGAGCCGGATTATCATAGACAAAAAGTCCTGCTTTGGTGGACTCCACCACGATGGATCCCGTCCGGTCGGAGATCATCCAGTGAAGCTGGCTTAAGGGCATATCTTCCCGGAAGGGAAGAGAGACCAGCCGCAGCTTTTGCAGCAGCTTTTTTGCCTCTCGCACCGTGGTGCACTGAGACAGGATCCAGGGGATGAATTCAAAGGGGGATACGTTGTCCCACCCGGCAGAGCACTCCTGATACCTGGCGTTGCCGATAAAATTGAGCCCTGCCATGCCGAGGCCCTTTTCGTTGATCCCCTCGTAATAAAGAGGAAAGCCTTCTTCCACATGGGCAATGCCGATCATGGCGTAATGACGCTCCATCGGTCCCATCCGGCGGAAGCGGAAGGGGTAGCTGCGGGGGGTAATGACCACTTCCTCCCCGTAGGAACGATCCAGGTCAAGGGTGCGGCCGAAATAGAAGTCTCGGGTACGAAAGGCCACTGCTGTACACATTATATTTTCCTCCTGTCTTTTGTCCGATATAAAATGGACTCTTTTATAATATGTACCAGAGGAAAAAAACCATTCTCGTTAGTTTTTTAAACTTTGCAGCGGAGCGGGGATCTTTCCTCCCCGGTGGATGAACTGCGCGGGAGAGAAGGTGTTCACCGGCATAACGGGACCTCCGCCCAGAAGCCCGCCGAAATCCAGCTCTTCTCCGGCCTTTTTCCCTATGGCAGGGATCACTCTCACGGCAGTGGTTTTGGAGTTCACCATTCCGATGGCAGCCTCGTCGGCAATGATCCCGGAGATGATCTCGGGGGTGACGCTGCCGGGAATACAGATCATGTCAAGGCCCACTGAGCACACGGCGGTCATGGCCTCCAGCTTGTTTAAGGTGAGACAGCCGCTTCTGGCGGCTTCGATCATCCCCGCATCCTCGGTGACGGGGATAAAAGCGCCGGACAGGCCCCCCACACTGGAAGAGGCCATCACGCCGCCCTTCTTGACGGCGTCGTTGAGCAGCGCCAAGGCGGCAGTAGTACCGTGAGCCCCGCATTTGGCAAGGCCCATGCCCTCCAGAATATAGGCCACGCTGTCTCCCACCGCCGGCGTGGGGGCCAGAGAGAGGTCGACGATACCGAAGGGTACACACAGTCTGCGGGAGGCCTCCTTGGCCACCAGCTGTCCCATGCGGGTGATCTTAAAGGCGGTGCGCTTGATGAGCTCTGCAAGCTCCGTCAGGGTACAGCCGTCTCCGTTTTTCTTGATGGCGGCCCGCACTACGCCGGGGCCGGAAACGCCCACGTTGATCACACAGTCCGGTTCTCCCGGGCCGTGGAAGGCTCCCGCCATAAAGGGGTTATCCTCCGGAGCGTTGCAGAAGACCACTAACTTGGCAGCGCCGATGCATTCCTGTTCGGCCGTAAGCTCTGCCGTCTTTTTGACGATACGGCCCATCTTCTCTACGGCGTCCATATTGATCCCGGCCTTGGTGGAGCCCACATTGACGGAGGAGCACACAAATTCCGTTTCTGAGAGAGCCTCGGGAATGCTTTCCAGCAGGGCGTAGTCCCCGGGGCCGAACCCCTTCTGCACCAGAGCGGAATATCCGCCGATAAAGTTGACGCCTACCTGCCTTGCGGCTTTGTCCAGGACCCTTGCGAAGTGGACGGGGGAGGAGGAAGGACACGCGCCGCTCACCATCGCGATGGGGGTGACGGCAATGCGCTTGTTGATAATGGGGATCCCATACTGTCTGGTGATATCCTCTCCCACCTTTACCAGATTCTGAGCATACCGGCAGATCTTGTCATAGATCTTTAGGCAGGCTTTTTCCATGCTGGGGTCGATACAGTCAAGCAGGGAGATCCCCATGGTGATGGTGCGCACATCCAGATCTTCATTATCGATCATATTGATGGTCTCTAAAATTTCATTGGTATTCAAAAAAATGCCTCCTTAAAAGCCATTCATGAAGAGAGCGCCGGGATGGCGCGCCCTCAGATCTTGTGCATGGAGTTGAAGATATCCTCATGCATGATGTGGATCTTCAAATGGAGGCTTTCTCCCAAAGAGTCAAACTCATCGGCCAGCTCCGAGACGGCGGAGGAGGAGCCGGTGATGTCCACCAGCATCACCATCACGAACATATCCTGTAAAATGGACTGGGTCACTTCCAGAACATTCATGCCCTTTTGGGCGCACATGGCGGACACCTTGGCAAGGATCCCCACCATATCTTTTCCGATTACCGTGATCACGGCCTTTTCCGTTTTCAGCATATAAGCTTCCTTTCTGCGTCGGTCCGCTTTTTACACATTTTTGATACTCAAGGATACATGAGATTATTATGAAACAGATTGCCCCGCCTGTCAAGGGAAAGGGGCTGAGAACAGGAGAGGCTTCCTTTTTTATTCGGTTTATGCTAAAATAACAAAAGCTTGAAGCTGCTGTTCTCAAAAAGAGGCTTCCCGGCCGTGGCCCAGCCTTTTTCCGGAGAGAACGCGGGGGAAATGGAGGGAAAAAATGGATGAAGCATCGTTTTGCAAGCGACTGCCACAGTCACAGCGACTGCTCTTTGGACGGGCGTTCTCCCATGTCTGCCATGTGTGAAAAAGCGTTGGAGAAAGGACTCTTTTATTATACAGTGAGCGACCACTGCGAATGCAACAAATACCAATATGTTCCCTCTCAGGAAAGCGGATACTTCGAGGTGGTGAGAAAGGCCTGGGAGCAGATGGAACGGTGCCGTGAAGCCTACCCGCAGCTTCGCCTTTTGAAGGGGATCGAGCTGGGACAGCCCCTGGAGGACCCTGAAGCTGCCACAGACGCCCTTTCAGGCAGAGATCACGATTTTGTACTGGGCTCTCTGCACAATGTGAAGGGGGAGGAGGACTTTTACCATCTGGGGCAGGAAGGCCTTTCCCAAGAGAGGGCCCAGCAGCTGCTCACCCAGTATTTTGAAGAGGCCCGCGAGATGCTTTCCACGGGAGATTTCGATTCCCTTGCCCATTTTACCTACCCGTTAAGATATCTGCCCCGGCAGGAGCGCTGCGCGTTTCTCGTGCGGCAGGAGGAGGTGGACGAGGTGCTTAAGACGGCCGTCCGAAAGGAAAAGGCGCTGGAGCTCAATACCTCTCGTCTGCTGAAAACGGACGGACCCTATCTTCCTGACCGCGAGCTTTTTACCCGCTATCGGGAATTGGGCGGGAGGCTGGTCACTTTGGGCGCAGACGCTCACTGCACGGAGGATCTGGCCCAGGGCATCGATGAGGGAATGGAGCTTTTGAAGGCGGCGGGATTCCGGGAATTTACGGTTTATGTAAACCGGAAACCGGTCATGCTGCCTCTGGAATAGAAAATATTTTTGGATGGAAAGGATGAAGGAATATGGAGCGGCTTTTGGAATTGCTGCAGAATGACGGGAAGCTCACTCCCGCCCAGCTGGCTGTACTGCTTGGGAAAACAGAGGAAGAGGTCAAAAAAGAGATCCGCCGCTTTGAGAAGGAAGGCGTGATCAAGGGATATCAGGCGCTCATCAACTGGGAGCGTACCGAGGTGCAGCGGGCCCAGGCCCTGATCGAGCTGAGGGTCTCGCCTCAAAAGGATACGGGCTTTGACGAGATCGCCGGCCGCGTGATGAATTTCCCGGAGGTGCAAAGCGTCTATCTGATGTCCGGAGGCTATGACCTGGCCGTGGTGGTCGCCGGGAAGACCATGTCCGATATCGCCATGTTTGTGGCAAGGCGTCTGGCCCCCATCGGAGGGGTCTTGTCCACCGCGACCCATTTTGTGCTTACCAAGTATAAGGACGGCGGCGTGACCTTCAACAGCGACTATGAGGAAATCGACGAGAGAGGAAGCAACCTTTGTGATTGATTACAAGAAAATTCTGAATCCTACGATCCAAGAGATCAAGCCTTCCGGGATCCGCCGATTTTTCGACATTGCCAACGAGATGGAGGACGTGATTTCCCTCTCTGTAGGAGAGCCGGATTTTTATACGCCCTGGCACATCCGGGAAGAGGCGATCCGCACTCTGGAAAAGGGGCGCACCCGCTACACTCCGAACCGGGGCCTTCTGAAGCTGCGGGAGGAGATTTCAAACTATCTGGAGCGTCATTATGAAGAGCGCTATCTCCCGGAGTCGGAGATCCTGGTAACAGTGGGCGGCTCTGAAGCCATCGATCTGTGTATGAGAGCCCTGCTGTGTCCCGGAGAAGAGGTGCTGATCCCCCAACCCAGCTTTGTGTGCTATGTGCCCCTTGCGCAGATGGCCGGAGGCGTGCCGGTGATTCTGGAGACCAAGGCGGAAAACGGGTTTCGCCTGACGGCGGAGGAGCTGGAAGAAAAAATCACGGAAAAAACCAAGCTTTTGGTGCTGCCCTATCCCAATAATCCTACTGGGGCCGTCATGCGCAGAGAGGATCTGGAGGCAGTGGCGAAGGTCGTTTCCCGCCACAACCTCTTTGTGCTTTCCGATGAGATCTACAGCACACTGACCTACGGAGCAGAGCCCCATATCATGTTTTCCCATATTCCCGGCATGAGAGAGCGCACCGTAGTGGTAAACGGATTTTCAAAATCTCACTCCATGACAGGGTGGCGGCTGGGGTATGCCGCAGGGCCTAAGGAGATCATCGGCCAGATGACGAAGCTGCACCAGTTTGCCATTATGAGCGCGCCCACTACCAGCCAGTACGCGGCGATCGAGGCCATGAAAAACGGCGACGACGATATTCTGGAAATGCGCTCCCAGTACGATATGCGCAGGCGGCTAATCGTGGATGGGCTCAACTCTATCGGACTGTCCTGCTTTGAGCCGGAGGGGGCGTTTTATGTGTTCCCGTCTGTAAAGGAAACTGGCCTTACATCCGTGGAGTTCTGTGAGCGGCTGATCTACTCCAAGCATGTGGCCGTCGTGCCGGGAGACGCCTTCGGGGAGTGCGGAGAGGGCTTTGTGCGCATCTCCTACTCCTATTCCATCAAACATATCACGGAAGCTCTGGAACGGATCCAGGCCTTTTTAACCGAGCTATGAGAGAGCGGGTCTGTTTTAATAAATGCCCGGACTATGATCTGGATGAGCTCTGTCGTTTGGTGGACGGCCAATTCCGGGCATTAGGCGTCTATGAGGAGTTAAAACCCGGGATGACGGCGCTTCTCAAGCCCAATCTGATCATGCGCTCCAAGCCGGAGGCTGCGGCGGTCACCCACCCGATGGTGACGGCCGCTGTAGGACTTTGCGCCCAGAAGGCCGGCGCCAAGGTAGTGATCGCGGAAAGCGGGGGCGGCCCTTATACTCCGGGGATCGCCAGAGGGACTTTTTCCGCCTGCGGGTATGAGGAGATAGCAAAGCGCTTCGGCTTTTCCCTTTACACGCAGTGCAAAAGTCGGGAGGTCTCGCTGCCTATGGGGGTGCGCTGTAAGCAGCTTCCTTTGATAGAGCCTTTTTTGGAGGACCATTATCTTATCAATATCGCCAAGCTGAAAACCCACTGCATGATGGGCTTTTCCGGGGCTGTGAAAAATCTTTTCGGAGCGGTGCCGGGGCTTCAGAAGCCGGAGCTTCACTGCCGGTTCCCCCAAAAAGAGGACTTTGCGGACATGCTTTTGGATCTCTCTCAATTTCTCTCTCCTGCCCTCTCCGTGATCGACGGGGTGTGGGCCATGGAGGGGGACGGACCTACAGGAGGCGAGAGGCGGCAGGTCGGAGCGCTGCTTTCCTCCAAAAGCCCTTGGGCGCTGGATGTAATAGGGGCGGCGCTCTTAGGGATGAGCCGGGAGGAGCTCCCCTTGCTGAAACGGGCCTGGGAACGAGGGCTTGGTCCCGAGGCTCCGGAGGAGGTCGAGCTTTTGGGAGATCCCCTGGAAGACCTGACAGTGCCCGATTTTCGCCGGGCAAGCTCCCAGAGCACGGATTTCCTGATGCGGGTGCCTAAGCCCTTCAGGCCGCTTGCCAAAAAGCTTGCCACGCCTTATCCTAAAATTGAGAAAGAGGCCTGTATCGGCTGCGGGAAATGTGCCGAAAGCTGTCCCCAGCATACCATTGAGCTTGTGGAAAAACGGGCGAAGATCGATTATCAGAACTGTATCCGCTGCTTTTGCTGTCATGAGATGTGTCCGCAGAAGGCAGTGAAGATCCGCCGGTTCAGCTTATTCCGGTTTTAAGAGGGATGCTATGAAAATCAAGGCCTGCGCAAAAATTAATCTGACCCTGGACGTGACGGGCAAACGGGAGGACGGGTACCATCTGCTGGACACAGTGATGCACACAGTGTCTCTTTTCGATCAGGTAGAGCTGATCCGAAAGGCTACGCCAGGTATCCTCCTCAAATGTAGCGAAAGCTATCTCCCGTCAGACAGGCGCAATACCGCCTACCGGGCGGCGCAGCTTTTTCTTGCACGCTGCGGTCTGGAAAAGGAAGGGGTTTCTCTTTTTATTGAGAAGCGGATTCCCAGCAGGGCCGGTCTGGGTGGGGGAAGCGCCGACGCCGCCGCGGTTTTAAAGGGCCTGAATCTGTTATTTGACACGAAGCTTTCTTTGGAGAGCCTTGCCGAATTGGGAGGCGAGATTGGCGCGGATGTTCCCTTCTGTGTGATGGGAGGGGCGAAAAGGTGCCGGGGCGTAGGAGAAAAGCTGACGGCTGTCCCCTCTCTTCCCCGGTGCAGTATTCTCATCTGCAAGCCGCCGGCCGGGATGAGCACGCCCCGGGCTTACGCGCTGATCGACCAGTATCCCCTTTCCGGACGCCGCTTTACTCCTAAAATGGTGGAGGCGTTGAACGGGGGAAGTCTCCCGGAGATCTCCCGGACTCTCGGAAACCGCTTCGACGAGGTGATGAAGCTTTCCAAGGTGCGGGAAATCAAGAAGATCATGTTGTCGGCGGGAGCGCTGGGAGCCATGATGACGGGAAGCGGCTCTGCCGTATATGGAATTTTTGATACCGGAAGGGCTGCCAGAAAGTGCCTCTCCCTTCTGGAGGGCAAGGGACAGCTTTTTCTGACAGCCCCTTGCGTACAGGACGCTTGAGACAGATGAAAAGGGAAGAGGGAATCAAGGGTGAAGGAGAAAATTTTAGGGAGGCTGAAAAAGCTTTGGCCGCTGAGCTTTCCGCTGTGCGTCATGAGCTTTTTTCTTTTAGATCTTTCCTTTCGTTATTTCTATCGGTTTTCCGGGAGTACGCCGGTGCGTTCTTCCCGCCCGATGCTGTTTAGTTTGGGGTGGTCCCTTCTGCTTTCCGGGCTGACGACTCTTTTGCCGCGGCTTGCCCGGCGCATCACCATGATAACGCTTCATGGGCTGTTTTCTATTCTGACCCTGGTGCATGGGGCCATGTACCGCATTTTCGGAAATTTCTTCACCTTTTCGGATATGAATTTCGCCGGAGACGGCGCGAAATTTTTCAGCTGGAGCTACCTGAGCTTCCGAAAGGGATTCCTTCTGTTTCTTCTGATCTCTATTTTGATGATGGCCTGTGCCGCCTTTTTGGTTCCGGAAAGGTTTCCGGAAAAGAGACAGAGGATCCTGCGTAGGTCTGCGGCCCTGTCGGCAGTCCTTGTGTCGCTGATCCCTCTTTTTTCCATGCACTTGGCCCTTGAGCCCAAGGGTGATTCCATGTGGTGGGGCAATACCTATGACCCTGCGGATGAGACAGTGGTCTACTCGGAATTTACCAATACCAATCGCTCCATGATGCTGACCGGAATTTACCAGTACACCTTCCGGAATTTTATGAAAGCGTTTGGGATCGGGGAAAATACCCGGGACAAGGACCGGCTCACAGAATACTATGAGGCGCGGCAGCTGAGCGGAGAAAATGAGATGACTGGGGCTTTTGAGGGAAAAAACCTTATCATGGTGATGCTGGAATCCATGGATACCTGGATGGTAACGAAAGAGTATATGCCGAACTTATATGCTTTGCAGCAAAAAAGCATTGATTTTTCCCACCATTATACGCCGCTCTATCTCTCCGCAGGCACCTTCAACACAGAGATCCTCTCTCTGACCGGGCAGATCCCCGCGGTGGCGGGGCTCCCCAGCAGTGCCTATTCCACCAATAGCTTTCCGCTATCTCTTCCCAGTCTGTTTCGGGAGAAGGGCTATTCGGCCAATTCCTTTCACTCGTCCAACCCCTCCATTTACAGCCGGGGCTCTATTCACACAAATCTGGGCTTCGAAAGCTATCACAGCTACAAGGACATGGGAATGGAGGACCCCATGCTGGACAGCCAGATGATCAACGGCTATGACCAGATCGTTCCCAATGGGCTCTTTTATTCCTATATCATCACTTATTCCGGCCACGGCCCTTACACCTCGGAATTTGACAATATCGCCGGCCCGCATCTGAAGGCGGCAAAGGCGGCTGTAGAGAAGTCCGGCGTTACCGGAAGCCGGGAAAATATGGAGGAATATACCAGAGCGGTGGCTCACGCGATGGAGACGGACGCCTTTGTGGGAGAGCTGCTGGAAAGGCTTCAGAAAGAGGACAGGCTTAAGGATACCGTGCTGCTGTTTTATACAGATCACTATGGAAAATACATGACAGACAAGAGCTTTCTCTGTGAGATCAAGGGTGTGGAAGAGGGCTCGCCGGAGCTTTACCGCACGCCTTTCTTCCTCTATACCGAGGGGATCAAGCCCCAAAAGGTGGAGAAATACACCTCCACCATGGACATGATGCCAACGCTGGTGAATCTGTTCGGCCTTTCTGCGGATTGCCGGTATTATGCGGGAGATGATATTTTCGGAGATCAGGGAGGATATGTGATCTTTCCCAATTACGGCTGGTATGACGGAAAGACCTATTATTCCGGGAGCGGGACGCTCACCTCTGAAATGCAGGAGCGTACCAGCGAGGTGCAGGAGCGCATGAACGCCTCCTGGGACCTTTTAAAATGCAATTACTTTAAGGAATAATTTTTCGATGGAAAAAACCGCCGGTGGAAGCTGCTTCCACCGGCGGTTTAACGTATTCTAGGGCGCCTTAAAAAAGAGATATTCCGTATGTCCCCGCACAGTGACTTTTTCAGAGGATACTCCAAACACCCGGTCGGCGATTTTTTGATCGAATACCTCCCGGCAGGGCCCCTGACAAAGCGCCTTTCCCTGCTCCAAAACGGTGATCACATCGCTGTAGGAGAAGGCGAGAGGTAAATCGTGCAGCACCATGACAATGGTTTTCCCCTCCTCGCAGATGCCTTTTACCAGCTCCAGGATCTCATATTTCTGCCCAATGTCCAGATAGGTGGTGGGCTCGTCCAGAAACAGGACCGGCGTGTCCTGCGCAAGAGTCATGGCAAGATAGACCCGCTGCCTCTCTCCTCCGGAAAGAGAGGAGAGCAGCCTGTCCTTTAAGGCGAGAGTTCCGGTTTTTTCCATGGCG
Source organism: uncultured Acutalibacter sp. (assembly GCA_964565505.1). Classification (GTDB taxonomy): domain Bacteria; phylum Bacillota; class Clostridia; order Oscillospirales; family Acutalibacteraceae; genus Acutalibacter. The sequence continues at coordinate 27,788 of CAZMFF010000003.1, read as the reverse complement.
GCCTCCACCTTTTCCCAGTCCTTTTCCCTGAGGTTCCGGGAAAAGGAGAGATGGGGATACCGGCCGTGGGCTACAAGCTCCATGGCTCTCAGGGCAGGTATATTTCTCGATTGGGGAAGCACGGCGCAAAGCTTTGAAAATTCCCGGCGGCTGAATTGAGAGAGGGGCTTTCCGTCATAGAGAAGCTCCCCGGACATCCGGGGCAGCAGGGCGCACATGGTTTTCAAAAGCGTGGATTTCCCACAGCCGTTGGGCCCGATCAAAGTGGAAATCTTCCCCTTGGGAAAGGATAGGGTGAGATCCTTCAAAACAGGATCGCCCCGATATCCGGCAGAAAGCTTTCTGATCTCGATCACCGGAAATTTCCCTCCCTTCTTCTCTTTGGACGCTTCAAAAGGAGAAACAGGAAGAATGGCCCGCCCAAAAGGGAGAGCAGGATCCCCACAGGGATCTCATAGGGGGAAAACAGCAGACGGCTGAGAAGATCGCACAGGGTGACAAGGCCTGCCCCGAACAGGCAGCTGGCCGGGAGAAGGATCCGGTGGTAAACGCCGAAAAGCCTTCGGACGATATGGGGCACAATGAGCCCCACAAAACCCAGAAGCCCGGAAAAGCTGACAGCGCTGCCTGCCAAAAGGCAGGCGAGAAGAATGAGTGTAAAGCGAGATAGCTTCACATTTATGCCCAGACTTTGGGCGCTTTCATCTCCTAAGGCTAACAGGTCGGCATGGGGAGAAAAGAACAGGGCTAAAAGGATGCTCAGCAAAATCAACAGGAAAGCGGGGGAGAGATCCCGAAAGGAGACCCCGGAAAACCCGCCAATCAAAAAGGAGCTGCCGTTATAAAGGCTTTCCGGAGAAATGGTTTTGATAAAATTGATGCCGGCGGTGAACATACTGCTGATCGCCACCCCGGAAAGAATGATGGTAAGCTTTCCCGCCCCGGCAATAGAGGCGGCCCCATACACCAGCAGCGCCGCCAGCAGAGCTCCCAGAAAAGCTCCCACAGGGGCAAAGGCCAGATGGGAAGGAAACAGGGCAAGAGTTAAAAAGGTAAAGAATCCGGCTCCCGCGTTTACTCCGATCACATTGGGAGAGGCCATGGGATTTTGGAGCACCGCCTGAATCAGCACGCCGCTTGCGGCTAAGGCCGCTCCGGAAAGCAGGGAGGCGCATACTCTCGGCAGGCGGACGTAGAGAAGGATCTTTGATTCAGGAGAGGACCGATCTCCCTGCAAAACAGAAAGGCAGGTCTCAAAAAGCGAAAGCCTTGTGGACCCGCCCCAAAGACCAAGCAGAATACAGATCAGCAGAAAGAGCACTAACAGGCTCAGCTTCAGGCCCTGCCGGTCTTTACGGAAAAAGCTCCGGGTAGAGGATTTTCGCAAGATACTCATAGCTTTCTCCCCATTTGTCGTTTGGTTTATAGTGAAAAAGGTCTTTCGGCAATATGATATAGCGGTCGTTTTTTACTGCGGAAAGCCCGGCCCAGGCAGGATTCTGTCCGGAGGTGGATTCCAGGTATTCCAGAGCTTTTCCCTCATCGCCCATGGTGGTGACGAAAATAAATTCCGGATCCTCCAGAATCACCTCTTCCAGGCTGAGGTCTTCCAGCATAGAGGGATGGTCGTCTGCAATATTTTCACAGCCCAGATCCTTTAAGATCGCTCCGGCAAGCTCATCGTCTGTCTTTGCCTTGATGCCGGTGGAAAAGGCCCGCATCAGCAGGACCCTGGGATAATCTGAGGAGGCGGACGTCTTCTCTTTGATGTCCTCGATCTGCTGTTTTACCTTTACAACAGATTCTTCGTAGCAGCTTTTATTTTCAGTGATCCGGCAGAACTGCTCCATCATAAAGGCGTAATCCTCAAAGGTGTCCACCCGAAAATAGGCGCAGGGGATCCCGGCACTTTCCAAAATGGAGCCGATCTCCTTGTGTGAGGCGATATCCAGGGACAATAGCGCAAGCTCCGGCTCCAGCGCGATGATTTTCTCCGCGTTGGGATCCTTTACAGTGCCTATGATAGCCGCTTCCTCAGGAAGAGAGAGATCCCGTTCCTTGACAGCGTCTTCGGTAACCCCTGAAAGCTTGCCTCCGGCAAGCAGCCAGGCCTGGGCATAGGAGCTGTAGAGGGAAACGGCGCAAGGAGAGGGGGAAACCTCAATCACGGCGCCGGTGGAATCGGTAAAAGAAACGGAGGCTTTGCTCTCTGAAGAAGCTTTTGAAGAGGAAATTTCCCTATCCGCTTTTGAGGACGGATCCTCGGAGGAAGCGCACCCGCTCAGAAGCAGAAGAGAGAAAAGAAAGGAAAGGATTCGCTTCATCTTTGCAGGATCTCCTTGCTGAGGATCTCTTCCTTGTGCAGGAGCAGGTCGTCGGAGAAAAGCGCCTTTTCCAAAGCGTCTTTCCCGAGACGGTCGATGGCTTTCCCCAGGCGCTCCTTCTGATAAGCGTTTTCCTTAAACCAAAGCAGGGTCTTTTCCAACAGGGGGAGCACCTCTTCCTCTGCTACCAGACGGGAAAGAGGAGTGCCCATGCGGGTGGTTTTTCCCCAGGTTCCCCCCACGTAGATCTGGTAGAGGGTCTCATTGTGCTCAGGCACCGCTCCAAAGGGGCATTTTCCAAGACACACACCGCAGGTTTTGCAAAGCTCTTCGTCAATAAAGAGCTTTCCCTCCTGCAGAGAAGCGGCTTTCAGGGGACAGACCTTTTCAATCTGACATACCTTGCAGCCCTTGCAGGCGTCAGAGAGAAAGCGAGGGGCACGGCGGCCCTCTATGCCGAAATCATTCAAACTGGGTTTCATGCAGCTGTTGGGACATCCGCCCACCGCGATTTTAAATTTGTGAGGCAGAGGAACATCCTTCCAGCCCAAATAATAGGCGTCATGGATCTTTTCGGCCAGAGCCTGCGTGTCAAAATTTCCGAAAACGCATGTGGTTCCCTTGCAGGCGGTAACGGGGCGGATCTTACTGCCCGTGCCTCCGAAAAAGAGACCGTTTGCCTGTGCTTCGGAGATGGCGGCAGGGATGCTTTCAAAGGGGATCCCAATGATCTCCGCAGTGAGCCGGGAGGTAAATGCTATTTTTCCATTGCCATATTTTTTTGCAAGGTCGGCGACAGCTTGCAGCTCTTCAGCGGAAAATACGGTCCCTCTGGGAACAATGCGGCCGGAAAATCGATCTGTGCCGCGATTGCGCAGGAATCCTTTTGCCTTTACTTCCGCAATCTGTGCAGGTGTTAAATTTGCCATGGCTTTTAAACTCCTTTTTAAAAGAGGGTTTCCTCTTTTTTGCTGTTGAAAATTATACAATACTTCTCCCTTTTTGACAAGAAAAGAAGGAGAGAAATTGCCCTCTAAAAAAGCAGGTCATAATTGATGGAGGTCAGGAATAGCCGGCGTATTTCTTCCGGGTCTTCTGTTTGCCCCAGAACCCACATCAGCTTTGTCACAGTGGATTCCAGAGTCATATCAAGGGTTTCCAAAAGCTGGTATTTTTCCTTGATCACATGGCCTACCCGGTACACGGAAAGATCGCTTCCCTCCTGCGGGACCTGAGTGGCCATAATGACGGTTTTTCCCTTTTCGACCAAGCTTCCCAGTTCTTCCAGATACAGATCCGGGATCCCTCCCACCCCGTAGCTTTCAATGATCAGCCCGTCGCAAAGCGCTCCAGCTGCCTGAAAGGCTTCTTTTGGCATTCCCGGAATGAGCTTCAAAAGGAAAACGCGGCTGTTAAGCCTGCGGTAAAACCGGGGAGAATCTGTTCCCCAAAAGGGGATATACCGGGCGATACGCCCACTGTGGATGGCTGCAAGCTCCGGAAAATTCAGGCTTGTAAAAGCGTTGTAGCTTTTAGTGCGCATTTTTCTGGCTCGGGTTCCGGAGATCACATGGCCGCCGAATACGATGCACACGCCTGAAAGCTCCTGAGAGGCATAGAAAAGGCTGTCTCGCAGATTGGTTTTGGCATCGGTGTCCTGGGCGTCTATGGGGCGCTGAGCTCCGGTGAGCACAATGGGCTTTGCCGTGTTTTGAATGAGATAGGAAAGGGCGGATGCTGTATAGGCCAGCGTATCGGTGCCATGACAGATCACGAAGCCGTCATAATCCTGATATCTGCTTTCGATTGCCTTTTCCAGAAGCAGCCAGTGCTCTGGGCAGATATTGGTGCTGTCTACGCTGAAAAGAGACAGAGTGTCCAATGAGAAGCGGGCAGAAATATCTGGAAGGAAGGATAGAAGTTCCTTTGAGCTGAGCACAGGAGCAAGCCCGTTTTCGGTTTTGCGGGAGGCGATAGTGCCCCCAGTAGAGATCAAGAGAATTTTTTTCATATGGTCTTCCGCCTTTGAATTAAGAGTGTTGAATCAGCAGCCGCCATAAAATATTTTGTGGCGTTTTGCGGCTGCCTTTGCAGCTTAGATATCCGGTAAAAACAGGAAGATCTCTCTATCAAATATAGCTATAAAATTTTTCTTTTCTGGAAAAAACTTTTTTTAGTATCAAGAGAAGAAGAGTTGACAGAAAAGAAAAAAAGAAGTAATCTTATTCTCGCCGAAAGGTATAGTTTACTTTTGACAAAAAGGAGAAAGTGCAATGATGATGAAAAAATGGTCTGTTCGTTGTTTAGGACTTGCAATGGCGGGTCTGATGGTATTTTCCGCTGCTGCCTGCAGCTCTGGGAAAGAGCCTGGTTCCTCCGCCGTTTCTCAGGCAGAGAACAGCGCTTCTGAGCCGTTGGAGAACAGCTCATCTGCCGCTTCGCAGGCTGCGCCCGCGGCAGATGGAAAATTGAATTCCATCAGCGACTTTATCAACAGCAGCGATTTCCAGGGACAAATCGAGGCATTAAAGGAAACCATGAAAGACCAGGGTCTCAACATGGAGGTCTCTGTTGAGGGTGATAAGCTGATTTACAGCTATCAGTACCTGGAGGAAGTGGAGACAGAGGGCCTCAGCGAGATGTTGAATGCTGCTCTGGACACTCAGGAAAATACGTTTAAAATGATTGCCAACTCGATTACTTTGGCGGTAAACGTGGAATCTCCCATAATTGTAGTGCGCTATCTGGACAGGGAAGGCAATCTACTTTGTGAGCGGGAGTTTACCGCTGACTGAGCAAGTGATTTTTCCCGATCCTGCCGCATCCTGCCTTGTGTTTTCAGGGCAGGATGTTTTCATACGTCCCAAAGGATACAAAATCTTTCCCGTAAAAGAGAGAGGAGCTGTTTTTTTGGAGGAGAAGGCGGAATATGACCTGCTCAAACAACTGCCGGGGCTTTTGCTTCCCTGGTATGACAGCCATGCCAGAGTGCTGCCGTGGCGGGAGAGCAGGGACCCTTACCGAATCTGGGTTTCGGAGATCATGCTTCAGCAAACGCGTGTAGAAGCGGTAAAGCCGTATTTTGAACGGTTTCTTTCAGCGCTTCCCACCTTGCAGGACCTTTGCGCGGCACAGGAAGAGGAGCTTCTGAAGCTTTGGGAAGGGCTGGGATATTATAATCGGGTCAGGAATCTGCAAAAGGGTGCGAAAGAGGTGCTGAAGCGCTTTGGAGGCAGGGTGCCTGACTCCGTAGAGGAGCTGCGCGCTTTGCCGGGTATTGGCGATTACACAGCGGGGGCCATTGCCTCCATTGCCTATGACAAGCCCGTCTGCGCTGTGGACGGAAATGTGCTCAGGGTGCTTTCCCGCCTGCTTTGCGACCGGCAGGATATCTCTGAGCCGCAGGTCAAAAAATCGGCGCAGAAAAAGCTGGAAGCGGTGATCCCCCAAAGAGCCGGGGATTTCAATCAGGCGCTGATGGAGCTGGGCGCCACTGTGTGCCTTCCCAACGGAGAGCCCCGCTGCGAGGCGTGTCCGCTTTCCAAGCTGTGTGAGGGCAGAAAGAGGGGAATGGAAAAGGAGCTTCCGGTAAAAGCGCCGAAAAAGCCCCGAAAAAAAGAGCGGAAAACGGTGCTGCTGCTCTTTCAGGGGTACAGGATCGCGCTGCAAAAAAGGCCGCCCAAAGGACTTTTGGCCGGACTGTGGGAGCTTCCCTCGCTTCCGGGAGCTCTTGAGAAAGAGGCGGTGGAGCAGACTTTGACCGGGTGGGGGCTGTCCTTCGGCCCTCTTTCGAAGCTTCCCGAAGCAAAGCATATTTTTACCCCTGTGGAATGGGAAATGACAGGGTTCCGGGTTCAGGTGCAAGGGGATAAGGAAGGATTTATCTGGGTTTCTTTGGAGGAGCTCCAAAAGGAGTATGCCCTGCCTTTTGCGTTTAAAGCGTATTTTTCGGAAATCGAGGACCGACTGAAGGTTTCAAAGACGGCAGAATGAAGGCAGAAAGCGATTGCGCTTTCTGCCTTTTTGAAAATAGTGGGCTCTGAAAACGGAATTTACACGCTGCCGAAATGCTTTCGGTTCAAAAAGAGAATAGCGCCGCCGGCGGCAAACAGAATCGCCAGGCTGATCACGCCGATGGAATCCCTCCCGGTCAGCTGGGTGAAGGAGGCCACCAGCACAGGGCCAATCACAGCGGCAAACTTGCCGAAAATATCGAAAAATCCGAAATATTCGTTAGAGCGCTCCGGTGGGATGAGCTTTCCAAAATAGGAGCGGGAGATCGCCTGGATCCCTCCCTGAACGGTGCCTACCAGAAACGCCATGCACCAGAAGAGAACGAGGGAAAGCTGTAAAGCGTCAGGGTTATTGGGGCGCTGTTCAATATTGAAGCCCATGAAAAAGCCCACAACGCACACGAGAAAATAAATGCAGACGGCGCCGGTGAGCACCCGAATCGCTCCGAATTTCTCCGCCAGCTTTCCAAACAGGATGGAGAAGGGGACCGCCACGATTTGAGTGAGCAGAAGCGCTAAAATCATCCCGATATTGTCCAGGCCCAGTTTGGAGCCGTAAGAGGTGGAGATGGAAATGATGGTGTTCACTCCGTCAATATAGAAAAAATAAGCGAGGATAAACATCAGGATCTTCTTTTCCCTGCCGATTTCCTTTGCCGTTTTCCAGAGGTTTGAGAAGGTGGAGCGGAAAAGATGTCCCTTTTTGGCCTCCACATAGTAGACCTGCTTTACGTTTATCAGGGTAGGAATACTGAACACCAGCCACCAGAGGCTTGTGAGGATGATCACCAGCTTAAAGGCCAGCATATTGGTCATGCCCATCTGAAACAAAATGATGATGGAGAGAATAAAGGGGATGGTGCTGCCGCCGATATATCCCATTGCATACCCCCAGGAGGACACCCGGTCCATCCGCTCCGGAGAAGTCACATCCGTCAGGAAGGAATCGTAAAACAGGCAGGAGCCGGAAAAGCCGATATGGGAAAGCACATAGCCGATCAAAAGCAATCGGTAATCCTCTACGAAGGCGTTGGAGAGAGTGAAGGCCACTCCCAAAAACAGAGAGGCGGCAAACAGCTTTTTCTTGTGGCCCTTGTGGTCCGCAAGCGACCCCAGCACCGGAGCCAGGATCGCCACCAGGAAGGTGGCGGCGGAGGTGCCGTAGGACCATAGCACAAGGTTGTTGGCTCCGTTTTTCTCGCAGATCGCTCCAAAATAGATGGGGAAGAGCACCGCTAAGATATTGGTGGCGTAGACGGAATTTGCCCAGTCGTACAGGATCCAGCTTTTTTCCGCTTTGGTAAATTTCTTGGATTGTCTATTGCTTTGTGCTTTTTCCATAAAAATCATCCCCTCCAAAGAAGATCTTCTACAGGTATCATCTCATGGATCGGAGAAATTTACAAGGGCTTTTGAAAATTTTTTCAAAAGCCCTTTACGATGGTTCCCACACAGGCCTCTTCCTGCGCTTCGGTGATCTTTACCGGGAGAAGCAGCCCCTGCAAGGGCTTAGCGGAGACCGCCAGCACGGGAGTGTAATTTCGGGTATATCCTTCATATACATTCTTTTTTTTCTCCTGCTCGAACAACACCTCCTCCTCAAGGCCCACCTGCCGCCGGAAAAACTCGGCCTGCATCTTTCGGGCAGCGGCGATCATCCGCCTGCTTCTCTCTTCCTTCAGGCGGTTCGGCACCTGATTCGGCGCGTGGTAGGCCTTTGTGCCGGGGCGGCGGGAATAGGCGAATACATGGACCCTTGCGAAAGCCATTTCCCGCACGAATGCCAGGGAGGCTTCAAACTCCTCTTCGGTTTCCCCGGCAAAGCCTACCATCACATCTGTGGTGACGGCGCAGCCGGGAAAGGCCTCCCGCAGCCGGGAGACGATTTCCCGGTACTCCCCGGTGGTATAGTGGCGGTTCATCCGGGAAAGCGTGGCATCGCATCCGCTTTGCAGAGAAAGGTGGAATTGAGGACAAAGCTTTTCCTCAAGCTGCATCCGGGCAATCACCGAAGGGGAAAGCTTTTCCGGCTCCAGAGAGCCCAGACGCACCCGGGAGATGCCGGGTACAGAGCAGGCGGCCTCGATCGCATCGCAAAGCTCTTTTCCCAGATCCTGCCCATAGGCGGGAAGGTTGATGCCGGTCAGCACCACCTCCTGATAGCCGTTTCCCGCCAGAGCGGTCACTTCCCGGCGAACATCCTCCACCGGCTTGGAGCGCACGCGGCCTCTGGCGAAGGGAATAATGCAGTAGGAGCAAAAGCGGTCACACCCGTCTTCGATTTTTAAAAAAGCTCGAGTGCGCCCGTGAAAAGAGGACACCGAAAGCTTTTCAAAGGGGTCACCCGGCGCGTGAGGGGCAATGTTTACCACGCGGCGCCTGTCAGATAAGAACTGAAGGACAAAGGAGGGAAGGGCCGATCGGTTTTTGGTGCCCAGCACCACGTCGGCCTCTGAAAAATGCCCAGCCTCTTCCGGGAAGGCCTGAGGCCAGCAGCCTGTCAGCACAGTCACAGCCTCAGGATTCTCCTTTTTGGCCCTTCTGAGAGCCTGACGGGCCTTCTGGTCTCCGGTGGAGGTAACGGTGCAGGAATTTACCACCACCACGTCGGCGCTTTCCTGCTGCGCGGCCTGCCGGAATCCTGCGTTTTCCATGGCTTCCAGCATGGCCTCTGATTCGTATTGATTCACCTTACAGCCCAGAGTGATGAATTTGACTGTCATGAGCAGCTCCTTCCTGCCGTCAAAGCGCCTTTTGCAAAAAAATGATTTGGCCGGTTTTCTTCAAATGGAAAGCCCTCCCTGAAAGCTCAGGGAGCTTCCTCCTTTGACCGCTCTGCTTTTTCCAGCTCTTCGGAAAGCTCTCCCCAGCTTAAGAGAAGCTCCTCTGCCTTTTCCCGAAGAGCGGAAAGCTCGGCGGAGGCCTCTGTCACCGCCTCGTAGTCGGAGACGACCTGCGGGTCTTCCAGCTTTTTGGTGAGCGCCTCTATCGCGCTGTCGTTTTCCTCGATCTCCTTTTCCAGCGCCCCTAAGGCAGCGCGCTTTTTCCGAAGCTGTGCCTCCCGTTCCTTGCGAAGCTTGTAAAGATTTAGCTTTGGCTCCTGTTTGACCTCCAAGGCGGCCTGCTCTGTCTCCCGCTTTTCCAGGTACGCGTCGTAATTACCCAGGTAAAGCTTGGCGCCCTCTTTCCCCAGCGCGTAGACCTTGTCCGCCAGCTTATTGATGAGGTACCGGTCGTGAGAGACCACGAACAAAGTGCCGTCATACCCTGACAGGGCGTCCTCCAGGGCTTCGCAGGAGCCGATATCCAGATGGTTGGTGGGCTCGTCCAGCAGAAGAAAATTAGCCTTGGAAAGCATGAGCTTCAAAAGCAGGATCCTGGCCCGCTCGCCCCCGGAAAGGCCGCCTACAGGCTTGAAAACGTCCTCGCCCTTAAAGAGGAATACCGCAAGTGCCCCGCGCACCTCAGTTTCAGTCATCCTAGGATGCAGATCCCAGATCTCGTCGATGACGGTCTTTTTGTCGTTAAGACTTAACTGAGACTGCTCGTAATAGCCCAGGTCCACCCCGGCGCCCAGGCGCACAAGGCCGGAATCCGGCTGATACTGCTCCAAAAGGATCTTAAAAAGAGAGGTTTTCCCGCAGCCGTTGGGGCCGATGAGGAAAATCTTTTCCCCCCGCTTGATGTCCAGGTTTACATGGGAGAACAGGGGCGGCTGCCCGTCGAAGGACAGGGAGAGGTCCTCTGCCCAAAGCACGTCGTTTCCGCTGCGGCGGCTGGCCTTGAACCGGAATTTGATGGTGTCCGGTTCTGCCTCCGGCTTTTCCAGCGTGGCCTCCAGCCGGTCGATGGATTTCTGCTTGCTGGCGATGGTCACATAGTTTCTCTCCTGATTCCATCGCCTCTGCTGCTCGATGATGCCCTCGATCCGATCGATCTCCTTCTTAGTCTGCTCGTAGAGGCGCTGCTTTGTCAGCCTGTTTTCCTCCTTGAGCTTCAGGTAAGTGGAGTAGTTTCCCTTATAAGAGCTGAGGCGTTTCCCCTCCATTTCCAGCGTCCGCAAGGTGACCTTGTCCAGAAAATACCGGTCGTGGGAGATGACGATATAAGCGCCGGAGTAATTTTTCAGAAAATCCTCCAGCCACTCTACAGAGTTGATGTCCAGATGGTTGGTGGGCTCGTCCAATAAGAGCAGGTTCGCTCCTCCCAAAAGCATTTTTGCAAGCTGCAGCTTGGCCTTCTGCCCGCCGCTTAATACCCCCACCTTGTTTTCGATCTGCTCTTTGGAAAAGCCCAGCCCCTCTAAAGCGCTGCGTGCCCGGGAACGGCAGGTAAGCCCTCCGCCGTCTACAAAGCGCTCGTTGAGCTCTGTCTGCTTCGCGATCAAGGGAAGCATTTCCTCCTGAGAAAGGTTTTGGGAAAGCCGGTCGCTGAGCGCTTCCAATTCCGTTTCCAAAGCAAGCAAAGGGGCAAAAACGGTCATGACCTCCTCAAAGGCCGTCTTGTGAAAGTCTCGGCACACATGCTGCTCCATATAGCCCAGCACGGTATCCTTTGAGACGACCACGCTGCCGCCGTCCGGGGTGTACTCGCCGGTAAGCACCTTGAAAAGGGTGGTTTTCCCGCTTCCGTTGACGCCTACCAGGCCGATCCGTTCTCCCTTCTGCATTTCAAAATCCGCGTCTTTTATGATGATCTCCTCGCCGAAGCTTTGAGAGATATGATGAACTGTTAAAATCGCCATGACGGCATCCTCTCCAAAAATATTGCATAGATCGCAGTATACCAGCCTATTATAAGGGAATTCCTTTTGTTTAGCAAGCTGTGAGAAGCTAAAAAAGAGAGGCGAGCGCATATTCGAAAAAGCTTTCGGGAAATCCGTAAATCTTTTGCTTGCCTTTTCTATACAAGATGCAGTATACTAAAGGCAAGAATACGGTATATCTAGGAAGGTGAATGGCTTGAAATGTCCCTTTTGCGGCTACAGTGAAAGCCGCGTGATCGATTCCCGCCCCACCGACGAGGGGGAGAGGATCCGCCGCAGGCGCGAATGTTTAAAATGCGCGAAACGCTTTACCACCTATGAGATCATGGAGAACGTGCCCATCGTGGTAATCAAGAAGGATAAATCCAGGGAGACCTTTGACAGAAATAAGCTGTTGAACGGCCTTCTCAGGGCCTGTGAAAAAAGGCCGGTATCCATTGATACCCTGGAGCGGATCGTAGACGAGATCGAGAACCTGCTTCAGAATTCTCTGGATCGTGAGGTGTCCTCTCAGCGGATCGGCACCTACGCCATGGAGAAGCTGAAAACGGTGGATGAGGTGGCCTATGTGCGCTTTGCCTCTGTGTACCGCCAGTTCAAGGACATCAACAGCTTTATGGAAGAGCTGAGCAAGATCATGAACAGCAGAAAAGAATAACGGTAAAAACTCCCGAAACGCCGGTAAAGCGTTCCGGGAGTTTTTTACTTTTCTCTGATTTGCAGGAAAGCGGCGAGGAAGAGGAACATAAGCCCCAAAACAAGCTGGGAAAGCTTGAAGCCGGTCCCAGTGCTTACAGTGGAGAATAAAAAGAAGCTTTTCAGCCGGGCGCCCGCAAAGAAATTCATGGCGTAATAGAGCAGCGGGACCATATAGGCCGCGGCCAAATTCCGGCAGACGCTGTAGCTGAGAGCGCCCATGCCTCCCAAAAACAGGGCGGAGGCCGCCGTGTTTCCCCACAGCATGGGGGAAATTTCGCTGTGATTTGCCGCGAGAAAAAGCAGGAACGCGGCGGGCAACAGCAGAAGAAAAACACAGGAGATCAGGAGCCTGAGAAAAAGAATAAGCCTCAGGGCGGACCCTTTCAGGCGCAGGATATCCCGAAGAGACTGATCTTCCTCCGGCAGAAAAGCAGGGGAGAGCAGCGCCGGACCTGTGAGGACCACCAGCATTTCCATAGGGGCGGCCGAATCCTTCACCCCCAGACAGGAGACCGGAAAGAGAAAGGGAGCGAGCAGCAAGGGAAGAAGGGCGGTAAAAAGAGGAAGGGGAAGATCACGCCGGAGAACGGTCCCTGCGACGCGCGAAAGCTTTGCGAATACTGTCATAACGAAGCCATACCCCCTTTCGTCTATACTCCAGAATGAGAGCGCAGGCGCCTAAAAGCGCGAGACTCAAAGCGGAATAAATGATCCTTCCTGACAGCAGCTGAGAGAAGTTTTTTTGGAAAACTTGCGCCCCCATCAGCTGATTGTGTCTCGGAGAGAGGGGGAGGCCCCGGTAGCCGCCCTCCATTTGAAAGAGATTGCGGTTGAGGTCAAAGACCCAGAAAAGCAAAGCGACAGGGATCCCTACAGGCGTATCGGTCAGCAGCGTGAAGAATTGGCCGAAAGCCGCGGAAAACAGGATGGTGGGCAAGGCCCATCCGAATATGTACTTCAAATAGGCGAGGGCGTCGATCGCTTCGCCCCGATACAGGTCTGCCGCCCGGAAGCTGTCGATGACTCCCAAAAGAAGCAGGGGAAAAAGAGAAAGGCTTACCACGGCAAAATAGCGGGAAGCGCACAGCCGCAGGGAAGACACCGGCTTTGAAAAGAGAATTTCGTGGACCCCTGCCCGGCGGTCGCCAAGCCATTGGCTTACCGCCAGAAACGCGGGAATGAGGGCGTAAAGAACGGTCATGTAGTCGCAGAACAGCCTGGCGTGCGAGCCCGAGAAACGGTCGATGTCCCGCGCCTGCTCGTATTCCAGAAGAGCCTCCTCGTATGTCTTTTCCCTGGGAGCAAGGTTTTTCAGAGAGCCAGGGGCATAGGAGGAGCCTCCCCCCAGCAGGGCGTCCGCCTGCTCCATCAAAGACAGAAACCGTTCAAAGGAAAGATCCTTTTTAATGGGAAACGGAGAACTCGGCGCAGCTTTGGGAACGGGCGTGCCGGAAGCGCCCGGCGTCAGAGAAAGGCCCTTTTCCTGCTCGCCCTGCACAGAGAATAGCTGCTCTTTGGAAATCCCGGTAAGCTCTGTGAGGATATCAGCCATCTTTTCCCGGTCCGCCTCGGAGAGGGACACCTGCCGGTAAAATCCAAAGGGATAGGTCTGATAGCGGTTTTCGGAGAAATCCTGAAGGAGGCAGGCTATGGCGGCCGGCATGATGCGCTCAGGGTCCTCGCTGGGTACGGTTCCATAAGACCCTCCGGGAAGGGGCGCAGTGATTTTCTCGCCGGGGGAGAGATAGCCTTCCAGCTGCGTCTCGTAGAAGAGAAAAGTGAAAAGCACCGCAAGGAGAAAGGGGACGCTGAAAAACAGCCTTTTCCATTCTTTTTTAATCACGGCCTCCATCCTCCTTTGCGTGGATACAGGCAAGATAAGCGCTTTCCATTTTTCCTGCCCCGTACCGCTCTAAAAACCGGTCGGTTTTTCCCGCATAGAGCAGGCGCCCTTTGTCGAGCACCGCCAGATCCTCGCAGCTTTTCTCAATGTCCTCCACAATATGAGTGGAGAGGATCACAGTCTTTTTTTCGGAAAGGGAGAGAAAAAGCTTCCGAAATCTCACCCGCTCCTCCGGGTCCAGCCCGGCGGTGGGCTCATCCGTGACCACGATCTTCGGGTCGTGAAGCAGGGCCTGGGCAATGCCCAGGCGGCGTTTCATGCCGCCGGAAAGCGTGCGGAATTTTGCGCTTTTCTTTTCCCATAGCCCAACCTGGGAAAGCAGCAGGGGGATCCGCTCTTTCCGCTGGCTTTTTGAAAGCCCGGAGAGAACGGCCAGATAGTCCAGAGCCTCCAGGCAGGTCATGGAGGGGTAAAAGGAAAACTCCTGAGGCAGATAGCCTATGAGCTTTCGCACGGCCTGCAGGTTGGAGCCGTCCGTCCCATAGAGCGAAATGCTTCCCTTTTTGGGCGCGATCAGGCCGGAAATGGTGCGAAGCAGGGTGGTTTTTCCCGCTCCGTTCCTTCCGAGAAGCCCGAACATTCCCTTTGGGATCGTCATGGACAGGTCGGAAAGGACGGTTTTTCTGCCGTAGCTTTGGGTGATATGAGAGAGAAGGATCTCTTCGTTTTGCGCCATTGTCTGCACTTCCTTTTCTTAAAGCTGAAAGGAGGATAACAGACAAATTTCAAATTTCTCACTACTTTGCGGCTTTCATGTGCCGGAAAATCCGGCAGTGAGCTTTGCTCCGCCCTCCGGAAGATTGGAAAGCTCTAAAAAACCGCCGTGCTTTTCACACAGCAGGCGGCAGATGAAAAGCCCCAGGCCGAAATGCTCCGCCGCCTTGGTCTTGTCTCCCCGAAAATAGGGCTCTGCCGCTTTTTTTAAAGCTTCCCCGGAAAATCCTTCCCCGTCGTCGCAGACAGTGAGAAGCAAAAAGCCGTCAGCCTGGGAGAGTTCTGCCGTCACCTCCTGCTTCCTGTACCGGCGGGCGTTGGAGATCAGGTTTTCAAATACCTCGACGATGAGATCCTCGTCCAAATTGAGCTCCCCGATTTCCCGGCAGCTGAAGGAAAGCCCCTTAGGAAGCAAAAGCTTTCCGGTTTCTTCCAGACGGGCGGAAAGCGCTGAAAGGGACAGGGGCTCTTTTTGCAGGGGAAGGTCGGAAAGCTTTGATACATGGCTCATCCCCTCCACATACCCCTGAAGCCTTTTGAGGTTCCGGTCCATAGAGGAGAGGATTTGCCGCGCCTTTTGGGCGGAGACGCTCTCTTTCAGAAGGCCTTCCGAAAGGCAGTCGCTGTAGCCCAGAAGCACCGTCAAAGGCGTGCGCAGGTCGTGGGCAAAGGCGGCGTTCAGGCGGCGGCGCTCTTCTACCGAACGCCACATGGCCTTGTTGTTTTCCTCCAGGGAGCCGCGCATTTTCTCAAAGGAGCCGCACAGCTTTCCCAGCTCGTCCTCTCCCGTAGAGGAAATGTGAAAGTTAAGATCGTTCCGGGCGATTTTTTGAGAAGCTTCGGAGAGAACGGCCAGCGGCCTTTTCAGCTTCCACCGATAGAACCAGGCGGCATTTAGTGCAAAGAGGAGTCCTACGGTGAGAAAGCAGACGCCCAGTTCAAAAAGCCCGGAATTCGCATAAAAAAAGCGCAGGCCCCCCTGCGGAATGAACTGGGAGGAGTCCGTGGTCTCAAAAGGATACAGCTCTCCCGTAAGCGGATCCCGGTAAGCCTGAGGAATGGTTTGCTCCATGCGGATATAAACGCCGTCTGAGGAGGAAAAGACAGTATTGCCGCTTGTCTCTTCCGGCAAATAGGGCTGGATATAGGAGGAATAAATCCGGGAATGAATATGCTCCAGAGCTGCAAGTTCAAGGGAGCATAAAAGAAATCCCACCCCAACGCAGACGATGGTGGTGAGCACCAGGGCCGCTTTCAGGGAGATCCTCTGCCACAGGGAGCTTCTCTTTTGTTCCTTCTTTTGATTTTGTCTCATGCTGTTTCCTCCTTTTGCCGGTAAAGCATCCCATTTATCCGTGCTTCCACCTGTATCCCACGCCCCAGACTGTCTCGATGCGCTCCTTGCAGCCGGCTTCCCCCAGCTTTGAGCGGATGCGCCGGATATGCTCCGCCACAACGGCGCTGTCCCCTTCACTGTCATAGCCCCAAACGGATTCATAGATATGCTCTCTGCTGAACACCTGGGTGGGATGGGTGGAAAGCAGTTCCAGGATCTCAAATTCCTTTTTTGCCAGGTACACGGTACGCCCATCCTGAAAAAGCAGGCGCTGGCCGTAGTCGATCACGAGCCCGCCGTCAAACTTTACCCGGGCGCTGCCCTGGCGGCGTTCCTCCCGGCGCAGATGAGCCTGTACCCGGGCCAGCAGCTCAGAGCTTGAAAAGGGCTTGACGATATAGTCGTCCCCGCCGGCGGCAAAGCCCTGCAGCTTGTCGGCGTCTTCCAGCCTCGCGGTGAGAAACAGAATGGGGCAGGCCACAAAATCCCGGATCCTCCGGCACAGGGAAAACCCGTCCATGCCCGGCATACTCACATCCAAAAGGATCAGATCGGGCGAGCTTTCGCACAGCTTCAGAGCTTCCGGCCCTCCGTAGGCGGCAAGCACCTCGTAGCCCTTCATTTGAAAAAGATCGGAAAGCATAAAGACGATGTCCTCTTCATCGTCCACGATCAAAATACGGTAGGCCATGTATAGGCTCCTTTCAGAGAATTCTCAAAATTATAGATCAGGATAATATTCAGATCTCAACTTTTTATCAATCCTCTTTGAAAAAGGGAAAAATATGCGGCGGTTTCGGTATTCAGTATATCATTTTTGTCAATCTGTATAAGGGAGAAAAAGAAAGCGCATACTGGAGGCGTTGGAAATTTTTACCGCCGGAAAGGAACGGGATACTCATGAATTCCAGAAGCGTATTTCGAAAGAACTCAGGAAAGGCGCTGCTCAGCGCGTTTCTAATTACAGCGCTCTTTACCATGTTCCCCTTTGCAGCCTCCAGCGGGCTGCTTTCCACTCAGGTGATGCGGCTGCATGTACTGGCAAATTCCAACTCTCCCAAGGATCAGCAGATGAAGCTCAAGGTCCGGGACGCAGTGCTCAAGGAGGCGGCGAAGTGGTACGAGGGGGCGGCAAGCCTTGAGGAGGCCAATTGCGCAGTCTGCACCCACCTGCAGTCCATTGAAAAAGCGGCGGAGGATCTGCTCAGAGAGGAGGGGGTCCGGGAAGAAGTGTCCGTCTGCGTGGGCGACCGGTATTTTTCCACCAGAAGCTATGAAAATTTACGGCTGCCCGCGGGAAAATACCGGACGCTGGAGGTCAGGCTGGGAGAAGGCAAGGGCAGAAACTGGTGGTGCATCGTATTCCCCGCCTTGTGCCTGCCGGGGGCGGGGGCCCGGCAGGAGGAGGAAACCGTGCTTTCCGGGATCCCGCAGGCTCAGAGAAAAGAGTTCCAGAGCAGCGGGGGATATGAGGTGAAATTCAAGCTTCTGGAATGGTATGAGGCCATGAAAGGCTTTTTTGACCGGTGAAGGAAAAAAGGAAAAGAGTCACCCTGAGAGAAACTGTCGTTTTAGGTTTCCTCTCAGGGTGATTTGTGTTAAAATGGTTTTATAAAAAAAGAAGCCGCTTTGTTCGGCAGGCAGATAAAGGAGGGGGAGCGTATGCTGCAGCTGGTATTGGGAAGGGCAGGCAGCGGGAAGACCCGCTTTCTTCGGGAGCTTCTGGTGAAAAAGAGCAAAACGGAAAGCAAAAGCCCGATCATGCTGGTTCCGGAGCAGTACTCCTTTGAGACGGAAAAGGCTTTTTTGCAGCTGGCAGGGCCGGTGGGCGCCGGAAAGATCCGGGTGCTGAGCTTTACCCGCCTGGCGGAAGCGGTGTTTCGCAAGGAGGGGGGCTTTGCCGGGAGAAGGCTGACCGACGGAGGGAGAAGAGTGCTGATGTCCTGCGCCGTGGAAGCCTGCGAGGATCAGTTTGAAACCTATACGGCGGCGGCCAAAAACGGGCGCATCACAGAGCTGATGCTCACGGCGGTAGACGAGATGAAGCTTTGCGGGATCTCTCCTGAGATGCTTGCGCAAACGGCGCAGCTTTTAAAGGGGAGGGGCCTTGGCAGGAAGCTTTCCGAGCTCTCTTTGATCTACGGCGCTTTTGACGCTTTGGTAGAGGCCTCTTATCTGGATTCGAGAGACGATCTGACCCGTTTGGCCGAAGCGCTGAAAACCAGTGATTTCTTTGAAAACACCGTGGTGGCGGTAGACTCCTTTGAAGGCTTTACCGCCCAGGAGATGCGGGTGCTGGCGGAGATCCTGCAGCGGGCGAAGGAAGTGTCCGTTTCCCTTTGCACGGATGACCTTCCCGATGAGGGAACCGGGCTCTTTGCATTGGTGAACCGCACGAAGGAAAGGCTGCTTTCCGCCGCCCGGGAATATGGAGTCAAAGTGGAGCCTCCTGTTTTTCTCACGGGTGCGCCCCGGTTTCAGAATGAAGAGCTGAAGCTGCTGGAGGCTCAGCTTTTTTGCGCCTGGGAGAGCCTTTCCGGGGGCGAGGCCCGACATATCCGCATGTTCTGCGCGAAGGACCCTTCCGAAGAGGTGGAATACTGCGCCGCCACTATCCGGAATCTGGTGGCAGAGGAAGGGTACCGCTACCGAGATTTCACGATCGTCTGCCGCCTGCCGGAGCGCTACAGCGGCATTCTGGGCGCGGAGCTTGAGAAGCGTCAGATCCCCTGCTTCCTTTCACAGCCCAACCGGGTGGACGCGGAGCCGGTGTGCCGGTTCTTGCTGGGCGCTTTTCAGGCGGTGCAGTCCGGCTTTTCCACCGCGGATCTTTTGGAGATGCTCAAGACAGGGGTTTCCGGGTTCACTTCTCAGGAGATCTCCGACCTGGAAAATTACGCCTTTCTCTGGAGGCTCAAGGGCAGGGATTGGAGAGAAGAATTTACCCGCCATCCCAAAGGGTTCGGCCGGGATTGGCTTCAGGAGGACAAAGAGGAGCTTCTAAAGCTCAATGAATTGAGGATCCGGCTGATCTCCCCTCTTCTGCTCTTTTGGGCAAAGACGGGAGACGCCTCAGGAGAAGAGATCTCCCAGGCGGCCTACGACCTGCTTTCAGACTATGGCGTGCAGGAAAATCTTCTTTCCTACTGCGGGGAGCTTTCCCGGGCGGGAGAGCAGGGGCTTTCCGACAAGCAGCTTCGGGTGTGGGAGCTTCTCATGGAGCTCCTCGACCAGATGTACAGTATCCTGGGCTCTCGAAAGATCTCCAGAGAGCGGTACTATGACCTGCTCAGAGAGGTCATCAGCGCACAGGACGTATCGGAGATCCCGCAGACGGTGGACCAGGTGATTTTCGGCACACCGGAGCAGGTGCGTCAGTCCTCTCCCAAAGTCACCTTTTTGCTGGGAGCGGCCCAGGGAGAGTTCCCCCTTGCCCCCCGGCCTTCCGGCGTGTTTTCCGATACGGAGCGAAAGGAGCTGATCGCGCTGGACCTCCCCCTGGGAGATCCGCTGGAGCAAAGGACCCTGGAAGAGAGGTATCTGGCCTATTCGGCGGCCTGCTCTCCCAGCGAACGGCTTTACCTTTCCTACCCCCGCAGGGCCGAGGGAGAGGAAAAGGAACCGGGAGAGCTTCTTTCCTGCGTGCAGGCTGTTTTCCCCGATTCCCGGATCCAGCGGGCTTTGCCGGACGAATACTTTGCCAATTCCCGGGAGGCCGCGTTTTCCAGAATGGCCGCCCGCTTCCGGGAAAATACGCCTCAGGCCGCCGCCTTACGGGCCCTTTTCCGGGAGGATCCCCTTTATGAAGGGCGGATCCGGGCGCTTCAGAGGGCCGGAAACGGCGGCTCTGACAGGATCGAAGACCAGACCCTTTCCAAAGAGCTTTTCGGGCGCGCCCCCTATCTTTCCGCCACGCAGATCGAAACCTACCACAGCTGCAAATTCCGGTATTTCTGCCGGTATGGCCTGAACGCCAAAGAGAGAAGGCCTGCCGAGGTGGATGTGATGCAGTACGGCACCTTAATGCATTTCCTGTTTGAAAAGATCTTTTCTGTTCCTGCCCATCAGAGAGCTCTCTGGACGCAAGAGGAGCTCAAGAGCACGGTGGAAGAGCTGATCGTAAGCTATGCCCGGGAGAACCTGGGCGGCTTTTCCCGGCTGGGTTCCAGAGAGCAGTACCGGCTCAAAAGATTGGAGCGCTCGGCGGTGCTTTTGATCCGTCATGTAGAGGAGGAACTGAAGCAAAGCAAATTTGAGCCGGAATATTTTGAGCTGCACCTGGGAAGCCGGGCAGACTTCCCTCCCTTAAAGGTGGAGACGGGAGAGGGCGAAAGCGTATTGGTAGGAGGGACGATCGACCGGGTGGATGTGTTCCGGGAGGGGAAGGACCGCTATGTCCGGGTCGTAGACTATAAGACGGGCAAGAAGGACTTCCATCTTTCCGATGTGCTCCACGGCCTCAATATGCAGATGCTGGTGTACCTGGCGGCTCTGGTCGAGAGCGGCAGGGCGATCCCCGCGGGCGTGCTCTATATGCCGGCGGCAGAGCCCTCTGTCTCTGTGCCCAAGGGGATGGAGAAAAGCGCCGCAGAGAAGGAGGCGGGGAAAAGCCTGCGCATGAGCGGCGTGGTGCTGAAAAACACCGAGATCATAGCCGCGATGGAGGCCGGGGCCCAGGGAAGGTTTATTCCGGCCGCCCTGAACAAAAAGGGGGAGTTCACGAAGGGCAGCAGCGTGCTGACCGAAGAGGAGCTTCTTCGGGTGCTCGATCATTCCAGGCGCCTGATCGCCACCATGGTGCGGGAGCTTTACAGGGGCAATGTGGAAGCGCTTCCCAATTTAACGAATCAGCGGGCCTGCAAATTCTGCCCCTATCAGGCGGTTTGCGCAAAGGAATATACAGACCGGGATATCGTCAAGGAAAAGCTTTCCAAAGACGAGGCGCTTGAAAGGATGGGCGCAGGGAAGGACTGCGCACGGGAAATGGGAGAGGAGGTTCTCTGATGGCACGGATCTGGACAGAAAATCAGCAGGACGCCATTGACGCCCGCCGCGGGACCGTACTGGTAGCCGCCGCGGCAGGCTCCGGGAAAACTGCCGTTTTGGTAGAGCGCGCTTTGAAACGAATGACGGACCCTGAGAATCCCACGCCGGCCGACAGGCTCTTGATCGTCACCTTTACCAAGGCGGCGGCGGCAGAGATGCGAGCGCGCCTGGAACGAAGGCTTCGCGAAATGCTGAGGGAGGATCCGGGCAGCGCTCTTTTGAGAAGGCAGAGCGTCCTGCTGTCCCAGGCGCATATCGGCACGGTGGACAGCTTCTGCGCCGAGCTGGTGCGGGAGTTTTTCCACGAGCTGGATGTCGCGGCGGATTTTAAGATCCTCTCGGACAAGCAGAAGGAGGATATCACCTGGGAAGCGCTGAACCAGGTGATGGAAAGCTCCTTCGAGGAGGAATCTTTCCTGGCCCTTGCAGACGCCTTTTCGGGAGAACGCAGCGACCGGAAGCTCATGGAGATCGTACTGCGGCTTTATGGATTCATGCAGTCGCACCCCTTCCCCCGGCGCTGGCTGGAGGAAAAGGTAAAGCTCTATGAAGCGTCTGTCCCCTTTGAGAAAACGCCCTGGGGCGAAGTGATTTTGAACCATGTGCGCCAGACGGCAGAATATTGCCTTCAGGTGGGCGAGCGGGCCCTCAGAGAGCTGCTGGAGGAAAACGAGGAGTTCAAAAAGGCCTTTCTTCCGGTGTTTCTTGCGGACAAAGATCTGTGTGAGAAGGTGTACGACCTGGCCTGCGGGGGAGACTGGGACGGCCTATATAAACTGCTTTCCCGCCTTTCCTTCCAGCGCAGAGGCGCCTTGAAGGGCTATGAAGAGGATGTGGAGAAGGAGCGTTTGGAGCTTTTCCGGGAGGAGATCAAGGGGTCTTTGCAGGATCTTTGCGAGCTGATCGCCTCCGACAGCGCCCAGAGCACACGGGAGCTTCAGGAAACCGCCCCTCTCATATCCGGGCTCTCGCAGCTTACCCTGGCCTTTTCCCAACGGTACGAAGCAAAAAAGCGGGAGCTGGGCTTTCTGGATTACAGCGATCTGGAGCATCTTGCGATCCGGCTGTTTTTGACAGAAGAGGGTAAGCCCACGCCTATTGCCCAAGAGGTGTCTCTGCGCTTTGAGGAGATCATGATCGACGAGTATCAGGATGTGAACGAGGTGCAGGATTCCCTGTTTCGGGCGATTTCCCGGCAGGAAAACAATCTTTTCATGGTGGGCGACGTGAAGCAGAGCATCTATGGCTTCCGCCGGGCCATGCCGGAAATTTTCCTTGGCCGCCGGGGAAGCTTTCAAAAATACGACCGGACCTTCGACCGGTATCCCGCCTACCTGGTGCTGGACCGGAATTTCCGCTCTCGAAGCACTGTGACCGGCACGGTGAATTTTGTGTTTTCCCGCCTGATGTCCAAAGAGGCGGGGGATATTGAATACACCGGCGAGGAAAAGCTTGTGTGCGGGGCGGAGTACGGAGAAAAGGACGGCTGTGAGACGGAGCTTGTGTTTTTGGAGCGGGAGCGGGAAATTCCGGCGGAGGAGGCGGAAAGCGCCTATCTTGCCGGAAAGATCCGGGAAATGCTGCAAAACGGCTTTACTGTGACCGATGGGGGAGAAGAGCGCCCCGCGCATTACGGGGATTTTTGTATCCTGCTTCGCAGCGCCAATCAATACGCCCACAGCTACGCCCGGGCTCTGCAAAAGCTGGGGATCCCGGCTAAGGCTTCCGCTTCCGGGGGATTTTTCGCGGCGGCTGAGATCGCCGTGATGCTTTCCTTTTTGCGGGTGATCGACAACCCCAACCAGGACATCCCCCTTTTATCGGTGCTGATGAGCCCTATCTACGGCTTTACGGCACAGGAGACCGCCGAGCTGAGGCTGTCTGACCGGGAAAGGTCGCTGTATCTCACTCTCTGCGAGGCGGCGAAGGAGAATGCCCGCTGCTTGAAGGTGCTGGAGGATCTGAGAAAATACCGGGCCGTCTGCTCGACCTTGTCCTGCGACGCCTTTTTGGGGCTGTTTTATCAACAGACAGGGTATCCTGACATCGTGCTTTCCATGGACGCAGGAGAGGAACGCCTTGCAAACCTTCATTTGCTCCGGCAGTACGCGAGAGATTTTGAAGCCTCGGGGTTTCACGGGATCTCCGGCTTCGTGCGGTTTCTGGACAGGCTCAGGGAGAACCGTTCCGATCTGGAGGCGGCGCAGCCGGCTGTCGGAGAGGAGAAAACGGTGCAGGTCATGAGCATCCACAAATCAAAGGGGCTGGAGTTCCCGGTGTGCATCCTGGCAGGCTGCGGGCGAAATTTCGTGCAGGAGCGCTCCGATGTGCTCCTGCACCCGGAGCTGGGGCTGGGCATAAAGCTTCGCAGTAAGGAGCTTCCGGTGAGATCTACTACGGCTGCCAGGGAGGCCATTGCCCTGTCCACGGAAAAAAGCGAGGCGGCAGAAGAGCTCAGGGTGCTGTACGTAGCCATGACCAGAGCCCGGGAAAAGCTGATCCTGGTCACCTCAGGGACGGGGCTTGAGAAGACGCTTTTGAGGCTTTCCTGTGAGATCACACAGGACCGGCCGGCTCCTCACGCGGTCAGAAGCGTAAAAAACGCCGGACAATGGCTGATGCTCTGCGCCCTTTCCCATCCGGACGGGAAAGAGCTTCGGGAAAGGGTCAGAGCGCGGGAACTGCCTTTGTGCACAGAGGACGGCGCCTCCTGGAAGGTTTCCTTCGAAACGGTCCGCGCCGCTTGCCGGGAAGAGCGGGAAGAAGTGGGGAAGGAGATCCCCGCGCAAGCGGATCAGGAGCTGCTTGAACGGCTTCGGAAAAAGGTGGAATTCCGCTATCCGGGAGAAGAGGAGCTGATCGTGCCCGCCAAGGTGTCGGCGTCCAGGCTGACGGCAGGAAAGGAGGAGGTCCGCCTGTCCCGGCCCGCCTGGCTGGGGGAACAGGGAATGACTCCCACAGAGCGGGGCATTGCCCTGCACGACTTTATGCAGTATGCGGATTTCTCTTTGGCGGCAAAGGATCCGGAAAAGGAGCTTGCGCGTTTGACAAAGGAAAGGTTTCTCACCCCGGAGCAGGGCGGCGCGGTGGACTTGAAAAGGGTGAAGAGGTTCTTTGAAAGCCCTCTCGGGAAGCGGACGCTGTGCGCGAAAGAGCTTCAGAAGGAGCGCCGTTTTACCGCCGTGATCCCGGCCTATATGGCGGGAGGACCCAGGGAGAGCGAAGCCCCTGTCATTTTGCAGGGGGCGGTGGACTGCACCTTTTTGGACGAGACAGGGCTTCATATCATCGATTTTAAAACAGACCGGATCAAGAGCGCGGAAGAGCTGTGGGAGCGCTACGGGATACAGATCCGCCTCTACGCTTACGCCATGGAGCAGGTCACCGGACAAAAGGTGGGAGAGCTGTTCTTCTACTCCACCTATTTGAGCGAGGAGAGCGGCAGAAGCTATGAGGGGGAGAAGCTTCGGGAAGAATTTTAAAAAATGCCGAAGCGTCTCTTGACAGCAGACTTCCGGTGTACTATAATGTCCTTTGTCAAAACAAAGCAGAGCCCGGCGGCTCTCACCCGTGCAGTTTCGTCTGTCACCGGTCAATAACGGCAAGGCTTCGGCAGTTTTCTGCCTGGGTTTTGCGCTGGTTGATCCGCGGGCAGGTTTTCTGCCCGCTTTTTGTTTCGCCGGTCTGCTTTCAGGATCCTATGTGTGAACCGATGTGATGGAGGTGCTGACCATTAGCAACAAGGAACTGCAGATCAATGAACAAATCCGGGATAAGGAGCTTCGCGTGATCGATTCCGACGGCTCGCAGCTGGGGATTATGCCCCTGAAGGAGGCCATGGATCTCGCTGAGCAGAAAAATCTGGATCTGGTAAAGATCGCGCCGCAGGCGACCCCGCCGGTTTGTAAGATCATCGACTACGGCAAATTCCGCTTTGAACAGGCGAAGCGGGAGAAGGAAGCGAGGAAGAACCAACGGGTCGTTGAAATCAAGGAAGTGCGCCTTTCGCTCAATATCGATACCCATGATTTTGAGACGAAGAAGAATCATGCCGTCCGTTTCATTGAGGAGGGCAATAAGGTGAAAGCTTCCATCCGGTTTCGCGGAAGAGAGATGGGCCACCCTGAGCACGGGCTGGAGATCATGCGCCGCTTTGCCGAAGCGATGGCAGAGGTGGCGAATGTGGAAAAGCCCGCAAAGCTGGAGGGGCGCTCCATGCTGATGTTCCTTGCCCCCAAGCCTGTGAAGTAACGAAAATATCAAGGAGGACTGCAAAATGCCGAAACTTAAAACACACAGCGGCGCAAAGAAGCGCTTCAAGATTTCCAAAAACGGGAAAGTGATCCGTGCCCACGCCTATATGAGCCATCTTGCCAATGGCCACGGCAAAACTCCGAAAACAAAGCGCCATGCCCGCGGCACTACCGTGACGGATAAGACCAATGCCGCAGCCGTCAAGCGGATGCTTCCCTATCAATAAGGAAGAGCCGCGAAGGTTTTACACCATTCGATTGAGAGAAAGGATTGACAATAAATGGCAAGAGTAAAAGGCGCAATGATGACGCGCAAGAGAAGAAAAAAGATTTTAAAGCTTGCAAAGGGGTACTGGGGCTCCAAGAGCCGTCACTTTAAAATGGCCAAACAGGCTGTGATGAAGTCCGGCAATTATGCCTACATCGGCCGCAAGCAGCGCAAAAGAGACTTCCGCCGTCTGTGGATCACGAGAATTTCCGCAGCCTGCCGCATGAACGATATCAACTATTCCACCTTTATGAACGGATTGAAGAAAGCCGGCGTTACCCTGAACCGCAAGATGCTTTCCGAAATTGCCATTGCCGACGAGGCGGCCTTTACCGCCCTGGTAGAAAAGGCAAAGGCCTCGTTATCATAAGCTGAGAGCACGCCTGAGGCAGTTTTTGCCTCGGGCGTTCCGCTTTCTTTCGGAAGGAGGGAAAACTGTGGAGATCCTTCACATCACCAGCCGGAGAGATCCCAGGGTCCGGAATGCGGCCGCCCTCAGAGACTCTCCCGGGCAGCGCAGAAAAGAGGGCCTTTTTCTCTGCGAAGGCGCCAGGCTGTGTGAAGACGCGGCCGTGTCCGGTGTGAAAATCAAGGCCTGTTTTTTTACCCAGCGGGCAAAAGAAAAATACAGCCGGTATCTGGAAGAGATCGCCCGGGTCTGCGAAGAAGGGTATCTTGTGGAAGAGCCGGTGGCACAGCTTCTTTCCTCGACAAAGACTTATCAGGGCATTTTCTGCCTGTGCGAAAGCCCCCGGATGCCGGGGGGCTCCCAAAGGGAGAAGCCCTTTCAAAAAAGCTCCTGTGTGGTGCTGGAAAACGTGCAGGATCCCGGAAATCTGGGAGGGGTCCTGCGCACCGCCGAGGCGCTGGGAGTCGGGCAGGTCTTTCTTTTGGGAGACTGCTGCGATCCCCTTTCCCCCAAGGCCCTGCGCTCTTCTATGGGGGCGGTGTTTCGATTGGAGCTGCGAAAAGGGGAGGATCCTCTGACGCTTTGCCGCGCCCTTAGGGAGGAGGGCTTTACCCTTTTGGCAGCTGTGCCGGACCACAGTGCGCTCAAGGTCACAGAGCTTTCCCTTTCCAGCCGGCTTTGCGCCGTGTTTATCGGAAATGAGGGGAACGGGCTTCGGGAGGAGACCATTTCTCTTTGTGACAAAAAGATGACGATCCCTATGCTGGGGCGTGCAGAGTCTCTTAACGCGCTGTCCGCGGCTGCGATCCTGATTTGGGAAATGAAGCGAAAGGAAGGACAGACGGATGCAGATTTCTGAAGGAGTGGACCCCAGAGTTTATTGGATATGGGCTCAGAGAGCCTTTGGAGCCGGAAGCTATAAGCCGTTTTCCCTGTTTCGCAGGTTTCCCGGAGGCCTTCGTGAATTCTATGAAGGCGGCCCTTCCCTGTGGAACCGGATGGAGCTTGTCTCCGAGAAGGAGGCCTCGTCGCTGTATGCCTATCAGCTTTCCGGCGCTCAGGCGCTTTTGGAGTATTGTATCAAGATGGGGCAGGAGGTGCTGACGCCGGAGAGTGAAAAATATCCCGAGGCCCTGAGGAATATTTTCGACCCTCCTGCGGTACTTTATCTGAAAGGAACTTTGCCGGAGCTCAACGAGCGGCTGGCGGTTTCTGTGGTGGGGGCCAGAAAGGCCCTGCCCCAGACTTTGGAAGCGGCAAAGGGGTTCGGCTATCAGCTGGCCTGCGCGGGGGCGGTGGTGATCAGCGGATGCGCGCTGGGAGTGGACGCCTGCGCTTTGATGGGAGCGCTCAGCGCGCAGGGGCGCCCGATCAGCGTTTTGCCCACCTGTCTGGACAGCAATTATGTGGCGGAAAACGAGGCCCTGCGCCGGATGATCGTAGAACAGGGCGGGGCGCTTGTAAGCGAATATGCAATGGAAAGAGGCGTGCAGCACGGCACCTTCCAGGTGAGGAACCGGATCATCTCCGGGCTTTCCAATGGCGTTTTGGTGCTTCAGGCGGCATTAAAAAGCGGAACTCTCATCACGGCCAAGCATGCCAAGGAGCAGGACCGGGATCTTTTTGTGTACCCGGGTCCGGAAGGAGAAGCTGCCTTTGAAGGAGGAAGACGGCTGATCGATGATGGAGCCAAGGCAGTGACCTCGGGGGAGGAGATCCTGGAGGAATACACGCTGCGCTTTTCCCACAGGCAAAAGCGGAAAGAAGCTGCCCCTCTTTTTGTGGATCTGTTTCTTCCTCAGGAGGGGGAGGCTGTGCTGGCGGACTCAGCCGCCGGGCTTTCCCGGGAGGCGGAGATGCTGTTAAAGGCTTTGGACGATGCTCCGCTGCATATTTCCGTGCTGGAGGAAAAGACCGCCCTTTCCCCCTCCCAGGTGCTTTCCGCGCTGACAGAGCTGGAGCTTGCGGGAAAGGTGAAGTCCTATCCCGGGAAGCGCTTCGGGCTGTAAGTTTGTCAATGATCTTGGACAGAGAAGGAGGCCAGGAATTCAATAGGAG
>CAZMFF010000002.1:0-76712 GCA_964565505.1 uncultured Acutalibacter sp. | reverse complement strand
CTCTGTCCAAGATCATTGACAAACTTACAAGAAAGGGGGAGTGCTGCAAAATAGTCCCTTTGCAGCACTCCCCGAAAAACTGCCTGCGGTCGTAAATACAGTCTGCATTTTGCGCCTTTCAAGTTGTGAAACCGTATTTTTTCTCTGCCTCTGTGCAGATCTGCCTCTTTTTCAGCAGGTCCTCTGAGAAATAAAAAATACCATTATTGGAATTGAGCGTTATAGATGCTGGCATAAAAGCCGTTTTTATCCATAAGCTCCCGATGGGTTCCCTGCTCTACCACATCGCCGTCTCGAACTGCCAGAATTTTATCGGCATTTTGGATGGTGGAAAGCCGGTGGGCAATGACAAAGCAGGTCTTTCCCTTCATCAACTCTCGCATGGCGCCTTGGATCTGCTGTTCCGTGCGAGTGTCCACATTGGAGGTGGCCTCGTCCAGAATCAGCATATTGGCGTCCAGCAGCATTGCCCGGGCGATGGTTAAAAGCTGTTTCTGCCCCTGGGAAAGGTTCATGCCGTTTTCGTCCAGAGGGGTGTCATAGCCCTGGGGCAGGCTCATGATGTACCGGTGGATCCTGGCGGCCTTGGCCGCCCGCTCCACCTCTTCTCTTCCCGCGTTCTTCTTGCCGTAGGCGAGATTTTCAAAAATCGTTCCGCTGAAAAGCCAGGTGTCCTGCAAAACCATGGTGTAGGAAAGACGCAGGCTCTTTCTGGTGCCCTGAGCGATATCACGCCCGTCCAGCAGGATCTTTCCGGACTGTGGGTCGTAAAATCGCATCAGAAGATTGATCAGGGTCGTCTTTCCCGCGCCGGTAGGGCCTACAATGGCGATGAGGCTTCCCGGAGGGGCGTTGAGGCTCAGGTCGTGAAGGATCACCTTCTCCGGGTCATAGCCGAACCGGATATGGTCGACCTTCACGTCTCCGTTTACCTGGGAGAATTCCCAGGCGTCGGGAACATCTTTGGGCTCCGGCTCCTCATCGATCAGCCGGAAGACCCGCTCAGCCGCCGCGCAGGCGGACTGAAGCTCGCTGACGATATTTGCCATCTCGTTAATGGGACCGGAAAATTTCCTGGAATAGAGTACAAAGGAGGAAAGATTGCCGATGGAGAGCTTTCCGAAAAGAAACAGGATCGCGCCGAACATACTGATGAAGGCCAGGGAGAGGTTGTTGATAAAGTTGACGGAGGGGCCGGTCATACCGCCGTAATAGTCAGCGTTATAGTAGGCATCTACCGCCTCCTTATTCTTTTGATCGAAGCGGGAGACCATGACTTCCTCTTGACGGTAGGCCTTGATCGTTCTCTGGCCGGAGAGGATCTCCTCCGTATAGCCGTTGAGCTCTCCCAGCTTGACGGAGCGTTTATGAAACAGCGGCCGTACCTTTTTCGTCATATACCGGGTGAACAGAATAGACATGGGGATGGTGACGGCAAATACCAGAACCAGGATGGGGGAAATGAGCAGCATCATCAGAAGAGAACCCAGAACGGTAATGGCGCTGGCTGCGATCTGCAGAAGGTCGTTGGACAAAGAGGCATTTACCGTGTCGATATCATAGGAAATGCGGCTGACGATATCGCCGGTTTGGTGTCCGTCAAAATAGCGGACAGGCAATTCCATCAGGCGTTCAAACACTTCCTTGCGCATCCGGAACACGATCTTCTGACTCAGATGGATCATCAGCCTGGAAAGGAGGTAGGACAAAAGCGAGGAAAGGGCATAGAAAACCACCATGAGCGCGCAGTAAAGGAAAACCGTGGGGAAATCCACCTTGTGGGGCTCAAGCCCGATGGCGTCAATGGCTTTTCCGGAGAGCATAGGGCCTAAAAGGGCCAGCAAATTTCCGGAAACGGTAAGTATAAGGGCGCCTAAAAGCATCCATTTATGTTGATAGAGATAGGTCCAGAGCCTGAGGAGCACTTTTTTTCTGTCTTTTGGCTTTTCAATAGGGCCGCGGGGCATACGAGGCATTTCAGGTCTCCTCCTTTCCTTTAGGGGCTTCTCCCATCTGTGAGGTTGCGATCTCCCGGTAAATGGGACAGGTTTTCAAAAGCTCCTGATGGGTTCCGTAGCCGATGGAGGCGCCCTCCTCCAGCACCAGAATATGATCGGCATGGAGAATGGAGCTGACCCGCTGAGCAATGATGATGGTGGTAAGTCCCCCATATTCCTCTCTCAGCGCCTTTCTCAGCTTTGCGTCTGTCTGATAGTCCAGAGCGCTGGAGGAGTCGTCCAGAATGAGGATCTCGGGGGAGCCCGCCAGGGCTCTGGACACCAAGAGCCGCTGCTTCTGGCCGCCGCTTAAATTGGTGCCTCGGGAGGTGAGCATATGGGAAAAGCCGTCGGGCAGATGGGAGATGAACTCCATTGCCTGGGCGCAGCGCGCCGCTTTTTCGATCTCCTCTCTGGAAAGGCCCCTGCCAAAGTCGATGTTCTCAAGGATCGTATCCGCGAAGAGGGCGTCGTTTTGAAACACCACTCCGAATTTTCTGTGAAGTATTTCCGGGGGAATGGATTCCACCGGCTCGCCGCTGATAAAGATCCTGCCGCTGCTCACATCGTAAAAGCGCATCAAAAGAGAGGTGAGAGTGGATTTTCCGGCGCCTGTGCCGCCGATGATCCCCAGGGTCTCGCCCGGCTTTAGCTGGAAGCTGATGTGCTCCACATTGTTTTCCTTTCCCTGATAGGAAAAGCTCACATCGCGAAATTCCACATGGAAGGGAGTGTCCTCCCGGTCACAGGGGCGCAGGGTAAGGTCTTCGGGAGCGTCCAGCACCTGGGCGATGCGGGCGGCGGAGGCGGAGCCCTTGGAATACATGACGAACATGCGGTTGACCGCCATCATGGCATTCAGGATAATGGTAAAGTAGCTTAAAAAGGCAATGATCTTTCCGGGCTGGGTGAGGCCGGCGTCTACCCGGAAAGCGCCTACTAAGATCACGGCCGTAAGGCCCAGATTCAAAAACAGATTCATCAGGGGATTGGAGAGAGCCATGGTGAAGCCCGCTTTCTTTTCCCGGGCGACCACCTCGGAATTTACCGTTTCAAAATGCTCCTTTTCATAATCTGTTTTGGAAAGCGCTTTGATCACCCGGATGCCGGAAATGCTTTCCCGCACGGTACGCACCATGGAATCCACCCCTTTTTGCAGATGGACATAAAGGGGGATCCCCTTTTGGGAAATGCGGAATACCAAAATGCCGATAAAGGGAAGCGTACACACCAAGACCAGGGTGAGCATGGGGTCCAGCGTCAGGGTGATGAGAATGCCTCCCAAAAGCAGAATAGGCGCCCGGATCCCAAGGCGCTGCATCCCGCCGATCATCTGATGAGTGTTGTAGGTGTCGGTGGTCAACCGGGCTTCCAGAGAGGGGATGGAGAAGCTGTCGATCTGCGAGCTGGAAAGATAGGAGATCTTCCGGAACAGATCGTGGCGCAGAGCCTGGGTAGTATGCTGAGCGACCCAGGAGGCCATCCGGTTGGCAACGATATTGGTGACTACGGCCACTACGGCGGCCAAAACCATTGCGCCGCCCCAAAGCAGAATGGGGGCGATCTCTTCCTTCGGCACCACGTTGTCGATCAAGTAGGAAAGGATCCACGGCAGCAGCAGATCCATAATAGCGCCTATGAACTTGATCGTGATCCCCAGCGTCATGCGGGGGGCATAAGGTTTTAAATAGTGAAAGAGCTTTTTCAAAACAAAGGCCTCCTCTCCCGGTCCTTTACCGGCGTTTCCCTCGATAAAATAGAATACCACAAAATAGTTGAAGATGCAACTATTTTGTGGCAGAGATCAGATCTGTTTTTTAAGGGAAGCCCGGAGTGCTTGAAAGCTCAAGGGGCCGGAAGCTTTTTCACTTTTGCCTAGCTTCGTGCCGCCAGCGAGTTCAAAAAGGCAACGGAGCTCTGGACGCAGGAGAAAAAGTCATCGGATATCGTGCCTTCCAGGGAAAGCATCCCCTCATAGCCGATCTTATGAAGGATTTGGAAAAAGGGGGTATAATCCTCGTTGTCCCCCTGCCCCGGCAGCGCGCGGTTATTTTTCTCACTGGCAATATGGGCGTGGGCAAGGATATCGCCATGATCTGAAAGAGAGCCGATCTCTTCTCTTTCCATTTGGAAATGATAGAGATCCACCAGAAGGCGGATATTTTCTTTGTTGACGGCTCTCACCAGCTTCGCGCTTTCCCGGCAGGTGTTCAGGATATTGCACTCCCTTTGATTCAGGGGCTCAATACAGCAGATGATCTGATACTTTTCCAGGGCGGGGGAGATGAGATCGCGGCAGAGCACACAGAGCTGCTCGAAAGCCTGTTCCCGGGAAAAACCTTCCGGAACGCGGCGGGAGCCTCCGCTTCCCAGCACCAGGCGGGAGAGACCCAGAGAAGAGGCCTTTTCCAGCGTGGCGTCAAGATATTCGGAGATCCGGCTCTTTTCCGCCTGAGGGCCGGTCAGGGCGATGCTTCCGGGGAACATCACATTGGCGGCAGGGGTAGGAACACCGCTTTCGTGAAGAAGAGCGGCCCTCTGAGCGATTTCCTCTTTCGTATGTCCGGAAAGCTCGGAAAATCCCACCTCTGCGTATCTGGCTCCCGTTTTGGGAAGGGAGAGGAGCCTGTCGTCAAAAAGGGACGCGCATAGGCCGATTTGGATAGGGGATCCCTGTTTCATGATCGTCACACCTTTCCGGCAGGCAAAACGCCCACCGCTGATTTTAATTTTGGAAAGCGGTTTTTGGAAAACGGAAGGCAAGAAGCGCCTGCTTTTGTTCAGCGCTTACCCGGCGGGATTCCCGGATCTTCTGGATCCCCTTATTCTGCACGAAGGGAGAGAATCTTTTCGCCCGGAGAAGGGGGAGCGTCTGCTGCGGAAATTTTACATAAAACACGGAAAGGGCCCAGGCGGCGGCCATCTGCACATAATAGTCCTCACTTTTCGCCCGTTCCAGCAGGGAAAGGCCCTCGGAAAGGTGCTCTTCGTCCACATAGTGAGAGAGCAGCATGACAAGGGCAAATCTGGCAAAATATGTGCGCTCGCTGGAGAAAAGAGGCTGAATCAATTCCCACATTCCCTCTTTCTCGCCGGGCGCTTTCAGAGAAAAAGTGCTTACGAAGGTATCGCATATGGCCCAGTTGTCGATCAAGGGCAGAAAGTCCTGCGTCAGCTGCAGCCTATGGGGGACAGAGGCCTTCATGCCTGCGATCACGAAGCCCCGAAGCATGATCTCCTCATAGGAATCCGGCCTGCTCACCGCGAGAAAGCTCTCCGCGTCTTTTCGGATCACCTCTTTCGCGAGGCTTCTTAAAAAGGGAACTTTTACGCCGTAGGACATGGTAACGCCGGGGATCAGGCTTTCGTGAAAGGCCTTGTATTTTAAGTCAGAGGCAGCCTTGAGCCGAAACAGCAGCGCCTCATACTCTTTTTCCGAAAAGCTCATAGTGCGTTTTCCTCTTGGGAAAGGGAGCAAATGAGCTCCAGCAGGTTGGGGATGGACTGGGATTTGTCAAAGCCCGCGCAGTTTTTCCGCATGGTCTCAAGCCGCTTTTTTTCCAGAAGCAGAGAAGAGATCTCACTGGCAAAGTCTCCGTCTTTTTGGATGCGGACCCCCATGTCATGGGTTTTTAAGAAGTTGGCGTTATCCTCTTCCTGGCCGGGAATGGCGTCGAACACCGCCATGGGCAGATTGCAGGCCAAAGCCTCCGATACGGTAAGGCCGCCGGGCTTTGTGACCAGCAGATCGGAAGCGTGCATATACTTTTCCACCTCGTCGGTAAAATAGATCAGCCGGGTGGGAATGCTTCCCCCACGGGCAAGCTCTTTTTCAAAGGCCTCATAAAGCTTTTTGTTTCGGCCGGTGATCACAATGATCTGCATTTTCACCTGGGTTTCCCCCAGGTCACGGTAAAGCTTGATGATGTTTGACACGCCGAAGCTGCCTGCCATAAACAGAAGAGTGGGCAGCTCCGGGTTGAGATTCAGGCTCCGAAGCAGCATCTTCTGGTCCTTCTGGTCAAAAAACACATTGTGTACAGGGATCCCAAAGGGATGGATCTTTTCCTTTTCCACGCCGAATTCCATCAGCTCGGGGATCATATCCTCACTGGCCGTTACATAGGCGTCCACCCGATCGGCAATATAGGCGCGGTGTACGCCGTAATCTGTGATGATGCAGATCAACGGAGCGTGCAGAAGCCCGTCCTTTTTCAGGTCTGACACCATTTCGGTGGCGAAGGGGTGGGTGGTGATGATCACATCCGGCTGATAGCTTTCGATGGAGGGAAGAAGCAGATTGGAAAACAGGCCGGAGAGCTTTGGCACCAGGCCGGAAAAATGATTTTGCTTATTGGTCTGCCGGTAAAGCCTGCCGAAGAGAGCCGGGGCCTTTTTTGCCATAAAAAGATAGGCGTCACATACGGTTTTGTCCAAAAGGCGGCCAACCGCCTTCAGCGCATCTACGGTTTTCACATCGTTGCCGGTATTTTTTCGGATGTATTTTTCAATGGCGCCTGCCGCCCGGATATGGCCGCCTCCTGTGGCAGCGGTGAGAAGCAATATTTTCATGGCGAAACCTCGCTTTCTGATGAGTTTGGGAAGATGCGGACGGGAAGCCTGGACGCCCTCTTTGTCACGGCTTTGCCGTGACGCCTCTCTCATAGGGAGAGCAAGGTCTTTCCAACATCTAATATCTAACATCTAACATCTAAATGACTGCAAAGAGATTCTCAAATCTCTTTGCAGTCATTTTACCACAACCCTGTGAAAAATGCCAGTTTTTTAACCGTTTTGAAACCTTTTCCCGGCTTTACATTTGGGGGGGAGTGGGAGTATAATATACGAGATATAGAAGAGCGAACCCCGAGTATTGGAGATGGGAAATGATTTTCCCATGTCCAATGCCCGGTATCCGCAAAGAGGAAAGGATGAGGTTTTATGAAAAATAAAAGAAAGGCAGCTGTCTTTGCCGCCGCGCTGCTTTTGGCAGCAGGGCTTTCGGCCTGCGCACTGAAGCCGGCGGAGACATCCTCCTCCTCTTTGCCGGAGGACCTAAGCCTTTTCCCGGAGGGGACAAGCATCGGCGGGAAAAATATTTCCGGAAAGACCCCTGAGGAGGCCGCCCAAATCGCAAAAAAAGCGATCGAAGAGGAAATGGACGCTCTGGAAATCACCGTGAAATTCAAGGATGATACGGTGCTTTTAAATAAGGGCGATTTTGTCTTTCAGGAGCTGCTGGACCTTAACATGCCGAAGCTTCTGGAAAACAGGAAGGCGCAGCAGTATGAGCTTTCCTATGTGATCGATCTCTCTCAGCAGGGGAAACAGAAGCTCTGGGAAGCGGCTGAACGCTGCTTTTCAGAGGGGAAAAATGCCACGGTAAAAAGCTTTGACGGAGCCTCCGGATCCTTTACTTTTACAGACCCGCAAAAGGGCGAGAGAGTGGACATGGACAAAACGATGAAAAGCGTCCGGCAGCTGCTGTCCCAGAAGCATGGGGGAGCGATCCAGGCGGCATTCTCCCAGACAAACCCCAGGTTGACGAAGGAATATCTGAAAAAGAATTTCAAGCTATTGAGCACCTACAGCACGGAATCCACCAACACGGAAAACGGAAACAGCAATATGCGCCTTGCCCTTTCCCATGTCAACGGGACGGTCCTGGAGCCGGGACAGGTGTTTTCCTATAACGGGACCATCGGCGACAGTACGGACCCCGGGGCAGGATGGCTGCCTGCGGGAGGGCTTTCCGGCGGGATCTCCGTGCAGATGTACGGCGGGGGGATCTGCCAGGGTTCCACCACCATTTATAACGCCGTGCTGCTTGCCGGGATGGAGATCGTGGAGCGGGACTGCCACAGCATGCCGTCCTCTTACTGCCCCATCGGGCTGGACGCTACGGTAGACTATGGAAATATCGACTTCAAGTTCCGCAATCCGACGGACACGCCCGTGTATCTCTCTTCCTGGATGGAGGGCGTTACGTTGTATGTCAGCGTGTACGGATGCCCCAGCAGGGAATGGGATAAAATTGAGGTTTCCTCTGAGCAGACGGGCTCAGAGCCGCCTCTTTCCGAGGTGAGCTTTGTCAAGGACGCGGACCTTGCAAAGGGCCAATATGTGAGAAGATCCACAGGGAATACCGGGTATTCCGCCCGCGCTTACCGCATGTTCTATCTGGGCGGGAAACTGGTAAAAACGGAGGAGCTTCCCAGCTCTTACTACGCCCCTACCGGCACGGTATACGCTGTGGGGGAGGGGACCGACACCAGCAAGGTGGATACGGGAAAGCCCTCCGGCACTACGGAGCCTTCACCCAGCCCCAAGCCTAAGCCCACTCCTACCAAAGAGCCTACCCCGCCTCCTGTGGAGACGCCCACTCCGCCCCCCACCGAACCCCCCGTAACGGAACCGCCTGTGACAGAGCCTCCTGTAACAGAGCCTCCGGCACCTTCT
Source organism: uncultured Acutalibacter sp. (assembly GCA_964565505.1). Classification (GTDB taxonomy): domain Bacteria; phylum Bacillota; class Clostridia; order Oscillospirales; family Acutalibacteraceae; genus Acutalibacter. Next base: position 68,256 of record CAZMFF010000002.1, on the reverse strand, counting down.
TTGGAGCCTACTCCGCCTCCTGTTCCGGAGCCGGAGTCTTGATCCGGGCGGCGCGAAGGGATACGATCGAGAAAAATGGAAAAAGACCCCTTGCACAAATTGCACGGAAGAGCTTTGCGCAAGGGGTCGCGGTGCTTTCGGCCAAAGCCGGAGCCGCGGGAATATCACAAGGAGAGTAACGCAGATGAAGGATGGTTTTTTCAGGATCGCAGCGGCTACGCCGGAAACAAGAGCGGCAGATGTGGAAAGCAATATTCAAAATATTAAGCGTCAGATACAGGATGCCTGGGAAAAGGGCTGCAAAGCCGTGGTGTTTCCGGAGCTTGCCGTCACGGGATATACCTGCGGAGACCTGTTTCGGGACAGCACGCTGCTGAAAGCGGCGGAAAGGGGCCTTGAGCAGCTTTTAAAAGAGACGGGCAGATGGGATATCCTGTGCGTTGTGGGAATTCCGGTGGCTTTTCAGGGCGCGCTTTACAACTGTGCGGCTGTGTTTCTGAGAGGAAAGCTGCTTGGCCTTTCTGCCAAGAGCAATATCCCCAATTACTCAGAGTTTTACGAGGGGCGGCATTTTACGAAAGCTCCGGAGAAGCCGGTCTCTCTTCGTTTTTGCGGGGAGGAAACGATCCTTGGAAAAGAGCTTTTGTATCGATGTGAAAATGTAGAGAACCTCATTCTCGGCGTGGAGATCTGCGAGGATCTTTGGGTTGCCTCTCCTCCCAGCATCTCCATGGCCCAAAGCGGGGCCACTGTTTTGTGCAATCCCTCCTGCAGTGACGAGACGATCGGAAAGGCGGAGTACCGGCGGGAGCTTCTGAAAAGCCATTCCGGAAGACTTTTATGCGCCTATGTTTACGCGGACAGCGGGTTTGGAGAATCCACCACCGATATGGTATTTGCCGGGCACCGGCTTATCGCGGAAAACGGCGCGCTCCTAAAGGAAAGCGAGCTTTTCACCCAGGGGATTGAGATCGCCGAGGTGGATCTGGAGCGGCTTGTGGGAGAGAGGCGGCGGATGAACACCTGGGAAGAAAGGCCTTCTGAGCAGGTGATCTCCTTCTCCTATGAGGAAAAAACGCTGCTGGACTTTTCTGTGGATCGGGCAGAGCCCTGCGCTCCCTTTGTGCCGAAGGAAGGACTTGAGGAGCGCTGCAGAAGGATCCTGATGATGCAGGCCCAGGGCCTGGCGGTGCGCCTGAAGCATATCGGCTGCACTACGGCGGTGATCGGCCTTTCCGGCGGGTTGGATTCCACCCTGGCGCTGCTGGTCACCGTGAGGGCCTTCTCTTTGCTGGGTCTTTCCGTAAAGGGGATCAAGGCGGTGTCCATGCCCTGCTTCGGCACCACCGGACGCACCAAGAGCAACGCCCAGAAGATCGCGGAAGAATTGGGGGTCGATTTCCGGGAGATCTCCATTGAAAAGGCTGTGCGCCAGCACTTTTCCGATATCGGCCAGCGGGAGGACGTGTTCGACGTGACCTTTGAGAATTCTCAGGCCCGGGAAAGAACTCAGGTGCTGATGGATCTTGCCAATCTGGAAAACGGGATCGTGGTGGGCACGGGAGATCTTTCCGAGCTGGCCTTGGGTTGGGCGACCTATAACGGGGACCATATGTCCATGTACGGCGTAAACGCTTCCGTGCCGAAAACTCTGGTGCGTCATTTGGTGCGTTATGAGGCGCTCCAAAGCCAGGAGGCGCTGAAACAGGCGCTGCTGGACGTGCTGGACACGCCGGTGAGTCCGGAGCTGATCCCGCCGAAGGACGGAGAGATCGCCCAGAAAACCGAAGAGCTGGTGGGGCCCTATGAGCTTCACGACTTTTTCCTCTACTATATGCTTCGTTTTGGCTTTGCACCGGGGAAAATCTATCGCATGGCTCTCAGGGCTTTTGCGGGGCAATATGATCCGGCGGTGATTTTAAAATGGCTGAAGGTGTTTTACCGTAGGTTTTTTACCCAGCAGTTTAAGCGCTCCTGTCTGCCGGACGGGCCGAAGATCGGGTCTGTGACCCTGTCGCCCAGGGGAGATTTCCGGATGCCCAGCGATGCTTCCTGGAAGGTCTGGCAGAGTGAGCTGGAAGAACTCTAAAAAAGGAGCGGTTGTTTAGTATGGAACAAAGACGCATTTTGGTGACGGTTCCCTTAGAGCCCCGTCACGCAGGGCTGCTGCGTCAGATCGCCCCCGGTTGTGAGTTTCGCTTTCGGGCGCCGGAAGGGGTCAGCAGCGGCGGGGCGTTCGGCGGCCAGCGGTTTTCCGAAATTTTGGACGATGGGCCTTTGCAGGATGAGGACGCAAAATGGGCTCAGATCATTTTCGGAAATGTGGAGACGGAGTTTGTGAAGAAAGCGGCCGATCTGTGCTGGCTTCAAACCAACAGCGCCGGGGTGGAAAGCTATCTCGCCCCGGGGGTTTTGCCTGAGGGAGCGCTGCTGACCAACGCTTCAGGCGCGTATGGCCTCGCCATTTCCGAGCATATGCTGGGGATGCTTTTGGAGCTTCAGAAAAAGCTGCATCTTTACCGAGAGGCGCAGAAGCGCGGAGAATGGAGTTCCCTGGGGGCGGTGACCTCTGTTTGGGGGTCTGCCGTGCTGATTTTGGGAATGGGAGATATCGGCGGAGAATTCGGCAGGCGGTGTAAGGCTTTGGGCGCTTATGTGATCGGCGTCAGAAGGACGAAGAGGCCCAAGCCCGACTACGCGGACGAGGTCCACTCTCTGGAGCAGCTTTCAACGCTTCTGCCCCGGGCGGATGTAGTGGCCATCACTCTGCCGGGCACAAAGGACACGAGAAACCTCATTGGGAAAGAACAGCTTTCCCAAATGAAGCCGGGCGCTATTTTGCTCAATGTGGGGCGGGGCTTTATTGTGGATACACAGGCTCTCTGTGATGCGCTTCAAAGCGGGCGCCTGGGAGGGGCGGGCCTGGATGTAACGGAGCCGGAGCCCCTGCCGCCGGAGCACCGGCTGTGGCAGATCCCCAATGCGGTCATCACGCCTCATATTTCCGGATTTTATCATTTGAAGGAGACCCATGAACGGATCGTAGGGATCTTTGCGGAGAACCTGGGCCGTTTCCTCAGAGGGGAGCCTTTAAGAAACAGGGTGGATTTTTCCACGGGATACCGCAGCCTCTGACGGAACTGCCGGCAGAGAAAAGGAGGCTTTTTTACGCATTATCTGGATAACAGCGCAACGACGCAGGTCTTGCCCGAGGCGGCGCAAAAGGCCCTTTCGCTGATGACAGAGGAGTTCGGAAATCCTTCCTCTCTGCACAGCCTGGGCTTTCGGGCCAAGCAGGAACTGGAGGCCGCACGCAGCCTGACGGCGTCTGCCCTGGGGGCTATGCAGCAGGAGATCTATTTTACCAGTGGGGGAACAGAGGGAAACAATCTGGCGGTTTTTGGAGCGGCGCTTTCCAGAAAACGCATGGGAAACCGGATCGTCACTACCCTGGCGGAGCACGACTCAGTGAGAAATCCCATGAAAGAGCTGGAGCGGCAGGGATTTGAGGTCGTATTCCTATCCCCTGACAAGCAGGGCCATATTGCCAAAGAACAGCTGGAGGAGGCTGTAAATGAGAAGACGATCCTCATAAGCATGATGCTTGTCAACAATGAGACGGGAGCTGTTTTTCCGGTACAGGAGGCAAAGAAGATCATTGGGAGAAAAAAAGCGCCTGCCCTGCTGCATGTGGACGCGGTGCAGGCCTTTGGAAAGCTTCCTCTCAGTCCGGAAAAGCTGGGAGCGGACCTGATGACGGTAAGCGCCCACAAGATCCACGGCCCCAAGGGGGCGGGAGCGCTTTATGTAAAAAAAGGAGTGAGACTGCCGCCGGAGGCTTTCGGCGGAGGGCAGGAAAGAGGACTGCGCCCGGGAACGGAAAGCGTTCCCTTGATCGGCGCCTTCGGCGAGGCGGTGAGGCTGCTGCCGGACCCTTTAAAGATCCTTCCCGAAATTGAGAAGCTCCATAGGGAATTGCGGCAGGAGCTGGAGAAGCTTGCCGGGGTCGAGATCAACTCTCCGGAGGACGGGCTTCCCTATGTGCTGAATTTCTCCGCGGGCAGAGTTCGTGCGGAGACCATGCTTCATTTTCTCTCGGAGCGGGAGGTTTATGTATCCTCCGGCTCTGCCTGCGGAAAAGCGAAGCCCAGCCATGTTTTGGAGGCGATGGGGCTTTCAAAAGAGAGGATCTCTTCTGCCCTGCGGGTAAGCTTTTCCCGCTTCAGCACAGAAGAGGATGTAAAGGCTCTCATAGAGGGAGTCAGGGAGGGCCTGAACACGCTGGCCCACGCATAACATAGAGAGATACAGGAGTTGACCGTATGGGCAAGGAAGTTATTCTGTTAAAATTGGGGGAGATCGCCCTGAAGGGGCTCAACCGCCGGACTTTTGAAGACGCACTGCTGAAAAGCCTTCGCAGGAGGCTGAAAAGCGCCGGGGAATTTTCCGTTTCCTCTGTGCAGTCTACTGTCTATGTGGAGCCGTTAGAAGAGACGGCGGATCTGGATCTGGCGGAAAAACGGTGCGCAAAGGTTTTTGGCATCGTGGGGTATGTCAGGGCCGCTCAGGTGGAAAAGGACCTGGAAAAGATCCGGGAAAAAGCGGCGGAATATCTTCAGGAAACGCTGGAGGAGATCTCCAGCTTCAAGGTGGAATGCAAGCGAAGCGATAAGAAATTCCCTTATAAGTCTCCGGAGATTTCCGCTCAGGTGGGAGAATACCTCCTGGAACAATATCCTCATCTGCATGTGGATGTGCATAGCCCGGATCTGATCGTCCGGATAGAGGTGAGAGAGCAAAGCGCCTATGTTCACGGAGAAACAAAGCCGGGCGCGGGGGGGATCCCCGTGGGGACCGGAGGAAAGGCGGCGGTGCTCATCAGCGGCGGACTGGACAGCCCCGTAGCGGCCTATTTAATGGCCAAAAGAGGCGTGGAGCTGGTGGCGATCCATTTTGCGAGCCCGCCTTACACCAGCGAATTGGCCCATGACAAGGTGGTGCGCCTGCTCAGAAAGGTAAGCGAGTACGCGGGAAGGATCAAGATGATCACGGTGAATTTTACAAAGCTTCAGGAGGAGATCCGGGACAAGTGCCAGGCGGACCTGAGCACGGTGATCTTAAGACGGTTCATGCTGCGGGCTGCGGAAAGAATTGCCCGGGAGGAGGGGTGTCATGCCCTGATCACCGGGGAAAGCCTGGGTCAGGTGGCCAGCCAGACCATGGAAGCGATTGCCTGCACGGACGCGGCCGTCTCCATGCCGGTGTTTCGCCCCTTGATCGGCGCGGATAAATCGGAGATCGTGAAGCTTTCCTATCGGATCGATACTTATGAGATCTCCATTGAGCCCTATGAGGACTGCTGTACGATCTTTACGCCCAAGCATCCCAGGACCAGACCGATCCTCCATTTCGTAGAGGAAGCAGAAAAGGCCATCGACGGTGAAGGGCTGCTTTCACAGGCGCTGGAAAAGACGGAGACCCTTCAGGTGCTGCCTTATGAGAGACCTTGACCCAGGCGTTGGAAGATCGTTTTCCGTCAGGAAAGAGAGGGTGGGAGAAGGACCCTGAAAATCAGAACGGCTTTGACTTGAGGAGAAAGGAAGAAGAAAATGAACGCTGAAATCATTTCGGTTGGCACCGAACTGCTTTTGGGACAGGTGGTGAACACCGATACGGTGATCGTGGCGAAGGAGCTTTCCGCATTGGGGATCAACCTGCTGTATTCCGCGGTGGTGGGGGACAACCCCCAGCGGCTGAAAACGGCGGTGGAGACGGCTCTTTCCCGCAGCGATCTGCTGATCATGACGGGAGGCCTGGGCCCCACTAAGGACGACTTGACCAAGGAGACGACGGCTGCCGCTGCCGGGAAGGAGCTGGTACTCCATGAGGGCACCATGGAGCGGCTGAGACAATATTTTCACACGGACACCGTCACCGAATATCAGGAAAAGCAGGCCTGGCTCCCAAAGGGGTGCACGGTGCTGCGAAATGACAACGGCACCGCGCCGGGCTGCGCCTTTCAGGCGGAAAGCGGGTGCCGGGTGATGATGTTTCCAGGCCCTCCCTCAGAGCTTGAGCCTATGCTGAAAAATTATGGGGTCCCCTATTTAAAGCAGTGGCAGGAGTCTGTGATCGTCTCTCACAACATTCATATTTACGGCCGGGGAGAGGCTCCGGTGGCCCAGATGATGGCAGATCTGCTGGAGGGGGAAAATCCCACTTTAGCCCCTTACGCCAAAGAGGGAGAATGTTATCTTCGAGTGACGGCAAAAGCAAAGAGTGAGGAAGAGGCGGACCGGCTTTGCGCGCCCATCATCCAGGAGGTGAAGAGCCGGCTGGGAGAGTTTGTATACAGCGTGGATGTGGAGACGCTGGAGGAGGTCGTGGTCAAGGAGCTTATGCGGCAAGGGAAAAAACTGGCCACGGCGGAATCCTGTACGGGAGGCCTGCTTTCGAAGCGCATTACCGATATACCCGGCTCCTCAGAGGTATTTCATATGGGCTGTGTGACCTACGCCAACGAGGCTAAGGAGGCGCTTTTGTTTGTACCTCATGAAACGCTGGCGCAGTATGGAGCCGTCAGCGAACAGACTGCCCGGGCTATGGCCGAGGGGATCGTGAAGCGCTCCGGAAGCGACATCGGGATTGGGATCACCGGTATTGCCGGGCCGGACGGAGGAACAGAGGAAAAGCCGGTGGGACTCATCTACCTCGCGCTCAGCGACGGGAAAAACACCTGGGTGAGAAAGCGCATGTCCAACGGACGGATGAAAAACCGGGACTGGCACCGGCACTGCGCGGCCTCTCAGGCGCTGGACATGGTGCGCCGGTATTTGGCCGGACTGGATGTGCTGACCGAGTACAAATAAAGAAATCGAAACAAGAAGGCCGCCGCTTTTCCAAATCGGAAAAGCGGCGGCCGTTTTTGTTTGTTTAGCACACCTGGTCGAGTCTTTTTAGAAGATGTTGTCGATAGAGGACTCCATCACTCTCTTGTCGAAGAAGCCGGGGGTCAAAGCCGCAGGGCGCTCCGGGCAGGTGGTCATGGTGTACATGGTGTTGTTTGCGCAGGAATACTCGATGGCGTGCATCAGCTCAACCGTATGCAGGGCCAGATCGGGGCTGCTGCGGTGCGGGCGATTTCTGCGGATGGCGTAAGCCATATCCACCACGGCGATGCCGCGCCAGCTGTTGTGGCAGGGCTCGCGCTTGCCGCTGAGGGGAGGTACGTTGGGATCGGTGTCGCTGAAGCCGTGGGTCAGAGGCATACGGAACACTTCGTTCTTGCCGTCCTTGGAGTTACCGACGCGCTTGAGATAGACCTGCTGGTCCCAGCCGCCGAAGTAGTTGGGATCGGGCAGGGTGAGGATGCCCTCGGTGCCCAGGATCTCTACTCTGGGCTCTTCGGGGAAGAAGCCCTCAGCGCACAGAGTGAAGCTGGCATATACGCCGTTCTTGAACTCCAGGCAGCCCATCATCATGGAATCTCCTCTGGGATAGCCGCCGACTTCGGTGCTGACAGGCTCTTTGTATCTGGGATGTACGGGGTTCTCGTACACTCTGTCAGAGTAGAAGCGGTTAAAGCCGGACACACGGTTCACAGGCCCTAAGAGGTTGACCAGTACGTTCAGGTAGTAACCGGCCATATCATAGGTGATGGTGGTGCCCTGAGAGCCCATCTTGGGATCGGCAGGATCGCCGGCGGCATAATGAGAATTATAGCCGCGGAAGCACATGACATGAGCGGCTAAGGGCTTGCCGATGGCGCCGCTGTCAATGAGGTGGCGGGCAGTCTGCCAGGCGGAGCCCATGTAGCAGTCAGGAGCGCTGCCGATGCGCAGGCCCTTGGACTTTGCCAGCTCGTAGTTGGCCTTGGCGCCCTCGAAGGTGTCGCCCATGGCCTTCTCGGAATAGGCATTCTTGCCGGCCTCCAGGATCATGCGGGTGACGGCGGTGTGGTTCCACAGCTGGGTGGTGTTCACCACGATCTCGATCTCAGGGTCGTTCAGGATCTGCTCGTTGGTCAGCTGGCGGATGCCGAAGAGCTCCGCTCTGGCCTTGCTCTTTTCGGGGATCAGGTCAGAACAGCCTACCATATCAATGATGTTGAAGCCACCGTTGACCAGAGTGTTCAGGTAGGTGTAGCTGATGTTTCCGCTGCCGATCAGGGCAGCTTTTACGGGTTTCAGTGCCATTTTACAGTTCCTCCTCTGTTATTGAATGTGCAGAACATTTCGCATGTAGTCAATGCTTAGCTTGAGGCTTTCGAAGACAGGGCGCTTAGTGCGGTCCTGCTCGATGTTGTACCACTGGATCCCTCCTACTTTTTTGCAGGCGGCTGTGATCGCTTCGAAGTTCAGGTTGCCCTGTCCTACTTCGGAGAACTGCCACGGGATCTCACCCAGGTTTACATTTTCGTCCTGGTAATTGACAGCCATATCCTTATAGTGGATGATGTGGATCCTTCCCTTCAGCTTTTCCACCCACTGGGCGGGGTCGCATCCGGCGGCGGAAGCCCAGAACGTATCCAGCTCGAAGGCAATCAACTCAGGGTCCGTCTCCTCCAACAGGATGTCCATCCCGGTTTTGCCATTGAGTTCTGGGAAATTCCGGAATTCCTGGCTGTGGTTGTGATACTGAAAGCGCATTCCCGTGCCGCGATAGGGCTTCACCAGCTCATTGAGCTGATGGGCGTAAGTGCGAAAGCCCTCCACAGAGTGCATCATGATGCCGGGAATGGAAGGAAGCCCCATCAGAAACGCCCCGTAGGTCTCGGCGTTTTTCAAAACGGCGTCCTTGTCCTTGACATCGCCATAGGTCGCGCATACCTTCAAGCCATACTCCTTGAGAAGAGCCAGATCCTCCTCGGGAGTAAGGCCCGCGTTGCGGCCCATACAGCTTTCCACTCCGTTAAAGCCCAGCTCGCTGAGCTTGCGGTAGGTGTCCTTCACCTGATCCTTGTCGAATACAAAATAACGCAAGGTCCAGGGTACAACGGCAATAGACATACACAACTCCTCCTTTTTTGTCCTGCCTATATAAGATTATAGGGACAGAAATGGGCAAAGTCAATGGGAAATGAAGAATCTCATATAAAAATTTTGTAATTTTTCGGAAAAAAGCGTCCAGAAGTTTCCTCTGCAAGCCGCAAGCCGGGCAATTTGCGAAAAATCGTAAGATTGTTTGCAAATGCCGTAAAATAGTTGATGACGCAGAAAGAAATAAGGCGCAGAATGAAAGCAGCCGGGAAACGGCGGAGACATGAAATAGAAAACGAGAGGATCTTTCCGGCAAAGGCTTGTCAGAAGAGGGGGTAAGGGGTAGAATAGATTTGGAAGGATCAAACGAAGGATCGGGGAGAGGACTTAGGACAGAACAGGAGACGGATCCTTTTGCCAAGTGCGGAAAATTCGGGATGGAAAGGAAAAACCATGAAGATACACAGGGAATATCCTGCCGCGGTGATCAGCCAGAGAGGGGAAAAGCGGATCAGGGAGGGGCACCCGTGGGTGTTTGACAACGAGATCACGGAATTGGAAGGGCAGCCGGAGGACGGGGAGCTTTGTGATGTATTGAGCCCGAAGGGCAGGTATCTGGGCACCGGCTTTTTCAACAGCCGCTCAAAGATCCGGGTGCGGATGATCTCCAACAACACCAACGACCGGTTTGACGAGGCCTTTTTCCGGCGCAGACTGCAGTATGCCTGGGAGTACCGCAAGACCGTGATGGGGCAGGACCGCAGGTGCTGCCGGCTGATCTTCGGGGAGGCGGACCGGTTCCCGGGCCTGACGGTGGACCGCTTCGGAGACATTTTGGTGGCCCAGACCCTTTCTCTTGGGATGGAGAAAAAGAAGGAGCTGCTGTTTCCCCTTTTGGCAGAGATCCTGGAGGCGGACGGTGAACGCGTTTCCGGTATATTCGAGCGCAACGACGTGAAGATCCGTCAGCTGGAGGGCCTTTCTCAGTATAAGGGCTGGGCCCCTCTTAAGGGAAAGCCTTTGCCGGAGACCACGACAACAGAGATCGTGGAAAACGGGATCCGGTATCTGGTGGATTTTGAAAACGGCCAGAAGACGGGGTTCTTTCTGGATCAAAAATATAACCGGGATGCTGCCGCCAGGCTGGCTCCGGGGAAAAGGGTGCTGGACTGTTTTACCCACACCGGCTCTTTTGGCCTGAACTGCGCGAAAGCAGGAGCGCAGCTGGTCCATTCGGTGGACATCTCCGAATCTGCTTTGCGGATGGCGGAGGAAAACGCACAGCGCAACGGACTTTCAGAGAAGATCACCTATGAAGAGGCCAATGTGTTTGATCTTTTGCCCCGGCTGACCCCAGGAGAGTATGACTATATCATTCTGGACCCGCCTGCCTTTACCAAGTCTCATAAAACGGTGAAGGACGCCCAGCGGGGCTATAAGGAGATCAACTTCCGGGCCATGAAGGCTCTGCCCAGGGGCGGGTATCTGGCTACCTGCTCCTGCTCTCACTTTATGACGGCGGAGCTTTTTCGAGAGACCCTCAAAAGCGCCGCCCGGGACGCCGGAGTGGAATTGCGGCTGATCGAAGAGCGGTTTCAGGGGCCGGATCATCCCATTCTCTGGAATGTGCCGGAGACGGATTATTTGAAATTTTACCTAATACAGGTGGTATAAAAGAAGCGGGAGAAGGCTGCTCCCCCCAAGGAGGAAGAAGACATGAGCATGAAGCAAAACAGAGAGCTGCCGGCGCCTGCCGGGCTGAAGGCGGAATACCCGCTCAAAGAGGAGATCAAAGCCCTGAAGGCCCATCGTGACCGGGAGATCCGGGATATCTTTGAGGGCCGGTCAGAGAAGTTTCTTGTGATCGTAGGGCCCTGCTCCGCGGACAATCAGGACGCGGTGCTGGAATATGCGGCGAAGCTTTCCAAAGTGCAGGAGAAGGTGCACGACAAGCTGCTGCTCATTCCCCGGGTGTATACCAACAAGCCCCGCACCACCGGGGAAGGGTACAAGGGGATGCTGCATCAGCCCTCTCCCGACAAGGCTCCCGACATGCTGCAGGGGATCATCGCCATTCGGAAAATGCACATCCGGGTGATGGAGGAGACGGGGCTTACGGCGGCGGACGAGATGCTGTACCCGGAAAACCGCAGCTATCTGGACGATGTGCTGTCCTATGAGGCGGTGGGAGCAAGGTCTGTGGAAAATCAGCAGCACCGGCTGGTGGCCAGCGGGATGGATATCCCGGTGGGGATGAAGAACCCCACCAGCGGCGACCTTTCCGTGATGCTCAATTCCATCCAGGCGGCCCAGGCCTCCCACACCTTCCTGTATCGGGGCTGGGATGTGACCACCTCCGGAAATCCTCTCGCCCACGCCATTCTCCGGGGCGGAGTGGACAAGTATGGCGCCTGCGTGCCAAACTACCACTATGAGGACCTCTACCGGCTTTTAGAGCTTTATGAAAAGAGGGAGCTGAAAAATCCCGCGGCCATTATCGACGCGAACCACTCCAACTCCAATAAAAAATACAAAGAGCAGATCCGTATCGTCAGCGAGGTTTTGCACAGCAGGAATTATAATCCCGCTTTAAAGAAGCTCATTAAGGGCGTGATGATCGAAAGCTATCTCATGGAGGGAACCCAGCCCATCGACTGCGACAGGGTGTACGGAAAGTCTATCACAGACCCCTGCCTCGGATGGGAGGATACGGAAGCACTGCTGTATTCTATTGCGGAAAAGGCGTGAAAAATGGCAAGGAGGAGTTTCCGGTGAAGCCTCTGCTGTAAGGAAAATAAAGTTGGGGTAAAAAGGGACGCCGTGCTGAAATCAGCACGGCGTCTTTTTGCATAGTTGATGGGAAGAAGCTTGACCTTGGCTCCCATCGTCAGAGGGAGCCAAAGCCTTTCTGACTACTGATATCTAAACTCTAACTACTATTTCCGGATCAGCTTGTAGAAATGGAAATCTCCGGGCATGACCATGGGGCGGAAGACCCGCTCTAAAGGCTCGGGGCGGCAGGTGGCGGAATCCCCCATGCGGCGGGGCTGGGGATTGACATGGTGGGGCTCGGTAAACCTCATTCCCGTTTCCAGATCCTCAAAGCCGATATAATCGTCATCCAGCAGGGTGACTTCAACGGGCGTGCCGTACTCGTGATAATTATAGATGGCAAAGATGTCATTGTTATACCGGAACAGGTTGGCCTGGGGCTTCGTGCCCAGGAAAACCTTCTCTCCGCGGCCGAACAGCTTTGCGAGGAAGGCCCAAATCTCTCCGGGGAGGCGGTAGAGATCTCCGAAATTGTCCGGGATATTCAGAATGTTCAAAAGGCCGTCGCCGTAGAAGTCTTGAGTGGCGATGGGGGTGCAGAAATCGTTGACATGCAGAAGCACATCCGGCCAGGTGGCGTTGGTCTTATAATTGAGCACCTCAAAGGTTGCCGGTAAGTCAGACTCATACACATTGCCGTTCCAGATGTTGAGATAGTTGATCTGGTACTTTGTGCCGGAGACATGGCGGCCCGTGAAGCGGGCGGAGGTCATGTCCTGAATGCCCTTTTCCCAGGTGGCCTTTACAAAGCCGCTGGTAACGATGGCATGACCGCCCTTTGCCACATACTTTTTCAGCTTCTCTACCACCTGCGGGTCATGGGCGGCATTTTCCGCTAAGAACAGCACCCGGGCGTCAAAATCGAATTCCGGCTTAGGCTCGAAAGGAATGCCGCACATTCCGATATAATTCATGAGCTGATCTTCCCCGTCGGAGTCATAGGGCTCATAAGCGCTGACGCCCATAGGCTCACCCAGCTGGCTCATGAGCTTGTCAACGCGCTCCAGATCGGTGCCCAGAGGGGGCAGATAGTCTCCGTGGCAGACGCTGGCAAAGTTGAAGAGCATCAATTCCGGCGCTTTGGCGAAGAGAGTCAGGTTCGCCTGCTCCAGCCACATATTCTTATGTGTGGAGGCGCCGCCCAGATCGATCCAGCCGCCGCCGTTTCTGCCGGGGGCAACATTGGAGAAATACCGGACCAGGCTGTAGCTCATATACCGCTGCAGATGCTGGTGGTTGAAATTGCTGTTGCGGGATTCCGTGCCGGTGTAGATCATGTCGAAAATATCCTTCTGTTTTCCGGGGTTGTAGCCCGTGGCCTGATGGGATTCATACCAGTTGGGATATTTGATGATGAAATTGCACTTGGGATTGACGCTTTTTGCCAGGTCCACGATCTCCTGAGAGAACTCGGCCATCTGGTCCAGCTTGAATTGGGTCCAGCTGCGCTCGCCCTTTTTCTCGATGCACATATGGCAGCGGCAGGAAGAGAAAAAGTAGTCGTCCAGGATGATCTCGTCAAAAACTTCGGCAGCGTCCCGCACGATTTGGAAAAACCGCTCCCGGTGGGCGGGGTCGGAATAGCAGAAGCAGTCAAACACCGAGGGCTTGGGCGTATCGCCTACCTTGACGGTGGCGGTGATGCCCCCTGAAACCTCAATGTCGTTGTCCTCAAACAGCTTCTTGGCCGCCAGCATCTTATCCCTGGGAATGTCTACCAGGGCCCGGTGATTTTCCAGGTAGACCTTGTCCATGGCTGTGTAGCGCTTGCAGAAGTCAATATCCTTCTGCATCTGCTCCAGGCTGGTGTTCTCCAGATAGTAGGCGTACACATAGCCGCAGAGCCGGAAATTTTGATAAGCTTGCATTGATAACTCCTCCTGATCTCAAAGATAGTTAAATTGTACCCCGTTTTGAAAGCGCCGTCAATATTTGTGCCGCGCTTCCGGCAAAAAAGGAAGGGCCGGACAGAAGTCCGGCCCTGAGGGATGGGTAAGTTAAGGCTAAAACACGACCCCTCAGTCAGCTTCGCTGACAGCTCCCTTTACGCAAGGGAGCTAAGGTCTTTTCTAACAACTAATATCTAAAATCTAACAACTGCCCAGAAGGAGCTTACAGGGTAAGGGTCACATCGGAAAGGGCGCCGTTCACCTTTAATACCGTACCCAGCGCGTGAGGCTCGGCCTGCGCGCCGGAAAGGGAGGAGACCTCTTTTACGTTGCGCAGCAGGATCTGCAGGTTCTCTGCTTTCCCCTCAAAATGGAAGGTGATCGTTCCGTTTTTGTTTTCCGCGAAGACCTTCAAAAGCTCTTGCCCCTTCATGTCCCGCACCTGAGCCTGGGCCTTGTCTTTTAAGGCAAACACATGCAGGGTAAGGTCTTTTCCGTAGTCATATTCCACATTCTGATCGTCGGCGCCCACGGGAATGATGGAGTTTTCCCTCGCCATCAGAGGCAGGCTCATAAAATCGTGGACCTCGTGGAACCATTTCCCGCCCTCTACCACACGGTTGGAAAGGAAGTGGGTCCAGGTGCCTTCCGGCAGGTAGTAATCCACATCGCCGCTTTCGGTGAATACGGGGGCTACCAGCAGGCTTTCGCCCAGCATGTACTGCCGGTCTAAATCAGAGCAGGGGATATCCTCCGGGAATTCCAGCACCATGGCCCGCATGGTGGGGATGCCGGTCTCGTGAGTATAGACGGCGTTGGAGAAGAGATAGGGCATCAGGGTGCATTTCAAATTGGTGAATTTACGCACCACATCCACCGCTTCCTCCCCAAAGAGCCAGGGCACCCGGTAAGAATTGGAGCCGTGCAGCCGGGAATGGGTGGAAAGCAGGCCGAAGGCCGCCCAGCGCTTGTACACATCGGCAGGAGCCGTGCCCTCAAAGCCGCTGATGTCATGGCTCCAGAAGCCGAAGCCGGACAGGCACAGAGAAAGCCCGGCCCTAAGGGATTCGCTCATGGACAGATAGTTGCTGGAGCAGTCGCCGCCCCAGTGAACGGGGAATTTCTGCCCGCCCACAGTCGCGCTGCGGGAGAAGACGCAGGCTTCGTCCTTGCCCTTATATTCCTCCAGCAGGTCAAAGACGCATTTGTTGTAAAGGTAGGTGTAATAGTTGTGCATCAGCTCCGGGTCGCTGCCATCATAATAGACCACATCGGTAGGGATGCGCTCGCCGAAGTCTGTCTTAAAGCAGTCTACTCCCTGGTCTAACAGGGCTCTGAGCTTATCCTGGTACCACTTCCAGGCTCCGGGGTTGGTAAAGTCAACGACAGAACAGCCGCCCTGCCACAGATCCCACTGCCACACATCGCCGTTGGGGCGCTTTAACAGATAGCCCTTTTCCATGCCCTCCCTGAACAGCGGAGACTTCTGGCTGATATAGGGATTGATCCACACGCAGATCTTCAGCTTTTTATCGTTCTTCATCCGGGAAAGCATTCCGGGCACATCGTCAAACATGGCCTTGTCCCACTGGAAATTGCACCATTCATTTTCCTTCATCCAGTAGCAGTCAAAATGGAACACATGCAGGGGGATGCCTCTGTCTGCCATGCCGTCCACAAAGCTTGTGACGGTCTTTTCATCATAGGAGGTGGTAAAGGAGGTGGTGAGCCACAGCCCGAAGCTCCAGGCGGGAGGCAAAGCAGGGCGGCCGGTAAGCGCCGTGTAGTTTTTCAGCACGGTCTTTCCGTCACCTCCGCCTATCACCATGAAGTCCAGCTTCTCGCCGGGGACGGAGAACTGCACCCGGGTGACTACCTCGGAGCAGATCTCATAGGAGACCTTGCCGCTGGTGTTGACCAGAACGCCGTAGCCCTTATTGGTCATATGGAAGGGAATGTTTTTATAGGCGATCTCAGAGCAGGTCCCTCCGTCTTCGTTCCAGATATCCACTACCTGGCCGTTTTTCACAAAGGGGGTAAAGCGCTCTCCCAGGCCGTACACCTTTTCCCCCAGATCCAGATCCA
Organism: uncultured Acutalibacter sp.; assembly: GCA_964565505.1. Classification (GTDB taxonomy): domain Bacteria; phylum Bacillota; class Clostridia; order Oscillospirales; family Acutalibacteraceae; genus Acutalibacter. The sequence continues at coordinate 52,472 of CAZMFF010000002.1, read as the reverse complement.
TCTGGCAGCGCATAAAGGGGCCTTCAGGAGTTTTCATGGTGCTGAGCATGGCGTGGCCGAAGCGGTCGCCGATATTGACAAGCTTCTTTCCTTCGTAGTAATAGACGAAGGAGGCGGGGCTCTTGGTGATGCGAAGCTCTGTTTTGCCGCTTTTGACGGTGACCGTACTTTCGGTTTCCGAAACATCCAGGGGGAGGTTTTCCATCATGAGGTCAAATTGAGGCTCCTTTTTGGCGCTTCCCATAAAATGATACGCCTGCAGGCGGATAATATCTGTTCTGGGAGAGGAGACATACATCTCCATCACAGGGCCGTCCATAGCGCGGACGTCCTGAGCATAGGGCACCGAGTAAAGATAGACTCGATCGCCCTCCACTCTGACCTCACGGATCTGTACGACATCGGCCGCTTCTACGCCGGGCCGGTTGAGCCAATAGCCTTTGGTAAATTTCACGATCTCGCTTCCTTTCTGTTTTTTGCAGTTTTCTGCTTTTCCGAGGGGGATCCCGTGCTCAAGGTTGAAAAAAAGAGAGCAATGAGATATAGTATATTTATTATTATATAGGAAAAGAGAGCAAAATACTTGTATAAATCAGGCAATAAATTGCAGTATTTTGATTTTTGAGAGGGGAGGCGGCCCGGGTGAGAGATCGCGCGCTGAAGGAAAATCGAAAGCACAAGGAGAAAGGGCTGCCGGTAAGCTGCTATCGTGTGGGCTCTCCCTATGAAAACTATTTTCAGCTGGAGTGTCACTGGCATGACGAGATGGAGCTTTTTAAGGTAGGGAGGGGCACGGTGCAGGTGCAGTGCGGAAAGGACTGCTTTGAGGCCCAAAGAGGGGACATTGTTTTTTTCAACAGCCGGGAGCTGCACGCCGCAAAGGCGCTGGATCGGAAAGAGATGGAGTTTGTGGCGGTGGTGTTCAGCCCGGAGGTCCTCTGCGGCGAGGAAAGCGATCTCTGCCGGATCAAATATGTCGCTCCCGTGATGGACGGACGCCTGCAGGTGAGGCGGATCATTCCCAGAGAGGAAAAGGGGTTTCAAAAGCTCTTTGAGGAAACCGTGGAGCTTCTGGAGGGGAAGGAGCCCGCCTATGAGCTGCGGGTGAGAGCAAAGCTTTTAGAGCTGTTTTCCTGCCTGGTGGAAAACGGGGAGACACGGGCAGAGGAGAGGGAGAGAGCCTCTTCAGGGGCGGTGAAGGAGGCCATTGACTATATCCATCTGAATTACCGCAGGCAGATCTCCATCGGAGAGCTTTCCAGGCTGTGCCATATGAGCGACGGACATTTCTGCCGGATGTTTAAAAGATACACCTTTAAGACGCCGGTGCAGTACATCAACGGCGTGCGCCTTTCCGCCGCCATGGAGCTGCTTTCCCGCACAGACCGGAAGGTACTGGATATCGCCATGGATACAGGCTTTAACAGCCTGAGCTATTTCATCGGTGTATTTAAGGAGAACCTGGGCTGTACGCCTACCCAGTTCAGAAAGCCGCCTGAAGGGCCGGAAAAAGGGGCCCCGGGGAGAATAGAGGGAAGAGGTGGAAAGCTGTGATCCTTCCGGTTTTTCTGGGCCTGCTGACTCTATGCACAGGCCTCTGGCTGTTTGCCATCGCCCCTTCGGCAGAAAGAAAGCCGGAGCTTCAGGAGCTTTGGAAATACGACTATGCGCACCGGGGGCTGCACAGCCAAAAGGAGGGTGTGCCGGAAAATTCTCTTTCCGCCTTTCGGTTCGCCGCGCAGTGCGGATTCGGGATAGAGCTGGATCTGCGCCTTACGATGGACCTGCAGGTGGCGGTGCATCATGACGAATCTCTGCTTCGCACCTGCGGGGCAGATAGGCGGATATCTGAGCTGAGCTTTCAGGAGCTTCAGGACTTTCGGCTGTTTCAAACGCAGGAAAAGATCCCTTCTCTTTCTCAGGTGCTTTCGCTGATCGACGGGAGGGTCCCTCTGATCCTGGAGCTGAAAAGCTGCGAGAATTTTGAGAAGCTTTGCAAGCTCTGCCTTGCGCAGCTGGAAGGCTACAGGGGGCTTTACTGCATCGAGTCCTTTGACCCGAGGATCGTTCGATGGTTTAAGCTCCACGCTCCTCAGGTGGTGCGCGGACAGCTGATGACCCGGCTGAAGAAGGGAGAGGGAGGACTCAGCGGCATAGAAGCCTTTTGCGGCAGAAACCTGCTGACGAACTTTTTGACCAGGCCCCACTTTGAAGCCTATGAGTTCCGGTGGAGAGATAACCTTTCCCTGAAAACGGCAAAAAGAGTTTTTAATATGCAGGAGGCCAGCTGGACGCTGAAAAGCGAGAAGGATTTCCAAAGGGCAAAGGCTCAGGGAAATCTCTGTATTTTTGAAGCCTTATCTCCTCAAAAGGAACAGGACGCCTCCAAATTTTCCTTTGAGGCGCTTCAGAAGGGTTCAAAGGCGGCGGTTTTCAGAGAGAGAAAAGGAAAGGCCCGTGGCTTGGGAGAGCCGGGGCTTTAGAAAAGGGGAACACATTTTATGAATGAGAGATATGAGCCTTGCCCGGTCTATCGGAAATGCGGCGGCTGCCAGCTGCAGAACATGGATTATAAAAGGCAGCTTCAATGGAAGCAGGCACGCTGCGAGAGGCTTCTTCACAGGTTCGGAAAGGTAAACCCGATTTTGGGCATGGAGCACCCTTATCATTACCGCAACAAGGTACAGGCAGCCTTTGCCTGGGACGCGGGGAAAAGAAAGATCCTTTCCGGGGTCTATCAGTCCAGCACGCACCGGATCATCCCGGTGGATTCCTGCCAGACGGAGGACGAAAAGGCGGACGAGGTGATCGTTTCCGTGCGAAGGCTGCTGGGGGAATTCAAGCTTCGTCCTTATGACGAGGATACGGGCAGAGGATTTTTGCGCCATGTGCTGATCAAGCGGGGCTTTCAGACGGGAGAGCTGATGGTGGTGCTGGTGACGGGAACGCCGGTATTTACTGCCAAACGGAATTTTATCGGAGCGCTTTTAAAGCTTCATCCGGAGATCACCACCATCATACAGAATATAAACGAAAAGAGGACCTCTATGGTGTTGGGCGACCGGGAAAAGGTGCTTTACGGGCCAGGGTTTATCAGAGATATCTTGTGCGGCTGCACTTTTCGCGTTTCTGCGCGGTCTTTTTACCAGATCAACCCTCTGCAGACAGAGCTTCTGTACCGAAAGGCTATGGAATACGCAGAACTCAGCGGAAGGGAGCGGGTGCTGGACGCCTATTGCGGCGTGGGAACCATTGGGATCGTGGCCGCGAAAAGCGGCGCGAAAACGGTACTCGGTGTGGAGCTTTCCCGGGACGCGGTGCAGGATGCCATCCGAAACGCCAGGGAGAACGAAGTGAAAAATGCCTATTTTACCTGCGGGGACGCAGGGGAATGCATGGCAGCCATGGCGCAGGAAGGGGAAAGATGCGACGTGGTATTTCTGGATCCGCCCCGGGCAGGGGCCAGCGAGGACTTCCTCCTTTCCCTGTGCGCAATGGCGCCTCAGAGGGTAGTCTATATTTCCTGCAACCCGGAAACTTTGGAGAGAGATCTGAAGCTTTTAAGAGGAAATCACTATATCGTCAGGGAGATCCAGCCTGTGGATATGTTTCCGCACACAAATCATATCGAATGCGTGGTAAGATTAACGCGGCAGGGATGATGAAAGCGCGGAACTCTCATGGAAAGAGCGGCCGAAAGGGGAATTTTCCGGTGGGAAAGAAGTGGAAAGTTTTCTGAAGGATTGCTGGAAATTCTGAGTGTTTTGAGTTTTTTTAATTTATTTATAAATGATATATTGACAAAATCCAATAAATCCAATAGCATGAAAACAGAAAAGGGTTCCGGCAATAGGCTGCTGCCATCATTTAAGGGAGGAAAAGTATTCATGCAGAATGTTGCATTTACCAAACGAGAAGAGGAATTGATGAATTTTCTCTGGTCTGTGGATGAGCCGCTGACCGGGAATGAGATTCTGGAGCGCTGCACCGAAAGGACCTGGAGCGACAGCTATCTTCATGTGATGCTTCGCTCGCTTTCGGAAAAGAAAGCCATTGAGTCCTGCGGGCTGGTACGCTATGTGACCCAGTACGCGCGGAAGTTCCGCTATACTATCACGAAAGAGGAGTATTATGTCCGCCTGGCGATCTCAGGGGGAGTGGACCCGATCCGATATTTGAGCGAGGCGGGGAATCTGGTGATCGACGTCGCGACGAAGGGCAGTAAAAAGCTACTGAAGGAAAAGCTGGAAAAGCTGATCAAGGAGATCGAGGTGGGCTGAGTTTACAGCGGCTTCGGCGTTTTTTCGGCAGGCTGTGATCCGGCGAAAAGGGGCAGGGAAGGGGTTTTCTGAAGGAGAGCCGTTTTCCCTGCCCTTTGCTTTGGAGCCTGACAAAGCCGCGGCGCGGAAGATGAATTGCAAAACAGAGGAAAAATGTGTATAATAACAACCGTACGGGACGAAGGTTTCTTTTCCGGTCTGACAGGAAGGGAAACAGGCCCGCCTCACTGTTTTGCGGAAAGGGAAGGACAGTTTTATGAACGAGGGTACAGCTCTGCCGAACGTAAGCGTGATCGTCCCCGTTTACAATGTAAAAGAGTACCTGGAAAAATGCGTGAATTCTATTTTGGCTCAGACCTATTCGGATCATGAGCTGCTTCTTATAGACGATGGCTCCACCGACGGGAGCGGGGCGCTCTGCGACCGGCTTGCAGAGGGTAAGGAGAGGATCCGGGTGATCCACCAGGAAAATGCCGGCCTTGGGGGCGCGAGGAACACAGGGATAGAGGCCGCTCGAGGCAAATGGCTGCTCTTTGTGGACAGCGATGACTATTTGGAGCCGGAAATCCTGGAAAGGTCTTTAGCGGCGGCGCAAAAAGCGGAGGCTCAGGTGGTGCTGTTTCCCTTGCGTTCCGTGGATGAGGCGGGAAACACCTTATCGGAGCTTCGGGAGCCGCTTCCCAGCGGGCAGGCGTTGGAAACTGCAAAGTGCCGGGAACTTTTTCTCGCCTCTCCCTGCGCCTGCAGCAAGCTGTATCTTGCTTCGCTTTTTCGGGATACGGGGATCCGCTTTCCCAGCCGGGTTTGGTATGAGGATATCCGCACGACCTTGAAGCTTTATCTTACGGCGGAGAAAGCGGTGTATTTGGACGAAATCGGATACGACTACCTGCTTCGTGAAGGCTCTATCACAAACAACCGGCAGGCTGACAGAAACCGGGAAATTTTAGACGCCTTCGAGGATATCCTTTCCTATTTCCGGGAAGCGGGGAAGTTTGAGGAGTATGAAAAGGAGCTTTGCTATCTGACGGTGTTTCACGTCTATCTTACCGCCTGTGTGCGGGTGCTGCGGATCGACAGGCGCCATCCCCTGCTTTCAGAGCTTCGGGAATATCTCTGCCGGGAATTCCCAAACTGGAAAGAGAACCCTTACCTGCCAAGATTGGGGAAAAGGAGAAAGCTGATCCTATGGCTGCTGGAGAGAAAGCAGTATGGGCTGATCGCGCTGCTTTTCCGCCTCAAGGGATAGGGCGAAAAGAACTGCGGGCAAACTACGGGAGAAAGGAACAGTACCCCGGGCGAAGCAGAAAGGCTTCCCCTAAGCAGCTTGGGGGCTTGTACTGTCAGGGCGGACGCAATGAATTCTTTAAAGCGGATGGGGACCACGCTTTTTAAAAAATGGAGCCAGCGGCAGAAGGGCAGCCTTCTGGAAAATACAGTGATGCTGTATGTGCTGCAATTTACCAATATGTTTGTGGGCCTGGTAACGGTGCCCCTTCAGACCCGTGTGCTGGGGCCCGGCGTTTACGGGAAGCTCAGCGTGGCCGTTTCCATGATGATGTATGTTCAGCTTTTAATGGATTTCGGCTTTATCATGTCGGCGGTGGCGAAGATCTCCGCCCACAGAGAGGACGCGAAGGTGCTTTCCAAGGTGCTTTCCTGTGTGACCTGGGCGAAGCTGTTCTTTTTCGTGGTCTCTTTGCTGGTGGTATGTGTATTTATTCTGCCCGGCCTGGAAAGCGACAATATCCGGCTGATGTATTTCTTCTGTCTTTTGAATGTGGCTACCAATTCTTTTTTGCCGGACTATATGTACCGGGGCCTGGAGAGAATGTCTGTTATCACCATGCGCACGGTGATGATCAAGGTGTTTTTCGCCGTGATGCTCTTTCTGTTTTTACGTACCCCGGACCAGAGCTGGATGATCCCCGGCTTTACCACCATCGGAAACCTGGGGGCGGCGGTGTTCGTCTACTGGCACCTGATCAAGAAGGTGGGGGTCCGGTTCTGCCGGGTCACGCCCTATGAGGTGTTTTGCGAGGTGAAGAGCTCCTTCTGGTTTTTTGTGTCCAAAATATCCGCTACGGTGTATTCCTCTGCCAATACGCTGATCTTAGGGTATATGGACCCTTCCGGGATCCTGGCGGGGATCTATTCCACGCCGTCAGACAAGATCATCACCCCCGCGCGGAATATGATAGGCCCCATTTCGGACAGCCTTTACCCCCATATGATCAAGCATAAAAATTACCGGCTGGTGAAAAAGCTGCTGTGCTTCATTATGCCGGTGATCCTTCTGGGGTGCGCGGTGGTATTTATTTTTGCCGAGCCCATCTGCACCGTGTTTTTCGGCGCGGAATATGCGCAAAGCGCCACTGCGCTGCGTGCGCTGCTGCCCGTGGTGGTCTTTACCCTGCCCAACTATGTTTTGGGGTTCCCCACTTTGGGAGCGATGGGACTTGCAAAGTATGCCAATTTCTCTACGCTTTTCTGTATGCTGGTCCATCTGGTGAATTTGGCCATCGCCTATTTCACGGGCAATCTCAATACGGTGACGCTGTGTCTTTTGACCTCTTTGGCGGAGTTCCTGGTGCTTTTATTCCGGGTGACGGTGATCTTCCTGCACCGGGACAGGCTGCGCGCTGAAGACGGGAAATAGCCGCGGCTCACTTCAGAAGGAAGGGTGTTGAATGGGTGTGAAGGAGATCTTTCACAAGATCAAGAGAAATCTTCTCTGGCAGATCTTTTCCTTTTTGCCGAAGGATCAAAATAAGGCGGTATGTCAGGGCTACTACGGCCGGGGCTGGTGCGACAGCCCGGGAGCGGTAGGAGAAGAGCTGCTTCACAGAGGCTATGAGGTGTACTGGGTCGTAAAAGGAGAAAAGGAGGCACAGACGCTGCCGGCGGGCGTAAAGCCGCTTTTTGGAGAGCGCGCCGCCTCCATCTATCATCAGTGCACAGCCGGAGTATGGGTGGACAACAGCCGGAAATGGGCCTATACGAGAAAGCGGGGCAAACAGCTTTATGTACAGACCTGGCACGGGTTTCCCCTGAAACGCATCGAGGGAGACGCGGCCGGAGCGCTGCCAGAAGATTATCTGCGTGCGGCAAAGCACGATTCCCGGATGAGCGACCTGTTTCTTTCCAACAGCCGTTTTCTCACGGAGATCTACCGCAGGGGCTTCTGGTATCAGGGCGAGGTGCTGGAGGAGGGTTTCCCCAGGAATGATATTTTACAGGGAGAGCACCCTCAGATCGTGGAGAAGGTGAGGAAGGGGCTGGGCCTTTCCCAAAAGCAAAAGCTTTTGCTGTATGCGCCTACCTTTCGAAAAGATCAGGGCCTTTCTGCCTATGATGTGGATTTTTCCCGATGTGTAAAAGCGCTTTCCGAGAGGTTCGGAGGGGAGTGGGTCGTGCTTTTGAAGCTGCACCCCAATATCGCCGAAAAGGCGGAGGAACTGAAATACGACCCGCTGGTCGTGAGAAACGCCTCTCTTTGGCCGGACATTCAGGAGCTGTATCTGGCGGCGGATGTGCTGCTGACAGATTACTCTTCCGTAATGTTCGACTTTATGGCCACGGGGAAGCCCTGTTTTCTCTATGTCAACGACTTGGAGGCCTACCGGGGAGATCGGAATTTTTATTTTGATATGAAAAAGCTGCCCTACCCGCTGGCGGAAAACAGTGAAGAGCTTGTGAAGGCTATTTCGGAGTTTTCCCTAAAGGAGCAGGCGGCGAGAGAAGCGGAATTCCAGAGGGAGTTCGGATTTCGGGAAACGGGACGGGCGGCAAAGGCCGCCGCGGACTGGATCGAGAAAAAGAGCGGAAGAAGAGAGCGCCGGGCTTAAGGAAAGCCGGGCATCCGGAAAGGAGGGTCCCGATGGATCAGGACGCGTTTACCGGCGGGGTAGAGCCCGGCGGGCTTTGGAACAGAAACGATATCCGTATCCTGCTTTGCTATATTCTCAGCAGCGCGGGGGCGCCCCTCTCGCTGGAGGATCTGGAGCGGATCCTCCAGGAGAAGGCTTTGGCCAATTATTTTGAGGTGAGCGACGCGCTTTCCGCTTTAGAGGAGCAGGGGCATGTGCGGCAGCAGGAAGGGCTTTACAGCGTTACGGAAACAGGCAGGGAAATTGCCGGAAGCTTAGACGATACGCTGCCGCTGTCTGTGCGGGATAAGGCGCTGGAGGCAGCCCTTTCCCTTTTGGCAAGCGCCAGGCGGGAGCGGGAGAATCGGGTGGAGATTTCCCTTACACAAAAGGGGGCGAAGGTCTCCTGCCATGTGTCTGACGGAGAGCTGGAGCTGATGTCCTTTTCCCTGTATGTGCCGGACAAAGCTCAGGCCCAGATCGTGAAACGGAATTTCCACAAAGACCCTGCCGCGCTTTACCAGCTGCTGCTGGCGGCGCTTACGGAGGACCGCGGTTTTTTGAAGGAATATCTTCGCAGCAAGGGAATTTGAAAACAGCAAGGGGGAGTTATCAATGGCTATTACCTTTGACGAGAAAAAGAAGATCTTTAAGCTGGATACCAGAGACTCGACCTATGCGCTCCAGATTTTCAAAGAGAATTATCTGGTACATCTGTACTACGGGGCAAAGCTGCCTGACAATAACCTGACCGGGTTGATGTACCGGGGGCGGTTCGATTCCCTGAGCCCTTACAATCCAAAGGTGGAGGATCCGCTTTTTTCCCCTGATATCAACCCGCTGGAGTATTCGACCAACGGCGCGGGGGATTTCCGCATTTCCGCATTATCGGTGCGCGGGGAGGCGGGAAACACGGTGACGGATATCCGCTATGTGTCCCACAGGATCTTTCCGGGCAAGCCCAAGCTCTCAGGACTTCCCGCTTCCTTTGCTTCAGACGGCGAGGCCCAGACTCTGGAAGTGGAAACGGTGGATGCGGTGACGGGAGTCAAGGTGTTTTTGCTGTATACCGTGTTTGAGGATCTGGGAGTGATGACCCGCAGCGTTCGAGTGGAAAACGGCGGGAAGAGCCCGGTAGAGCTTATGCGGGTGTACAGCGCCTGCGTGGACCTGCCCCGGATGGATTATGATATGGTGCATTTATACGGGCGCTGGAACAAAGAGAATTCTTTAAACCGCCATCCGCTGATCCACGGGATCCAGTCCATCCGCAGCAAGCGGGGCATGACCGGGGCGAACCACAACCCCTTTGTCGCTCTGACAGCTCCCGGCTGTACGGAGGAGACGGGGGAGGCTTACGGCTTCCACCTGATCTACAGCGGCAATTTTGCCATTGATATCGAGTGCGATACCCGGGAGTTTTCCCGGCTTTTGATCGGGATCAACCCGGAAGATTTCCGGTGGCGGCTGGAGCCGGGGGAGACGTTTATCTCTCCTGAGGCGGTGATGGTATACTCTCAAAAGGGTTTGGGAGGCATGAGCCGCACTCTGCACAAATTCTACCCCGCCCACCTGATGCGCAGTGAATGGGCCCACAAAAAGCGCCCACTGCTCATCAACAGCTGGGAGGCAGCCTACTTCGATTTTGACGACGATAAGCTGGTGGAATTTGCAAAAAAGGCAAAAGAGCTGGGCATCGAGATGCTGGTGATGGACGACGGGTGGTTTGGAAACAGATGTGACGATCACCGGGCGCTGGGCGATTGGTATGTCAATGAAGAGAAGCTGAAGGGCGGGCTTTCCAGCCTGATCAAACGGGTCAACGACCTGGGGATCAAGTTCGGGATCTGGTATGAGCCGGAGATGATCAATCCGGACAGCGACCTCTATCGGGCGCATCCGGACTGGGCCATCCGGGCTCCGGGGCGGGAACATTCCATCTCCCGCTATCAGTGCGTTCTGGATATGACCCGCAAAGAGGTGCGGGACAATATTTTTGAACAGATGTACAAGGTGATCTCCAACAACAATATCGAATATATCAAATGGGACTGCAACCGGCATATCACCGAGGCGGCCAGCGCTGAGCTGCCGCCGGAGCGTCAGGGAGAATTTTTCCACCGGTATGTTCTGGGTGTGTACGACCTGATGGATCGGATCACCACGGCGTTTCCACATATCCTGCTGGAAAACTGTTCTTCCGGGGGAGGGAGATTTGACCCCGGTATGCTGTATTATTCTCCACAGATCTGGGCCAGCGACAACACGGACCCCATTGAGCGGCTTTCCATTCAGTTTGGGGCGTCTCTATGCTATCCCATCTCCGCTATGGGTGCCCATGTATCCGCCAGCCCCAGGGCGGGGCTTGACACCAAGGGTGCGGTGGCCATGTGCGGCACCTTTGGCTATGAGCTGGATCCCAGGAAAATGACAGAGGAGGAAAAGGAGCAGGTGCGCGGACAGGTGGCGGATTACCACAAATATTATGACCTGATCCGCCGGGGCAATTTTTACCGTCTGGTGTCTCCCTCTGAAAACCCGTTCCACTGTGAGTGGGAGTTTGTCAGCGAGGATCAAAGCGAGGTGCTTTTCACCAGCGTGATCATGCGCCAGCCGGAGCACAACTTCTATATTCAGCGGCTTGAGGGGCTGGACCCGAACCGGTATTACCGGGATGAAGATACGGGAGAGGTTTATTCCGGAGCCCTTTTGATGTACGCAGGGATCAATCTTTCCGGAGACGGGTGGCCCAGAGAGGACGGGAACAGCCTTATAAAGCATTTTACGGCACAGTGATTTTCCGTGGCGTGTCTGAATAAAAAGTGCTTTGCGAGGATAGAATTTCCCCAAACCTCGGGATTTTCCGCGGGAAAAATGCCATTTATTATTGACAGGTATGCCGGAAGTTGCTATAATAAACAAGCTGTTTCTTTGATGAGACAGCTTTTGAGACTCATTAGCTCAGTTGGCAGAGCACTTGACTTTTAATCAAGGTGTCCGGGGTTCGAATCCCCGATGGGTCACCACGTCGCCGCAAACGCTTTTGTGTTTGCGGCGATTTTCTATGCGGAAAATCACCGCGTCACTTATCGCGTTGCGGCTCCTTTCTCAAAAATGTCACGCTCTCATCGGCTGACGGCTTGTAAACGCGCCGTCTTTACGCCGATTGATTCGCTACCAACATTTTTGAGGAAGGGCGAAAAGCTTTTTTTGAACCGGGGATTCGAACCCGAAAGGGGCGAGCGTGTCCCGGTGGGACACAGGCTGCGAGCTGACCGAGCCGGCAGGCGAGACCACAAGCTGCGAGCTGTTCTACGCTGCCGCTCCGGGTGCAAAGCGCCACCGGCGCTTGTTCTGACCCGTTCTACGCTTCCGCTCCGGTCGTTGCTGGGCGTGCCCCACTGGGGCACAGCAACCGAGTTGGCAAACGAGAACGTTGCTGGGCGAGGACTTGCATATTTTACTTTCAGGTGTACAATAAGAGAAGAAAGCGGGTGGTGCAAAAGTGCATCCCACAGAACTTGACAGGAGGAGTAAATGATGGGCAAGCGGGAAGAAATTCGGGAATTGAGGCAGAATAAAGAGATCCACTACAACTGCGCGCAGGCGGTGCTGATCCCTTTTGCCGAAGAGTGCGGGTTTACCAGGGAGACGGCGTTTTTACTGGCAAAGCCGCTGGGACACGGCTTTGGGATGGGAGGAATTTGCGGAGCGTTGAGCGGCGCACTGATGGTGCTGGGAGCAAAGGGAGGAACGCCGGAGCAATTCCGAAAGCTGACGGGAAGCTTCCAAAAGCTTTATAACGAGACAGACTGCAAGGCGCTTTTGAAGCTGCATCAGGAATCCGGAGATACGGACAGGAAGGCCTTCTGCGATCATTTGATCTTCAGCGCGGTGGAAGCGCTGGAGGGGATTTTGGAGGAAAAAGCGGAAGGATAAAAAGAGTGGACTGCCCCGTCCGTTATGGAAAGACAAAGGCGAGCTTTAAAGCTCGCCTTTGGCAAATAGATTATCTTTTCCCATCCCGCACACGAAGGGGTTGGAATCGTAACGATGGCAGAAGTTCAGAAATTCTTCGCGCTGTATAGGGTCTTTCATGATTTTTTTCAGCAATTCATTGGGGATGGTCCGCGCATACGCGCCGGGGCCCGCCAGCTGAATGTTTTTTACGCCGAAGCGCTTTAGAACCGCTTCCAGCTCATCCGGAAGAAAGGTGTATGTGGTGCACCAAGGGGCGCCGCCCTTTTCATACTCTGCAATTTCGTTTTCGCCGCCGCCCATCACGCCTTCTCTCCACAGCTTTTCGATGGGCTCTTTGCTGAAACGGAATGCGTTCACGGCGTTCTCTCGGTTTTTCACGCACCAGGCTACAAAGGGATCATCGCAGTTTTCGTCCAGAATGAACTGGTTTTTTTGAATGGGGTTCGCCAGATACGGCAGATTGCCCAGGCGGCTTGACACGCTGATGAGGATCCGCTTGCGGCACAGGCGCACCAGCTCGCCGATGACCTCTTCCTGGTGGGGATAGGTATAGGAGATGGGAGCGTCGAAGGAGATCACCAGATCAAAGGATCTGTCGCCGAAAGCGCTTAAATCTTCCAGCGCTCCCTTTATGAAGGTGATCCTGTCGAGAACGCCTTCTTTTTCCGCCAGCTCCTTCGCCTTATCGATCATGGGCTGGGATATATCAAAATGGGTGACCTTCAGGCCTTGCTTTGCAAGGAGGATGGAGAATCTTCCGCATCCCGCGCCGCCGTCGAATACGGTTTCGATCCCGTCCAGGTGAGAGAGCAGTTCCTTTTCAATATGGCTTTTCTGGATAATGTCGTCTATAAAGGTTTCCTCGCGGCGGCTTTCCAGCTCTCCCTTGTCCGGCAGATTCCATAAGCGTTCAGAAATTTTTCTGCTGTAATCCATATGTCGGTCTCCTTTTCCATTAAAATTCCTGCGTTTTACGGGAACTCGCTTATCGCTCCGGGCAAAACGGCAAAATGCGCGAAGAGATCCCCTGTAAAACAGAGTAACATCATTTGCTTTTGTTTTCCACCTCAAACTCTTTTCCTATAAAAATATGAGCCAGGGGCCTGAGCTCCCGGCTCATATTTTTAGTTCGGCTTTCAAAGCCTGGGGAAAAGCGAGAGAAATCAGCTGCATACCTTGCAGGGCTCGCTGTGGCCGCTGCTTTTTGCCTCTGAAAGGGTCCCGCTGAGGATCTGCTTTGACCGCTTTAGGGTGCGGCAGCGGTCAGTGGAATGATACTTTTTCCCGGAGGGCGTCCAGTACACAATGGCGCTTTCGGGAGAAACGGTTTCCTCCGGGGATGCTGTGGGCTCCAAAGAAGCGGCGGGCTTTGAAGCAGCGGTAGGTTCGGGAGAAGCCGCAGGCTCCGCAGAGGCGGCAGGAGAGGAGAAAACGGAGGGGAGAGGGGCGCTTCGACTCTTTTTGGAGTCTGAAAGCCGCTCCCTTTGTTTCGATGCAAAAAAGCGCTCGCTTTCCGGAAGGAGGGAAGCAAAGGGAGTGGGGGAAGGAGCGGGAGAAAGAGAATAAAATTCTCTATGCTCCGGCTCTTTGGGCTGTTCTTTTCTCTGTTCACAGCCGGTCAGAAGGCTGAGTGAAAACAGGAGCAGAAACAAAAGGGCAGACGGTTTTGCTGATTTTTTCATCTGACCCCTTCTCTCTTTGTTTTAAAAATATCCGGCCGTCAAAACTTTAGAGCAGATAGGAAAAGGCTTTCTTACAGGTGGAGCACATCGCGGATATAGATGCGGGATACCTCTGCCGAGTGGAAATTGCACACTTCCGGGCGGTCCAGCTCTACACAGAGGAAGCCGTCATAGCCCACCTCTTCCAAAGCGGCCTTGACTGCGGGGAAATCCACGGTTCCATGGCCCAGAGCCCGGAAGGAGGCCATTTTCTCCGGCCCCTTGGCTTTGGATAGGGCGTAGGTATCCACATCCTTCAGGTGCATGAAAGCGATCCGGCTGCCGTACTCGCGGATGAGCTCGGCGGGGTCGATCCCGGCGAGAGTCGTATGGGCAGTATCAAAGCAGAAGGACACGCAGCCGGGGTCTGTATGGGCGGCGAAATAGTCGATATCCTCCTTGGAGAACACGCAGGTGCCGTAGTGGGGATGGAAGCAGACGGTGATCCCCTTTTCCTTTGCGTAGGCGCCCAGGCGGGTGGCGATCTCACAGATTTTGCAGAGCATTTCCGGATCGGTGGGGCGCTCACTGGGGCCGCCGTCCGCAAAGCCGCCGTGCTGGCAGTTGTACCATTTGCCGCCGATGGCGTGAAGGAAGTCGATCTGCGCTTTGGCGGTTTCCAGGGAGGCCTCCACATCCAGGGTGAAATGGCCGTAAAGATTTACAAGCTCTACGCCGCAGTCCTTTGTGAGGCGTACGAGCTCTTCCGGGTTTTCCCAATAATAATCTCGGATAAAGGCGAAATTTTCCACATAGTCATAGCCCAGAAATTTACATTCCCGGAAAGACTGCTCCAGCATTTTTTTGGCGGTTTCGGGGTCATTGCTCTGGATCCAGGTCCAGCCGGTGTAAGCGATTTTCATCATGATAAATTCCTCCTGAAATTAAGATTTCAAAATCAAGATTCCAAAATCCCGTGGATGGGGTTGTTCTCCATGGGGGCCGTGCGGGTATAGCGGGTGGTGAGGGGGATATATTCCCCTTTCTCACTGGATTTGGAGAAGCTTGTGAGGATCTCCAGCACATGGTGCTGCTGCTGGGCGTTTGCCCGGAAGCCTCTCCCGGTGCGCAGAGCCTTGCACAGATCGGAAAGGCCCAGAGCGCGGGAGTTTTCACAGTAGTCGAACATCAGGGGGATCTCTTGATAGCCCTGGTAGAAGCTGGGGACCTTATGGCTCATGAGGCCCGGGTCGGTGGTTGCAGCGGCGGAATCCTCCGGGCGCAGCAGCAGCACCGGGCCGCCGAAGGTGTTGGGATCGGGAACCGCGAGAGTGCCCTTGGTGCCATAGACCTCAAAGCGCGCCTGGGCGGTGGGGGCATAGTGGACATCAAAGGTGGTGAAGATCTGGGCGATGGCGCCGCTGGAAAACAGAATATTTCCCGTTAAGTAGGTGTCCACCTCTACCTTGACCTCCTCTCCCCAATGGGGCTCGGAGGTGATGATACGCTTTTCGAAGGAACGCTTTGTCATGCCCATCACGCCCTTGGCCTCACCCAGAAGCTGAACCAGAGCGGTGACATAATAGGGGCCCATGTCCATCATGGGGCCGCCGCCGCGCTGATAGTAAAATTCCGGGTCCGGGTGCCAGGTTTCATGGCCGTGGCAGACCATTGCGCAGTTCGCGCCGATGACCTCGCCGATGAAGCCGGAATCAATGAGCTTCCTGGCGGTCTGGATCCCGGCGCCCATAAAGGTGTCGGGCGCGCCGCCCATCAAAAGGCCCTTTTCACGAGCCAAAGCTACCAGCTCATTTGCCTCCTCCATGTCCACGGCCAGGGGCTTTTCGGAAAAGACGTGCTTGCCGTGAAGCAGCGCCTGCTTTGTAACCTCATAATGCTCATAGGGGCGGGTGAGATTCAGCACCACCTCTATTTCCGGGTCCTGAAAGGCGTCGTACATGGTGGGATAGATTTTGGGTGTGGTTACCGAGACGCCCTTTTCCTGCTGTTCTTTGATGTAGGCAACGCCTTTTTGAGCCCGTTCGGGGATCAGATCGCATACTCCGAAAAGCTCTACCTCACGGAAGGTGTGAGTGAGATTCTGGAGATAGATACCGCTGATGGCGCCTACGCCTATCATGGCCACTTTGACCGGTTTCACTGACTGCATAGCGTACCTCCCTGAAATTTTTCTGTTGAAATGCAAAGGAAAAGGCTTCTCTTTGTGGGAAAAGAAGCCTTTTTGGACAGAATTATTCCTCGTTTGAGCACCAGTTGATGGCGTTTTTCACCAGCTTCTGGAACTGGGGATTCTGCCACATACTGTAGATGTGGCCGGGCGTTAAAACGCACAGGCGACCCTTTCCCAGATGGCGCACATAGCCGCCTACCTGAGAGCCGCCGGAAGCGGAGTGCGTGGTGAGAAGGATCTCGGCGTCGGGAGCGATATCGCCCAATTCATAATGCTCGTCCCGGCCGGAGAAGTTCTCTACTCCATGAGTGACCGGATGCTCTTTTTCCACCCTTACCTCCATCAGGCAGCGGGGAGGATGGGTGACAAAACGGTTCCCAACAAACTCCATATACTCAGGGCATTTTTTCGGGCCAAAGGTATTGCCGGAGTGGATGGAGACAAAGCCATGTCCCTCTTCTACATAGGCCTTAAAATCTCTGGGCATCACTTCCGTGACCCCTTCCTCAAACCAGGGGTTCTGATTGCCGCCGTTGATGCAGTCTGTCTTACAGTTGACGATGACCGGGAACTCACGGATATATTCCGGAGTGAGAGTGTCTTTCGCGTCCCGGACAAATTCAAATTGAAGCTCGCTGCCGGAGAGAAGGCTCATGCCCCGTTCGATGATCTCGCCGGGATGCCAGAAATCGTCACAGAGAACCAAAATCCTTTTCATACAAAACCCTCCTCAGAGAGATATTTTCTCTATTCTAGCATACTCTCTGCCGCTTTCCAAGAGAAGATTTTGTGAAAGGAGAAAAAGATTTAATCGCGAAAATTTTATCTTAAGAGAGCTTGTCCGGTTTCAGCACCACGGCCTGATACCCCAGACCCCGATAGGCTGTTTCCACACTCTTTTTGCTGTAAGGGACAGACTTCCCGGAGAGGGGGTCGTTAAAGTAATAGTTTTTCTCATCATATCCCACTAACAAAGCGCAGTGCATGGGCTCGATCCAGGTAAAGGATTCGTCGCTGTCTTCCAAAAGCCAGGTGGCGCCCTTTACGGGCTTCTCCATGTCGATCGTGATCCACAACAGCACCGGGACGCCTTCCTCCAAATAGGTTTCGCAGAGGGAGGAAAGGGAAACGCCGGAAAGCTCTTTGACCGTAAAGCCCGGACCGGCAGCTTTTTCCAGAGCCTTTTGGATGACGCCTGCATAGCAGCCCCAGCCCTTTTCTGAGCGGGGGTCTCCCGGAAAGGCCTTTCTGGGGTCGCAGCCCAAAAGAGTCCCGTTCTCGTCTCGATAGGGAGCGTTTCCCAGGGGAAGATAGGAGGAAATAAATTCCTCCGGGTCTGTTTCCACGCCGTAATACTGTAAAGCCATCACCGCCGTGACGCTTTCGCAGCCGGTGGGAAAGTCGGGGCGCTGGTCGAGAAAGGGCGCGTCTAAAAGGATTTTTACAGGCAAATGGGAATTCTTTTGGGGATCGGAAGCCGGGGAAGCGTTTTCTGAAGCTTCTCCGGCAAACGCGGGGGCTGCGGCCTCCAGTGTTTGGGGACAGCGGAGCTTTTGAAAGGCAAAGCCCAGAAAGCACAGAAAAGCGAGAGAGGGGGCAACAGCCAGCACGATCAGCCGGTGCTTTGAAAGCGCCCTTTTTCTTTGAGGGAGATCCTTCCCTTTAACAGAAACAGCAGACATACTACATTCCTCCTATGAGAAAAGTATCTCACAGGGGAAGACAGCAAGTCTGCTGAAAAATGCAAAAGAAAAACAAAAAAGTTTTCTCGTTCAGAGGAAAAGCGAAAGGAAAGGTCAAAGGTCTGCAAAATGAGCCGAATAGCCTGTAAAGCGGCCGTACTCCGTAAGATAGAAAAATACCACTACATTTCCCAGGGAATCGGAAAATGCCAGCAGGGTCTCGTCACCTTGGGAAAGGGTGCTGTAGCTGCCGGATAAAATCAGACTTTCCATGCGCGTACATATCAGGTCGTTGCTGATCACAAGGAAATCAGGCGTTCCGAAGGAAAGGTTTCGGACGGTATTTTCCAAATAGTAGAGGAGAGGGTTGAATAAGGGGTCGCCGGAAAGGGCAGAAGCTTCAGAAGCCGGTGTGGAAGAGGAGCTTTCGGAAGGAAGCTCTGATGCGGAAGAGGCGTCGGGAATGACTTCCGCCGTGTCGGGCGGAGGAAGGGGAGAAGCATTGGGTGTGGACAGGTGTTTCCGCGTCATTTCCACATAGGCGGGAAGCAAGTCTTCCGGGGAGCGGGTCTCTTTTTCAGGGGGCGGGGAGCCGAAGGTCTCGTGAAAATAAAGGACGCCCTTCTGGGTGAGAGCAAGACCCAGAGAATCGGAGCCCTCCGAAGCGGTCATAACTTCGTCCACGAGGACCATTCGCTCTTTTTCGGAAAAGTAAATATATTCCGGGAGATAAAGGGAGGCAAGATGTTCCTGCGCGGCTGTTCTGGCGGGGTGGATGATATCCATTAACGTATAATAGGTACAAAGGCAAAGAGGCAGAGAATCCTCCCTGTAAAAATCGTAATGGCTTTCCGGGCCGAAGAGAGCGATGCTCCAGGAAAGGGGATCCGTTAACAGATCTTCTGAATAGTGATAGGTATTCAGAAGAGACTGCAGGGAGACGACTCCCTCCAAAGAGAGATTCCAGGGGTACAGAACTACCTGATCGTTTTCATCCAGATGGAAAACATTCTGAATGCCCTCTTCCAGTTCTCCGGGGAAGACCTCGCCGGAATAGTCCGGAAGCCGTTCTGAGGCGAGGCGGAAGAAAGCGCTGCCTGTCAGGGAGATGAGAAGTACCAGCAGCGGCGCGATGAGCTTTTTAAGAAGCTTCCTCATTTGCCCCCTCCTTTCTGCCGGACGAAATGCTTTCACCTTCCTCCCGGAAAGGGCGGTCTTTCGGAAGGGAGAGAAATACGGTGGTGCCCTCGTGAAGCTTGCTTTTGATGCGCAGAGAGCCGCCGTGAAGCTCTGCGATACGCGCGCACAGCGCGAGCCCAAGCCCTGCCCCGCCGTTTTTCCGGGAGCGGGATTTATCCGCCATATAGAAGGGTTCGGCAGCGCGCCTGACTGTTTTTTCATCCATTCCCATTCCCCAGTCGGACACAGAAAAAAGAACGGAATCTGAGAGAAAGGAACAGGAGAACTCTATTTCTTCTCCTTCTTTAGAGGCCTTGGCGGCGTTGTCGATCAAATTATAGAGACAGGATTTCAGAAGCTCCCGGTCAGCCCAGAGAGAGCCGCCGGGGCAGTTTACCAGAAGGCGCACGCCTCTTCGCGCAAGGAGAGGAGAAACGGACAGGGAGATCTCCCGGAATAATTCCTCCAAGGGAATCTCCCGGCAGTCCGGCTTGGCGCTTTCCGCAAAGATCAGCTCCATCAGCTTCCCCGAAAGGCTTTGCAGGCGCTTTGCCTCCTCTACGATGACCCCGGCGAATTCCCGGCGCTGTTTCTCGGAGACAGAGCGCTTGACCCGCAAGAGATCGGCAAAGCCCAAAATAGAGGTCAGGGGCGTTTTCATCTCGTGAGCCAGATTGTCGATAAAGCGCTTGCGGCTGTCTGCCAGGCTTTGCACCTGCTCGATGTTTTCCTCCACGGAGCGGGCCATCCGATTGATATTCCGGGAAAGACTGCGGAATTCCGCAGAGCCTTTGGGGGAAAGGCGCAGACTGTAGTTGCCCCCGGCGATCTCCTGAATGCCGGAATTGACATAACGCAGGGGAGAGAGAAGAAGTTGAAGGGCAAAATAGAAAAACAGGGCGGCGATGAGCGTAAAGAAAAAGAGAAAAATCTCCACCGTTCTCACGGCACGGGCCTGATTTTGATAGACAGAGGTGATCTCGCGGACAGTGAAGAGCTCGTAGCTTTCGTTCTCGATGGGGAGCAGGGAGGCGGACACCGTGTAGTAAAGGCCCTTTTCGTTTCTGACAACTACCCGGCATTCCTGAGAGGCGAGGGGCTTCCTCTCCAGATCTTCCAAAAGGGGACCGCTTCGAAGCTCAAAGGGAGTATTGGAAAAGGCGATACAAGACTTATTTCGGTAAACTGCGAGGCCCTGAGCGCTGTTTACGGTTTGCTCAGAGGTCATCCGGGCCAGCGCCCGCCCAATGCCCTCTTTTCCCAGAAAGGGATTGCCGGAGGTGCTTTTTTCATAGGAGAGCTTATTCTGGACTCCGGTACAAGAGAAGCTGTGCTCCCAGCGGGAGCGTTCAATCTCGCCGGAGATGGTTTCCCGAAAATTGATCCGCAGCGCGGCCTGGGTAGCCAGAAACACTGCCAGGACTGTCAGCGGAAGCAGAAGAAAGAAAATCTTCTGCCAGAGGGCGATTCCCTGTTTTTTCATAGGCTTTCCAACCGGTATCCAAGCTTCGGAATGGTGACGAGCCTTCCCTTCAGCCCCAGCTTCCTTCTCACCTGCTGGACATGGATGTCCACGGTGCGGCTTTCTCCTTCAAATTCATATCCCCATACGGCGGCCAACAGCCGCTCTCGTGTGACGGCGATATCCAGGTTCTGCATAAAGAACACCAGCACATCGAATTCCTTGGGCGTAAGGGCTACCGGATCTCCCCCCTTAGTGACCAGGTGTTTTTCCAGATCGATCTCAATATCCAGGTAGAGGAGCTTTTTCCGGGTTTTTCCCGTCCGGCGCAGCACCACCTCAATGCGGGCCAGAAGCTCTACCGTTTCAAAGGGCTTGACGATATAATCCTCCGCGCCGGAACGCAGGCCCTTGACCTTATCTCCCACATCCTGCAAAGCGGTGAGGAAAATGACGGGAACGCCTTTTTTCTTGATTTTCGAAAGGATCTCAAAGCCATCGAGACCCGGCAGCATCACATCCAGAAGGATCAGGTCAAAGCGGCCCTCCAAAACGCGCCGTACCGCCTCTTTGCCCTCTGAGCATTTTTCGCAGTCGTAGCCCACCATAGAAAGGGTGGCTTCGATCATTTTAGCGATATTTTCATCATCTTCCACGATAAAGATGGAGGCCAAGGCGTATTCGCTCCTTTTTGCTGCGGCATTTTCCGGATCCCACGATCCCGCAGGGATTTTCCCCGCTTTTTTAGAAAAGTCCGATTCCGAATGAGATCATGAGTAAATTTTACTATAGTCTTGCCGGTTTTGCAAAGCGGGGAAAGAAAATTTTGCATTTTCTTTGCACAAAAGATTAAGTAAAAGGCGGAGCAAAGCTCCGCCTTTTACTTAATCTTTCTCGAATTTCACTTCCCGGCTTGAAAAGCCGGGATCCCGCTGGCACGGGACCGTGAAATTTCGTAAACTGATCCGAGGCTTGAAAACCTTCAATTTGCTGGCATAAACCGCAGAATTTCGGAGCAGGGGCAAAAAAGCTTGAACTTTGTTCAAGCTTTCTCGAATTTCACTTCCCGGCTTGAAAAGCCGGGATCCCGCTGGCACGGGACCGTGAAATTTCGTAAACTGATCCGAGGCTTGAAAACCTTCAATTTGCTGGCATAAACCGCAGAATTTCGGAGCAGGGGCAAAAAAGCTTGAACTTTGTTCAAGCTTTCTCGAATTTCACTTCCCGGCTTGAAAAGCCGGGATCCCGCAAAGCGGGACCGTGAAATTTCGGAGAGAATTTCTGGCTTTTTAAAAAGCTGCCGTTTCCAATCTCTCAGGCACTGAGCGTGTCCCACTGGGACACATCGCCCTTTACGCAAGGGAGCCATAGGGCAAGATTGCAACAAAGGGAGGCAAGAGCCCTCTCAGGCAATGGTAGTTTACGCCCTCTCCGTCGCGGCAGAGCCGCGCCACCGTCTTGCCTTTCTCGCCTGCCGGCTCGGTTGCTGTGCCCCAGTGGGGCACGCCCAGCAACGACCGGAGCGGAAGCGTAGAACGGGTCAGAACGATTGCCACTGGCAATCTTCCCCGGCTCGGCTGCTGTGCCCCATAGGGGGAGCCAAGGCTAACGACTAATATCTAACATCTAACAACTACCAAAGGGGAGCCAAATAGTGCCTGCGAACCCGCGAACCGCAGAAAACTCTTACCTCCCGCTGATGAGGAATGAAGAGGGAAATATCTCTAAAAGTTATGTTTTTTGCAAAGCCTTTGAAAAAGGAATGGGGTTTCGTTATCTCTCCCTCAGTCAGCTTCGCTGACAGCTCCCTCGTCAGAGGGAGCCAAGTCTAACAACTAGCATCTAACATCTAACATCTAATATCTAACATCTAACAACTACCACGGGGGAGCCAAGCCCTTAACTAACGACTAACCACTGAACGCTGACAACTACTATGGGGAAGCCGGCCCATCCTGATACAAGCGATATCTGATAGCTAATAACTATCGCGCAGCGCGGTCCGCCGCGATGGTATTGATCAGCGTATAAAGGCCGTCGAAGAGGAAACAGAAGCCCAGGAAACGGACAAAGCTGCTTATCAGCTTAAAGGGCTTGAAGATGACTATGATACTGAGAACGGCCAAAGCCAGTGCGGCCAAAAAGGAGATCCACCATTTTTCAAAGCCCAGGGCCTTCATATCCAGAGCCTTTTTCATGGCGGTGAGGCTGTCTACCAGCAAATAGACGCCCAGGGAGACGGGAATCAGGGAGACAACAAACTGCGGGAACACGAAAAGACAAACGCCTAAAATACCCAGCAGGATCCCGATGAACAAATCAAATCGCTGGGCATAGGAGCTGCCGCTTTTCAGATAGGAGCAGACGCGCACCCCGCCGTAAAACAGGGTGACGGCACCCACCAGGGCGCAGAAAAGCTCCAGCGAGACGCCGGGGAAAAGGATCAGAAGAGCGCCCAGGATCAAATAGAGCACCGAGGTGGCGAAAAGGCTGTTGCGAATACTTTTCAGCATATAAATACCAGCTTTCTTTTGGTTTGAGAAACTTTGCGGGGTTTAAAACAGGGGCGGAAGTCCGGCGCTTTGTCAGGTCAGGCTGTAATTAGCGGCAAAATTTTCCTCCCAGTTTTTTTCAAGCTCTGACCGCCAGGCTAGGGCCTTTTCCGTAAGCTCTTTGGTAAGCTCGGGATATTCTTCACAGAGGTTTCTGGTTTCGCCGGGATCGTTTTCCAGATCGGAGAGGAATACCGGCGCCTGCGGAGGTTCGCCTTCCACCAATGCGCCGTTTAAGACCAGCTTATATTTGCCGTGGCGCACGGCGGTTTGGTGATCCATTTCCCAGAAAATATCCTTGTGGGGGCTTTTGTCCCCTTTGGTCAGCACCTTTTGCAGGCACAGGCCGTCTGATTCGTACTGCGCGGGGTCGCCGCCTGCCCAGCTCAGTATCGTGGGGAACACATCCATAGCTCCGCAGGGCTCATTGATCACCTGATTTGCGGGGATGACGCCGGGCCAGGAGAAGATACCGGGGACCCGGATGCCTCCCTCGAAGAGGCTGAATTTATGGCCCTTGAACCCGCCGGTCTGGCCGCCGTAATAGGGGTCCGGAGTGCCGTCCAGCCAGTTGCGGGATTCCCGGGAGGGGCCGTTGTCGCTTTGGAAGAAGATACAGGTATTTTCATATTCCCCGCACCGCTTCAGCTCGTCTATGATCTCTCCCACGCCGTCGTCCACCGCCGCGATCATGGCGGCCATCACCTGTCTGTCCCAGGGCAGATGGGAAAAGCGGGCCATGTATTTTTCGGGAGCGTGCATGGGATAATGGGGGGCGTTATAGGCCACATAGAGAAAGAAAGGCTCCTCCTGCTGTGCACAGCTGCGGATACGCTCCACCGCCTTTTCAGTGATGAGCTCTGTGAGATACCGGCCGTTTTCCCGGATCTCTGTTTCGTTTTCCCACAAATCGTGGGTGGGGTTTGTATGGCCGTCTGCCATGCCCCAATAGAAAATATGGGAGTAATAGTCGACGCACCCGGCCATGAAGCCGTAAAAATCATCAAATCCGTTTTGACAGGGGCGGCATTCTTCCTTCAGCCCCAAATGCCACTTGCCCACCAGAGAGGTGTGATACCCTTCTTTTTTTAAGGCGGAGGCGATGGTGGGAACCTTCGGGGTCAGGCCGGAGGCCTTTCTGTGGCCCGCCAGAATGGCCCGTACTCCCGCGTTTCCGGGATAGCGCCCTGTGAGCAGGCAGGCCCGTGAAGGAGAGCATACCGGGCTTCCGGAGTACCAGTTGGTAAATCTGGCTCCGGAAGCGGCCAGGTCGTCAATATGGGGGGTGACAAAGTCTCTGCTGCCCATGCAGGACAGGTCGCCGTAGCCCTGGTCGTCTGTCATGATCACAATAAAATTAGGTTTTTTCATGAAAGCTGCACATCCTTTCCGGGGTTGGAACATCTTTGCGGTACGGCGTGCTTTAAGAGAGAAAGCCCTGTTCCTCCCGCTTTTGTTGTCAGTATAGCGTAAAGAAAAGGGAAATACAAGAAAAAGCCGCCTGCCTTTTGGGAGCTTTGGCGTTTTTAGAAGATGGGAGAAAAAAGGAGGGTCCTTTGGCCCTCCTTTCAGGTCAGTTCATTTTTCGGATCATCAGGTAAATGTTCCGAAAGCTGCCGTCCTTCAGGCGGATGGCGTCCGGATGGACTCCTGCGACCCGGAACCCCATTTTTTCATACAGCGCTCTGGCGCGGGCGTTCCCTTCGATAAACTCCAGCTCCAGCTGGGTGACTCCTTCCCAGCTTTCGGCAATGGAGATCATCTCGCGAAACATGGCTGTTCCGATCCCCAGGCCCCAGAACTCGCTGAGCAAGGCGATCCCGATGGAGGCGCGGTGGCGTGTTTTCAGCATGGGGCTTCGGCTGATCTCACAGTTTCCGGCGATCTTTCCGCCTATCTCGCAGACCAGCACAGCGCTTTCCGGGGAGGAGCCGGCGTTTTCGATCCATTTTGATTCGCTTTCCGGCGTATATTTCGCGCATTCCTCCGGATAGCGAATGATGAAATCTGTCTCTCCGGCGGAGAGTACAAGGTAGTTCAGTAGTCCGGGGACATCTTCCTGTTTCGGGCTGCGCAGCAGCGCTTTTCTCCCGTCCTTCAGCGTGAAGGCTTTCTCTTCTATCAGCATATGGGTGCTCCTTTTCCGGATCGGGATACTGTAAGGAACAGGAGTACAAAATGGATCCTGCATTTATCATAGAGGATCTTTTTTTCATTTTCAAGCAGGGTATCCTTACAGGTCTCTTACAGATCCGTTCAAACAAATGATAGACGGACTTTACCGGCCCCTGAGCTCGGTGCGGCGGATCTTGCCGCTGATGGTCTTGGGAAGGTCGTCTCGGAATTCTACGATACGGGGGTATTTATAGGGCGCAGTGTGCTTCTTTACATATCCCTGGATCTCCTTTTTCAGCTCTTCACTTCCCTTTGTGCCCTTGGTGAGCACAATAAAGGCCTTGACTACCTGGCCGCGGATGGGATCCGGAGCGCTGGTGACGGCGCATTCCAGCACATAGGGCAGCTCCATGATAACGCTTTCGATCTCGAAGGGCCCGATGCGGTAGCCGGAGGATTTGATCACATCGTCGGTACGGCCCACATACCAGAGATAGCCGTCCTCGTCTCTCCAGGCGGTGTCGCCGGTGTGGTAGACCCCGTCGTGCCAGGCTTCTTTTGTGAGCTCTTCGTTTTGATAGTAGCCCTTATACAGGCCGCAGGGGATATTTTTATCTGTGCGGATGACGATCTCTCCGGTTTCGCCTATCGGAGCGCTGGAGCCGTCCGGCAACAGGATATCCACATCGAACAGCGGATTGGGCACGCCCATGGAGCCGGGCTTGGGGACCGTGCCGATGGGATTGTAGATAGCGAGAGTGGTTTCCGTCTGGCCGAAGCCCTCCATCAGGGAGAGGCCGGTAGCCCGCTTCCATTGCTCGTACACCTCGGGATTCAGCGCCTCGCCTGCCGTAGTGGAATACTCGATGGAGGAGAGATCGTATTTGGAAAGATCCTCCTTGATAAAGAAGCGGTACATGGTGGGGGGAGCGCAGAAGGTGGTGATGTGGTATTTTGCGAACATGGGCAGGATGTCGTGAGCGTCGAATTTATCAAAGTCATAGGTGAAGATGGCGGCTTCGCACATCCACTGGCCATAGTACTTTCCCCACATGGCCTTGCCCCAGCCGGTGTCAGAGATCGTGAAGTGCAGGCCGTCGGGGTTTACATTATGCCAGCACTTGGCTGTGGTGTAGTGGCCCAGGGCATATTTATAGCTGTGCTCGGCGATTTTCGGGTAGCCGGTGGTGCCGGAGGTGAAGTACATTAACATGGTGTCGTTTCCGCAGGGGGAATCGGCTGTTCTCTCATACCGGTCGGAGAAGCTTTCCACCTCTTTGTCGAAATCGTGCCAGCCCAGCCGATTTTCGCCTACCATGATCTTTACCTGCACGCTGGGGCAGTTTTGGGCGGCCCGTTCCGCCTCGTCGGCAGTTTGCCCGTCTGCGGTGCAGAGAATGGCCTTGACTCCTGCCGCCTTGTAGCGATAGTCAAAATCGTGCTCCATCAAAAGGTTAGTGGCAGGGATGATGACGGCGCCGATCTTGTGCAGGGCGGTGATCACGAACCAGAACTGGTAGTGGCGTTTGAGTACCACCATCACCTTATCTCCCTTTTGGATCCCCAGAGAGGTGAGGTAGTTGGCGGTTTTATTGGACCAGCGCTTCATGTCATCAAAGGTGAAGCGGCGCTCCTTCTTATCCTTGGAAAGGTGGAGCATGGCGAGCTTATCGGGAGATTTTTCCGCTAAGCGGTCTACGATATCAAACGCGAAATTGAATTTGTCCTCATTGGGAAATTCAATATGCTTGAGGACTCCGTTTTTGTCCATCTCCATTTTCACAAAGGGGGTGGCGACGGTTTCCCGCTCCTGGCGGGCAAGCCTTTGGTCAATGAGGGCCTGGAAACGGTCCTTCTCCGGGGCGAATTCCTCAGCGCCCTTCAGGACGATGGCGTAAAACTCGCAGTCTTTCCCGCCGGTGGCGATCATGCCGTGGGGAGTTCCGGAATTGTAGTAGATGGTGTCTCCCTCAAAAAGCTCTTCCACATGGGAGCCCACCTGTACCTTCATAGAGCCCTTGAGCACAATATCCAGCTCCTGCCCCGTATGGGTGGAGAGCTTGATGGCTACATTCTGCTCCGCTTCGGAATAGGGCATGGTGACAAAGAAGGGCTCGGCCGTCTTGTTTCGGAACAGCGGAGCTTTATTGAGGTACTTGAAGCCCTGCCGCCGGGTGATGGGAAGCCCGTCTCCCTTGCGGGAAATGGTATAGCTGGACAGGGTAGGGCTTACGCCCTTGATCAGGTCTGTAGGATCAATGCCGAAACGATTTGCGCATTTGTAAATAAATGTAAAGCTGAAATCAGACTCGCCCTGCTCGCATTTCCGGTATTCCTCTTCGGACACCCCGGTGCATTTTGCCATTTCTTCCTCGGAAAGGCCAATGATCTCCCGCATGGTGCGGATCCGCTCTGCCACCTCTCCCAGCTGTGCTTTCAAATCGGTTTTTTCCATGATAGATCGCTCCTTTCTTCTCTCTTTCAGGCCTTTTCCCAAAAAAAGAAGAGAATGAAATATGATATTATTTGTGCAAAACCCGGAAAATAAAAAACCGCCTCAAAAGATGAACTTCATCCTTTGAGACGGAAAATAAATCCGCGGTACCACTCAAATTGCGCTTTCGCGCCGCCTTATCGGGCTCAAGCAAGCCCTATGCACTAACGCAGCAAACTCGGGAAACGCCTACTTCCTTTGCAGTCGTTTTCGGCCGGAACTGTGCTGATGCTCCTTGGAGTACCGGGGTGCGCCTGCGTCGCTGCGCCTTGTTCCGCCTCGAAAACAACTCGCAAAGGGTCGTTTTCGGCCGGAACTGTGCTGATGCTCCTTGGAGTACCGGGGTGCGCCTGCGTCGCTGCGCCTTGTTCCGCCTCGAAAACAACTCGCAAAGGGTCGTTTTCGGCCGGAACTGTGCTGATGCTCTTTGGAGTACCGAGGTGCGCCTGCGCTGCCGCATCATGTTCCATCTGAAATTTACCGAAGGGTTCGGGTTTCCGGCTCGGAAGGGATCAGGCAATCGAGAAAACTCTGTATTGGCTCGCACCCGGCGGAACTTGTTCCGTTTCGGAACAGATCCCGTTCTCCGCCAACTCTCTGGAACAGGAAGATTTCATGCCCTCTTCGTCATCGCCGTTATTCTATGAAATTGTAAAGCTTTAAGATGAATCTTACACGAAAAATTTTTTCTTGTCAAGGGGAAGAAAGAAATTTATAAGGGAGCAGCGAAAAGAAGGAAATAAAAAGGGCGGGATAGAAAATCTCTATCCCGCCCGGTCAAGATCCGGAAAAACGGTTTACCGGCAGTTTTTCTTGAGGGTCTCCAGCTCGTTTCTCAAAGCCTTGGGAAGCTTCTCGCCGAACTGCTTGTAGAACTCCTCTACGCCGTCAGCTTCCTTCGCCCACTTGGCCTTATCCACTTCCAGAATTCCTCTGAGAGTGTCTGCGGAGAAGTCGTCCAGGCCCTCCAGATTGATGTCCTCAGCCTTGGGCACAAAGCCGATGGGAGTCTCCACGGCGTCCACCTCGCCCTCGCAGCGCTTGAGGATCCATTCCAGGACGCGGAGGTTATCGCCGAAGCCGGGCCAGATGAAGTGGCCGTCTTCGTCTACGCGGAACCAGTTGACATTGAAGATCTTGGGAGCCTTGTCGCCCAGCTTCTCTCCCATATCGATCCAGTGCTGGAAATAGTCTCCCATATGGTAGCCGCAGAAGGGCAGCATAGCCATGGGGTCGCGGCGCACCACGCCCACGGCGCCGGCAGCGGCGGCGGTGGTCTCGGAGCCTACGATAGAGCCGATGAACACGCCGTTGTTCCAGTCGCGGGACTGATAGACCAGCGGCACAGTGTCAGGACGGCGGCCGCCGAAGATGATGGCGGATACCGGAACGCCCTTGAGGTTCTCAAATTCGCTGGAGAGGCAGGGGCAGTTCTTTGTGGGAGCGGTAAAGCGGCTGTTGGGATGAGCCAGCTTATTGCCCTGGGCAATATACTCGGGGCCGTTTACATGGGCGCCCTTCCACTCCTCTGCATTGACGGGAGGATTCTTGTCGAGGCTTTCCCACCAAACGGTATTGTCATCCAGGTTGCGGGCCACATTGGTGAAGATGGTGCCCTTCTGAGTGGAGATCAAAGCGTTGGGATTGGACTTCATATTGGTGCCGGGAGCCACGCCGAAGAAGCCGTTCTCCGGGTTGATGGCATAGAGGCGGCCGTCTTCGCCGGGACGCATCCAGGCGATATCGTCGCCTACGGTCCAGACCTTATAGCCCTTCTTCTTATAGCCCTCGGGCGGGATCATCATGGCAAGGTTGGTTTTGCCGCAGGCAGAGGGGAAAGCAGCGCAGACATACTTGACCTCTCCCTTGGGATTCTCTACGCCCAAAATCAGCATATGCTCAGCCATCCAGCCTTCGTTCTTGGCCTGGTAGGAAGCGATACGCAGAGCAAAGCATTTCTTGCCCAGAAGAACGTTCCCGCCGTAAGCGGAATTTACAGAGATAATGGTATTGTCCTCCGGGAACTGGCAGATCCAGCGCTTATCGGCATCTACATCGCACTTGCAGTGCAGACCCTTTACCCAATCCTCACTGTCGCCCAGCACATCCATGACCTTCTGGCCCACGCGGGTCATAATGGACATATTGAGGACCACATAGATGGAATCGGTAAGCTCTACACCGATTTTCGCGAGGGGAGAGCCTACAGGGCCCATGGAATAGGGGATCACATACATGGTGCGGCCCTGGTAGCTGCCCCGGGCGATATCATAAAGCATCTTATAAGCTTCCTTGGGGTCCTTCCAATGATTGGTGGGGCCTGCGTCCTCTTCCTTGCGGGAGCAGATGAGGGTCCTGTCCTCCACGCGGGCCACATCGTTGGGGGCTGTTCTGTGATAGTAGCAGCCGGGAAGCTTTTCTTCATTAAGCTTGATCATCTCGCCGCTTTCACAGGCCTCTTTGCGCAGGGCCTCCAGCTGCTCTTCTGAGCCGTCGATCCACAAAACCTTGTCAGGTTTGACCAGACTCTTCATTTCCTCGATCCAGCCGAGGACGGATTTGTTGTTGGTCATTTTTTATTTTCTCCTTTCGCCGGGTGGCAAATAATGCAGTGATAGTCAGAAAACGAAAGCACCTCGTTTCCCAGTTTCTATTCTATCACAGCCTCTGCCCGGAATCAATGAAAAAATTGTTAAAATACGGAAGAAAAAAGGCAGGCTCCGGGAGAGGGCAGAGTCACAGAGAGGGCTAGGGGCCAAGGGCACGCCCTCTCAGTCACGGCAAAGCCGTGACAGCTCTCCCATAGGGAGAGCCAAGTCTAACGACTAATATCTAAAAACCTAACAACTACTCTGGAGAAGCGCGATCTCCGATTGGGCTTTTCCAGAGTTCCAGGGAGGTTTTCATATAGTCCTGTATTTGGGCCTGGTAGACCTTATCTATGAGAGAAAGGTCCAGGTTTCCAGCGTTTTCCAAGGCGGCGGCTTTGCCCTGATCCATCAGGAGGATCCTGTCTGCAAAGCGCAGAGCCAGATTGATGTCGTGCAGCACGCCCACTGCACAGCGCTCTTTTTCTTTTACCCACGCCCGCAGATCCTCCATCAGGCTGAGCTGAAAGCCCAGATCCAGATGATTGGTGGGCTCGTCCAGCAGGATGATCTGCGGCTCCTGGGCGAAAGCGCGCGCTAAGAAGACCCGCTGAAGCTGTCCGCCGGAAAGGGTCGTGACGGGGCGGTCTCTGAGTTCTGAGACGCCGGTGCGCGACAGGCTTTCCAGGACGATCTGCCGATCCCTTTCCCCGGTTCTGGGAAAAAGGCCGGAGCGGTGGGCATAGCGGCCCATTTCCACAGTCTCATAGACCGTATAGGAAAAGGAGACGGGGGAGAGCTGAGTGACAAGCGCGGCTTTTTTCGCGATTTCCAGCCGGGAGAGGCCTTTGATCGGCTTTTGACACAGGAGGATCTCCCCCGAAGCGGGAAGCAGCCCGGAAAGGGCTTTTAAAAGCGTTGTTTTCCCACAGCCGTTAGGGCCTAAAATACCCAATATCTCCCCGGCCTTGACAGAAAAGGACATCTCCTGTACCACAGGACTTCCGCCGTATCCGCAGCTGACATTTTTGACGCTCAGCATCCTGCTTCCCTCCTCTTTCCCACAAAATAGAGGTACAGAAAGAAGGGCGCGCCCAGCAGGGCGGTGATGGCGCCGATGGGGATCTCACGGGGCGGGGTGAGAGTTCTCGAAAGCAGGTCGCACAGCGTGAGAAAAGAACCTCCCAGCAAAGCGCTTGCGGGAAGAACTTTTTTATGAGAGGATCCGAAAAACCTGCGCACGATATGGGGGGCGATCAGGTCCACGAATCCGATGATCCCCACAAAAGCTACGGCCGCCCCCGTGACAGCCGCCACGGTACACAGCAAAAGCCACTTGGAGCCCTTCAGGTTCACGCCCAGCGCGGCGGCCTGCTCTTCTCCGAAGGTCAGGATATCCAGCTTCTCTGAATTCCAGAGAAAGATGAAAAAGCACAGGAGCACCGCACAGAAAAGGATCACCACCTCGTGCCATTCCTTCATGGAAAAGCTGCCCAGCTGCCACAGGCTGATGCGCTGGGCATGCTGTGGAGAAGAGGTGGCCAGAAGACTCATCACAGCATTGAGAAAAAGGGAAAATACCATGCCGATGAGGATGATGGTGGTATTTCCCATACCCCGGTCCAGCTTTGCACAGACGCCCATGGTGAGTATCACCGTAAGCAGACCGGACAAAAGGCTGACACCGGGCAGAAAAAGGGCGCCCAATATTCCGGAGGAGAGCCCTGTCACCATCACGATGGCAGCGCCCAGTCCGGCTCCGGAGGAGATCCCCAGCCCATAGGGAGAGGCCAGGGGATTCTGAAGCACGGATTGCATGACAGCGCCGCCGAGGGCCATGGCGGCTCCGGTGAGGAAGGCCATCAGTACTCTGGGCAGGCGCAGGGAAAGGATCAGATCCGGATAGATGGGGTCCATGGTTTCGGGAAGTCCTGTATGGAAAAGGGAATCCCACAGGATGGCTGCTGTGTCCTTGGGAGAAATAAACACACTGCCTACCCCCACGCTCAACAGGATGGAGCCCAGGGAGAACAGGAGCAGGACAGCTGTTTTGATCCTCGTGCCGGTTCGCCCGTTCATTCGGAATAGAACTGGGGGTAAATGGCTTTTGCCATTTCCCGCAGGGCCTTCACAATATTCTGATTGGGCAGAGTGGAGGACATATTGTCGACATAATACACCTGCTGTTCCTTGATGGCTGAAACGCCCTGCCAGCCTTCCCGGCTCAGAAGCTCTCCGATGGGGTCGTCCAGATAGTTCACATTAGTCAGGATCACATCAGGGTTCGCGGCTGCCACGGCTTCCGCCTCTACGGAGAGCCAGCCCTGCTGGTCCTTCAGGATGTTTTCCGCGCCGATGAGCTCCAGCATCTCATTTAAAAACACGCCGCTTCCGAAGCTGTAAGCGCTGGGCGCGGCCGCGATCTCAAAATAGACCTTCTTCTTTTCGGTAATGGTTTTACCGATCTGGGCCACCCGGTCAAGCTCCGCCTGCAGGTCAGAGAGAATGGCCTCACCTTCCGCTTTCGCGCCCAGCACGGAGGACACGAAAGCAATATCGCTTTTGATGCCTTCCAGGGTTTCGCTGGTAGGGATGCAGATGACGCAGATCCCCATTTTTTTCAGCTGCTCAATGGCGGCGGCGTCATCGTAAAAGGTCATATTGGTGAGAAAGAGCACATCCGGCTTCAAAGCCGCCAGCTGCTCTATGTCGGGCGTGGTCATATCGAAGACGGGAAGAGAAGAGGCAACGCCCTGCAGCTGAGCGCTTTGGGTGTCGCAGCCCACGATCTTTTCCCCCGCACCCATCGCCACCACCATCTCTGTGATGGAGGGGGCCAGAACTACCATGGAGCTGATGGGATCGGGAACGGAGATATCGGCTCCACTGGGATCTTTCGTAGGCCGGCTTTCCGGAGCAGAAACCGCTTGAGAAGCGGAGGACACAGCCTGGGAAACGGCAGAAGAGGACGGTGCGCCGGACTGCAGAGAAGAGCAGGCGGCAAGATTCAGCACCATGAGGAGCGTCAAGACGAGAGAGAACATTTTTTTCATAACAGAATACCTCCAAAAATTTTCCGGCAAAACAAAACACCCTTTCCACGCAAGGGTGTTTATGCCGAAAAACCGTGCACAATCATCCATCGTGAATGTGTACCCCCAACAGACTCGGCGATCCGACTTAGCGCCAAAGCGCATCACGGTGGCGGGACCGCGCGGGAATCTCACCCGGCTTCTCCGATGGACGTCTGCTGCGAAAAAACGATATTCTGCTTTCCGAAGGGTTTGGGCTTTTGAAAGAGAAAATCTCTGTTTCAAAAACCATGAGCATTTTAATCTTTTTTCCGGTTTCTGTCAAGAAAGCCGTTTTTGATTGACGCGGCTATGAAAAGACGGTAAAATGAGGGCAAATCGGGTTGTTTGGACAATGATTTTGTATCAGATTTCCGGCAGAAAATTTTGAGCGGGAGGGCATGAAATGGAGAAGCAAGAGAGAAACCCCTGGGATCGGGAAAAGGATCATTCGCTGCTGGAGTGTTATGATCTGGACACCGGAAAGAGAGAGGTGCTGAAGGAATTTCCCTATTTGATCGAGGCGCCCAACTGGTCGCCGGACGGAAGCTTTTTGCTGTATAACAGCGGGGGAAAGCTGTATCGCTTCGATCTTTCCACCCGGGAAAGCAAAGAGATATTCACCGGATTTGCCGCAAACTGCAACAACGACCATGTGCTTTCCGCGGACGGAAAATTCGTGGCCTTGAGCCATGATACCCGGGAGGATGGAAGCTCCAGAGTCTATACGGTCCCTCTCGCCGGCGGGGTCCCCAGGCTGATCACACCCATGGGGCCCAGCTATCTGCATGGCTGCTCTCCGGATGGAAAGACCCTTACCTATTGCGCCCAGCGAGGCGGCGAGTTCGACATCTATGCGATCCCCGTTGAGGGGGGAGAGGAGCGGCGGCTCACGGACGCTCCGGGATTAAACGACGGCCCGGAATATGACCGGGAGGGAAAATGGATCTGGTTTAATTCGGTGCGCTCAGGTCTTATGCAGGTCTGGCGCATGAATGCGGACGGCAGCGGACAGGAGCAGGTGACTTTTGACGAGGATAAAAACACCTGGTTCCCCCATGTGTCTCCAGACGGGAAGTGGGTCGTGATGCTATCCTATCGAAAGGGCGATTTGAAGCCGGATGAGCATCTTCCCCACAAGCAGGTGGAGCTGAGGATGATGCCGGCATCCGGCGGGGAAGTAAAGACGCTTTTCTCCCTGTTTGGAGGGCAGGGCACGATCAATGTGAATTCCTGGTCGCCGGACAGCAGAAGGTTTGCCTTTGTAAGCTATCGGCTGCCGGAAGAATAAAGGGAAAAGGAGAAGTAAAAAATGAGGCTGACTTTTTTAGGGTCTTCTCATGGAGTCCCGGAGCCTGACCGGAAATGCACCAGCATACTGCTGCAGATAGGAGAAACCTGCTATTTTGTGGATATGGGAACGCCTGCCGTGGACGAGCTGACCAAACGGGGCATCTCCACCGACCAGGTGAAAGCGGTGTTTGTGACCCATATGCACGGCGACCATACCAACGGGCTGATCCCCTTTGTGGATCTGCTCAGCTGGTATTACAAGACCTCTGATCCGCAGATTTTCCTGCCTCAGCTGGAGGGAGTCTCCCATTTGGAAAGCTGGCTTTCTGCCAACGGGACGCAGCTGCGTCCGGAGATCGGGTTTCAGAAGATCGAGGAAGGGACTTTTTATGACGATGGAGTTTTGAAGGCGACGGCTGTGCGCACGCAGCACACAGACGCCTCTTTTGCCTTTTGGATCCAGGCAGAGGGGAAAAACCTGCTGTTTACCGGGGATCTGGCCGGGCCGCAAAAGGACTTCCCCCAGGTGACTTTTAACCAGAAAATGGATCTGATCGTCTGTGAAGGGGCCCATTTTCCTGCCACGGATTATCTGCCGTTTTTTGAAAGGTGTAAAGCGGGACAATACTGCATTACCCATTATGCCCCTTGGAATTTCCCCAACATGTTAAAACTGCAGGAGGCATTGCCCCGGGAGAAGATCAGCTTTGCCACCGATGGCTTTGAGATGGAGCTGTAATAATAGCCGATGAACAGTATGCGGGACCTTTCGGGGGAGCTTCGCCCGGAGTGGATCCCGGAGCTTTCCGAATACCTGAAAGGGGCGGGTGAATGGAAGGATGTATGCCCTGGCAGGGAAAGAAAGCTGCGCTTTGCGAAAAAGAAACGGTCTTTTTGAGAGAATGTTGGCTGCCCAAAAGACCGTTTAACGCTGAAAACTGTGTTATTTGCAAAAAGAAAAGCCGCAAGAACCTAGTGTTCATGCGGCTTCTTTGTGGTGGGGATAACTGGACTCGAACCAGTGACCTCCTACGTGTGAAGCAGGCGCTCTAACCAGCTGAGCTATACCCCCATAACGGGCAATATTATAGCAAACTTTTTGACCTCAGTCAAGCCCTTGTATGGAAAA
Organism: uncultured Acutalibacter sp.; assembly: GCA_964565505.1. GTDB lineage: Bacteria > Bacillota > Clostridia > Oscillospirales > Acutalibacteraceae > Acutalibacter. Next base: position 16,925 of record CAZMFF010000002.1, on the reverse strand, counting down.
ATTCTCTTTTCTGCGGCGGGGGTAAAAAAGCTGCTGAAAGCGCTGAGGCGCTCCTATAGCTTTTTCGCAAAGGCCGCATTGCTTTTCAGCTGCGAAAAATTTTGCTTTTGGTAGAAGTGAAAAGCCGGGACATTGTTTTCTGTCAACAGAAAAAGGTGAGTGAGCCCCAGCTGCCTGCAGGCGTTTTCTATCTCGCTGACAAACAGGGCGCCGATTCCCTGACCCTGCCTTTCTGTTTTGACGCACAGCTCGTCAATGCAGTATTCCGTCCCGGAGTACCAGTGTTTGACCCGGCCCATGGACAGGGCGATGAGCTCCTCTGCCTCATAGAGCCCAAAGGTGAGGGAATTTGACTGGCCTGTCAGGTCGAAAAGATAAGAACACAGCTGACGCTCGTCTGACCAATCGTCGTTCCAGGGCTCTTTGGAAAAGACACTGACAAACAGCTCTTTTATCGCAGAAAGGTCGTTTTGTTCCAGGCGCCTGAAGGAATATTTCATGGCAGAGGCTCCTTTCGGGTGTGAAGTGAATTCTCGGAAAACCGCAAAGTGTGTAAGAGGATAAAAAGCGGCGGATCAAGCGCCGCCGCTTTTAAAACCCCTCGCTTTAGAACGGATTGCCCGCGCCCTTTCTGGGCAGTCCAAAGAAATCGAAAGCCTTCTCGATGGTCATATCCCAGAAGCGCCATTCATGGGTGAAGCCCTCATATTCTTCAAACCGGGCATCCAGGCCGATCTCTTTTGCATAGGCCTTGAATTTTACATAATTATCGTAGAGAAAATCATTGGTGCCCACTGTAAAGTACAATCTGGGGTGGACCGGGAGCTGATTGAATGCCGGAAGCTTATCCCATACATTGAAGGGACTTTTTAAATAGTTTTCCAGGCCGCCGCAGCTGTCGATGCGGCCCTTGAGGCGAGCGTTCCCGGTGAATTCCCCGGCCTCGTTATAGAGACTTTTTACATCCACGGGAGCGCTGGAGAGGATGGCGGCCGCCGCGAATTTATCGGGATGGCCCACGGCGTACTGGATGGTGCCGCTGCCGCCCATGGAAAGGCCGGCGATGAAATTGTCCTCCCGCTTATCAGAGGCGGGGAACCAGCCGTAAATCAGGGGCATCAGCTCTTCTGTGAGGTAGTCCCACATATTATAGCCGATGCTGAAATCCTTCCAGTTCATATAGTCGCTGTTGAGAGCGCTGACGGACACGACGATGATATCCCGTTCGCAGGCGTAAAGCTCTACATTGCTTTTGCGGATCCAGTCGCTGTGATCGCCGAAGGTGCCGTGCAGAAGCCAGACGACCGGATACTTTTTCCCGCTGCCGTAAAATTCTCCGGGGGTTTTCTCCCGAGGCTTATCCGGCAGGATGATGCTGATTTCATGATTGCTGTTTAAGTATTCGCTTTCGAAGTTCATCTGTACCAATGCCATAGAAACCATCTCCTTTTTCTTAAATATTACTTGTATTATAGTTTTTTTGAAGGAAGAAGTAAAGGTCGGGACTTTTTTACTTCTTCGAAATTTTTATTGCGGGGCGGTTGAAAGCGGGGCTTTCCCGTGATACTATGAATAAAAAAGAGAAAGCAAACAGGGGACCGTAATTTCCGCCTGGTATAAAAGGCGGGAGTGAGAGGTCTTGGAGAAAGGAACGAAAATGGGAGAAAAGAAGGGCTTGTTGGGAAGGATTGGCTATATCAAGCGAATTTTGGGCGGCGTGCGGCTGGAGGAGCTGAAAAAATCGCTGAATAAGGGAAAGGAGCGCTCCGGAAAGAACAGGGCGTTTCTGTTTCTGGATATGCTGTGGTGCGCGGCGAGATACGGGGCGGGGTATCACGACTATGTGATGTTCGGCTTCTATGACATGGACGGCAGGCACCGGAAAACCTATGTGACCCGGGTGAAGAACAAAAAGCTGATCACGCTGCTCAACGACCCGCAGGCGGCAGACAGCTTTGACCGGAAAACTCTGTTCTACCCCAAATTTCAGGAGTTTTTAGGCAGAGAATTTCTGGTGATGGAGAACGCCTCCCCGGAGGAATTCGCAGAGTTTATGAAGGACAGGGAGGTCATTTTCGCAAAGCCCGATGTAGGTGAGAGCGGGAAGGGAATCGAAAAGCTGAAAACAGCAGATTTCAAGGACGTTCCAGCCCTTTATGATTATGTGAAGGAAAAGAAGTTCGGCACGGTAGAAGAGGCGCTTAGGCAGCATGAGGCGCTTTCCAGGCTCTATCCTTTGAGCGTGAATTCCATGAGAGTGGTGACCCTTCTGGCAGGAAGTGAAAAGGAGGGCTGGAGCTCTCACTGCGTATATGCTGTGCAGAAGATCGGAAACAGCGGGAAATTTGTGGACAACCTGGAAAACGGCGGAATGTTCTGCCCGGTGGACCTTGAGACAGGAAAACTCAACGGCGTGGGACACACCTCCGCACTGGAGACGATAGAAGTACACCCGGTGAGTGGGATCGAGCTGATTGGATATCAGATCCCCTATGTGAAGGAGGCCATTGAGCTGTGCAAAAAGGCGGCCCTGAAGGAGCCGAGGATGCGGCTTTTGGGGTGGGATGTGTGCATCACGCCGAACGGGCCCGCCATTATTGAAGGAAATGACTATCCGGGCTATGATTTTTGGCAGCAGCCGGAGCACACCCCGGAACGCATTGGGCTGTGGCCTTATTACCAGAAGATGCTGCCAGAGCTTTCCTGAGGGAGACTAAAAAACCAGGGCGTCCGTCAAACGGACGCCCTGGTTTTTCGTTGTTTGGGGGTAAAAAATCTCGAGCTTCGCTCGAGCTTTCTCGAATTTCACTTCCCGGCTTGAAAAGCCGGGAAGTGAAATTCGAGAAAGAGCGTTAAAGGCAAAGTTCCATTCCCTTCCCCTTCTGGAAACAAGGGGAGCAAGGGACAAGGGCACGCCCCCTCAGGCGGTATGCGCCAGCGTCTCACCTGCCGGTTCGGTCAGCGCTAGACGGTCGCCACCGGCGACCAGCGCCCCAACGGGAGAGACAAGGAAGGGTACGCCTTTTCCCTTGCCCTTCTCTAACGACTAATATCTAAAGTCTAACAACTACCGGACGGGGAGCTGAGGGAAAGGTCAGAATCCGGCAGGAGGGAGGAAGGGGAGAGGCCGGTTGTGCGCAAAAGGGCGACGAGGAGTTTTTCTTCCGCTGTGAGTTGTTCGATGCGTGTGGGAGGATCCGTTTTCTCAGAGCTTTTGCGCCCGGTTTCAGCTGTGGGGAGGGTACAGGGGTTAAAAAATTGGGAGAGAGGAAGGCGGTAAAGGGCTGCCAGCTTTTTCAGGACGGAAAGCTCCGGGAGGGAGAGGCCGTATTCATAATTGGTATAGGCAGTGCGGGAGATCCCCAACGCCTGGGCGACGATGCTTTGGGTGAATCCGGAGGCCTTCCGGAAGCTTCTCATGGCAAGGCGCAGGAATTCGCAGTAGTCGATCATAGAGATACCTCCTTTTTGGGTTTTCTGAAAAAGTGGGTAAAAATAGAAGAGGGAAAAGAAATCGGCTTCTGGGTTCCCATTTTCCGGGAACCATTTTCCCTATTATATCCTATTATCAAGGTTAAAATCTATAATAATATCCTGAAACGAGTTTGATAGGATGGGGTATTCTCGGTAGAATAAAGTCAACTAGTTTAGACAGGCGGTGTTTTTAGGGTGAAAAACCTTAAGCTGCTCCGCGAGGAGGCAGGGAGATCTCAAATGAGAGTGGCCTTGGATCTGGGCATGCCCCAGTCCACTTACCAACAGTATGAGGCGGGAATTCATGAAGCGGGATATGATGTGCTGTGCCAGATGGCGGATTATTTCCATGTTTCCGTGGATTTCCTGTTAGGGCATACAGAGATCCGGACGCCGGTAGAGGACGCGGATTTGAAGGTGGCATTGAGGATCCGCCAGCTGGGAAACCCGAATTTAACGGAAAAGGCCTTGGGATTGCTGGAGGAGATCGAGGGGATGATAAAATAACAACGGCACCGGCCGTTGTTATTCGGAAGAGGTGCTGAAGTGTGCAGCCTCTCTCTTGTCGCAGGCTTCAAAAGTACCGCTCTTCTTCCAAGCGAATGACTGCCATTACAAGGAGCCCATGGACTACGCAGCAGTTCTCTTTTACTTTTGCGAAAGCGCGGGCTTTCCCGGTGGGGATCGAGTGGGTTTATAGAGATTATTTGAGAGAATCACTGGGGTGGTTCTCTTTTTTGTTATTTTGGTGGGGGGATTTAAGGGTGGTAAGGAATCTCTCCTTTAGTCAGCCTGACGGCTGACAGCGTCTCGGCTGCCGCTTCGGTCAGCTCGCGGCGTGTGTCCCACCGGGACACACGCCCTCGTCAGAGGGAGCCAAGGGATTTAAGGGCAAGGGGCCTGCCCTCTCAGGCGCTGCGCGCCAGCTCTCCCATAGGGAGAGCCAAGGATTTTCTAACTACTAACTACGAATGGCTAACAACTGTTTAACGAAAGATGTTATGGAATGTTACATTGCAAGTGTGGTATAGTATATCCTGGAAAGAATAGGAAGAAGCCGCGGGAAAAGTTTCCGGCGGCTTTTTTTATGCCCTGAACAGGAAAGAGAGGATGGAAAAGATGAATCAATACAGGCTTAAGCTTTGGCAGGAACGGCTTTCCAAGAATATGGCGGCCTACGAGGGGGAGCTTGCCCGGATGGACCGCAGAGAGGAGATCTACAGGGGCAGTGCGGCCCTTGAGAGCATGACGCCGGGCGACCGGAAGAGAAGGACCGCACATGTGAGAAATCTCAGCTCGGAGCTGATCGAGGCGCAGGTGGATTCCGGAATCCCGAAGCCGAAGGTGACCGCTAAACGGCCGCAGGACGAAGAGAAGGCCAGGATCATTGAAGATATGCTTCGCAATGAGCTGGACAGGCTGCCCTTTGAACAGCTCAACGACATGATGGAGCGCACCGTACCAATTCAGGGCGGCGGGCTTTTTTTGGTGGAATGGGACAGCAGGAAGTCCACTCATACCACCTCCGGGGAGCTGGCGGTATCGCTTCTGCATCCCAAGGAGGTGATCCCGCAGGATGGGGTATACACGGGAATCGAGGATATGGATTATCTGATTTTAAGGATCCCGCAGACAAAGGAGGGGATCCGCAGAAGGTACGGGGTGGACGTGTCGCAGGAGAATGAGGCGGACCCGGAGGTCAAAGCCTTCGGGGATGACAGCGCGGAGGACCTGGTGACCCAGTACACGGCCTACTATCGGAACGACAACGGCGGCATCGGGCGCTACTCCTGGGTCAACGACATAGAGCTGGAGGACCTTGAGGACTATCAGGCCAGGAGACTGGAGCGCTGCAAGGCGTGCGGGGAGCTGAAGCCTCCTTTGGGCGAGGTTTGCCCGAAATGCGGAGGAAAGACCTTTGAAAGCCGGGAGGAGGAATATGAGGAGGTCTTTTTCCCCATCTTCCGAAGTGACGGCACTGCTATAGAGCCTATGCCGAGGATGGACTTGGAGGTCCCGCAGCTTCCCGCGCCGGGGGCAGAAGGGCTATTGGGAGAAGAAGGGGAGCTGCGGGCGCTTCCTGAGGATCCGGCGGCCTTTCCCGTGGAGGAGCTTTCCGCGCGGGCAACAAAAGCGGAGTTTCCCGGAGAAGAAGACTTTTCCGGCATTCCGTCGGGCCTTCCGCAAATGGGGAAGATCCCATATTATAAGCCGGAGGTCTTTCCGGTGATCTTACAGAAAAACGTTTCTCTCTACGGAAAGTTTCTGGGGGACTCGGATATTGACAAGATCTCTGACCAGCAGAACACGGCAAACCGGATCGAGGCGAAAATTATCGATAAGATCTTAAAGTCCGGAAGCTATCTGGTACTGCCTGACAACGCGGATATCCGGGCAGACGGAGAGGATATGAAGGTGATCCGACCGGGAGATCCGGCAGCGGCGCAGATGATCGGCGTGAAGGACATGGAGGGGAATATCAGCCAGGACATGGGGTATCTCGCCCAGGTATATGAGGAGGCAAGGCAGACCATCGGTGTGACGGACTCGTTTCAGGGGAGAAGGGATACCACGGCGACCTCCGGCAGGGCAAAGGAGTTTTCCGCCGCCCAGGCGGCCGGGCGGCTTGAGAGCAAGCGGGTGATGAAGGACGCCGCTTATGCCGCCCTGTTTGAGGTGATGTTCAAGTTCAAGCTCGCTTACGCAGACGAGGCAAGGCCGGTGGCCAGCAGAGACTTGGAGGGGAATACGATCTATGAGGAATTTAACCGCTACGATTTTCTGGAGCAGGATGAGGCGGGAGAATGGTACTGGAACGATCAATTCCTCTTTTCCTGCGATGTGACGGCGCCCTTAGCCAGCAACCGGGACGCCATGTGGCAGGAAACCCGGCAGAATCTGCAAAGCGGCGCCTTTGGAGACCCCACCGACCCGGAAACGCTGATCCTTTTCTGGACGAAGATGGAAATGCTGCATTATCCGGGAGCAGGAGAAACCAAGCGGTTTTTGGAGGAGAAGCTTCAAAAGCAGCGGGAGACGGAGCAGCAGGCGCAAATGGCAGGCGCTCAACAAGGGATGAATCCGGACATGGGGCAGCAGCTTCCCGTGGGGATGGACCCAGTAGGAATGCCGGGGGCGCAGGCGCTGATGGAAGCAGGAGGAATGGAAGGAGCCGGAATGCTTTCGGGGGCATCCGGAATGACGCCCGGAATATAACGGGAAGGGCGGAAAAGGAAGACGCAAAAAAGAATCAGGAAAAGGGCTTGGCGGAGAAAATCTGCCGGGCCTTTCTCTTTTTGGGGAGAAACAAAGAAAAAGATTTTAGGGGGTAAAGCATGGCGCAGCAAACAGTGGGAGAAGGCGGAAACAGCGCTTACCTGAAGAACCACGAGGAGCAGGAAAAACGGGAAAAAGGAGCGGCCCAGGCGGCGGCTCAAGGGGTGGCTTTAGGGGCGAAGATCGGGGGAGAGGCGGCAAGGCCGCAGGAGGTATCTTCTCCCTTTGCAGGGCCAGTGTTCTCTCCTCTCCTTGGAAGCGGGATGCAGGAGATCAACTATTTTTCGGATTTTCCTTTTCAGCTTCCTACCTTCCAGAACGCTATGGCTCAAAACGAGTTATTTCAAGACGGTTTTTCCCGGGGAAATTTACTTCCAGGAGTGCCGCCGGACAGCAATTTGCAGCAGAAGAGCCAGCTGGAGGAAAGCGCGGGGGTTTTGGAAGACCAGAAAGAAGAAACGCCGCGGGGACAGGGAAGTCATTTGAACGCTCTCGGAGCAAATATACATTCCAAAAACGCGGAAAAGAAGGAGGCGGAAAATCAACTGCAGCTTTTAAGCCAGGAAACCGAAAGGCTGGGCAAGGAAATAAATGTAGAAAGCTTTGATGAATACAGCAGGATAAAGTTCGATCAATGGTATACCAGCCGGGGAGCGGACCCTGGCGGGCCAATCACGAGAGGCGCAAATGTTCTGACCCCTGTGACGGAAACGGAATTTTACCGAAAGCAGGACGGGCTGGAGAAGTTGGAGGCTCAATACCAGGCAAACGCCACAGAAGAGAACCTGAAAAAAGTGGAGGACCTTATCGCAGAGCTGGAGAGAGATTCGCAATATCTCGATGAGCTTTATGAGGAGTATCAGGAGAAAAAAGACCAGTACGGAGAGAACTGTGCCGAGATCCAGAGATTGCAGTGGAATGTGATCGATCTGACAGCGCAATGTGAGGAAGCGGAGAAAGAATTTGAAGATTACGCAGCTGATTATCCGACGCTGGGAATCGGGACAGACGGCGTAGGGCTGGACGCGGATACGGCGGAAAGATATAAAGAATGGCGCTGTCGAACGATGGATCAGGGATATGAACAGCAGTGCAATCCTTATCATATCGATTTTGAAAACAATGAGCTGGAACAGATGAGAGTCGAGCTTGATAAGACTGAAAAAGAGGGGGAGCGGATTCAGGAGTTGCTGAAGGATCATGATTACGACCAGGATTACAGCGGCACCGGGTTCCAAAACGAGGAAGAGGCAGTGGAGCGGCTGCACGACCTGCTTGCGCTTTCGGAGGAATTAAGGGCTGCCATCGACAGCGGGAAAAACGCGGAATATTACTACAATATCCAGGTACAGGTGCAGGGATATGAGGAAGCGGCAGAAAACGATCCGGACCTTTTGGAGATCGGGATGCGAAAGAGAGAGGAGCTGACAGAAAATCCAAAGGAGAACGACTTCGACCAGTGGGACTATATGTCGCCTCATGAAAAATTGATCGCTGCCTATTACGCGGAAACAGATCCGGAAAAGGCCGAAAAATACAACGAGGCCTTGCAGGGGAAGCTAGGGTACCGCAGAAAAGAAAAAAATGTGGAGAGCGTGAAGGATATTTCTGAAAGCTGTGTTCCGGCAGGGGCGCTGATCAATTTGGGCAGCTACCTCTTGTCTCCGCTGGCTTATGCAGAGGTGATAAGGCAGGGGATCGGAAACAAGATCACCGGAACTTATAAGCCCGTGAACCTGAATTCTGAGTTTATGTACGGACCGGCTTTTGAGATGGCTTCACGGGAGGGCATTACCGAGAGCACAGACAGTCCTTTTGTAAAATGGGCGCTGAACGGAGCATTGGATCTGGCACAAACTTCGCTGTCTTCCATGATGGGAGGAGCGGGCGTCGTGATCAACGCGACCTCAGAGGCCGGGAAAGCCGCCTACCAGGCCATAGAGAGAGGCGCCAGCCCAGAGCAGGCGGCGACGATCAGCACGGTGAGCGGAGCGCTGGAATACGCCCTGGACAAAATTCCGATGGACGAGCTGACGAGGATATCCCGGGGAAGAAAAAACGCCGGAGGCATCGTCAAGGATATCTTGAAGGAAGCTGGAATGGGCGGCGTTGAGGGAACAGCAGGAGAGTTTGGGAAAACCATACTGGACAATCTGGTAATGGGCGACCTCTCTGAGATGAGCCTGTACGCAAAGAACCTGGAGGAACAGGGCATGAGCCGGGAGGAAGCAGAGCGCGAGGCAAAAATCAAGTTTTTTGTGCGCGACCCGATCCAGGCGGGAATCGAAAACAGTCTGGACAGTGCGGGAGCGGCGATAGCCGGAAAGTTCCAAGAGGCTATTGGAAATCAGGCTCACAGGTTTCAGGAGGATGTAAGAGGAGCGGATGATTTACAGAGACAGAGGCTCTTTGACGAAACGGAAGGGACAAAACGGACTGTTTCAGGAGATCAAAACCACGGGACGGACGGATCAGAGGTATTGCAGGCCAGAGCGCTTCCTAAGGGTGAAGGGCAGACTGATTCAGAGGGTAAGCCTCGCAGAGCAGACGGATTGGAAGCTTCGGAAGTCGGGAGGACGCTGCCAGACGATGAAGGACAAGCTGTCTTAAAAGGTAAAATGCGTGCAGACCCGTTGGAAACAGCAGAGACAGGGCGACTTTTCGATGGAGGAATTGACGCCGCAGAGGACGGGAGATTTTTTGTTGCAGACGGCAATACGGCAGAAGGGCGCCGAAGGATTCTTCCGGCTAATGAGGCAGAGAGCGGAGGCGCAGAACGGCGTGTGCCGGAGGGGGGAAGATATGAAGATATCTCTCAAAGCGCATTGGACATCTTGGAGGAAAGGGGCGTAAAGGAAGCCCTTGAAAAGGCCGCTAAAGAACAACTGGAAGAAGTCGGGCTGTGGGAGGACCTGAAAAGGGGAGAGCTGAAAAGCAGCGGCGGGACCTTGACCGCAGAAGAAGTGGAGAGCAGGCTGGCGGGAGAGTATGCAGGAAAGGAGTTTTTCCAGAGCGAACGGGGAATTCAGCGGCTCACAAAGCAGGACCCGGCGCTTGCGGTGGAGATCGAAAACACTTTTCTCGAAATGGCGGAAAGGACTCAGGACCCGGGACAAAAGGCAGAGCTTTTGAAGACCGCAGGAAGATACGACCGGGCGATGGGAGAGGTTTCCGGGAAACTGGGAACTGAATACAGTACCGAAAGCGGCAGAACAGGGGAAGACCTTCGACAGGAAAAAGGGAAACAGGAGCTTTTATCGGAGGAGAGAACCAGCCTTGGAGAGGAGACAACAAACGCTTCCACAGATGATGTGAAAAATATTGACAATTTGAAGCCGGTGGAGTATTATCAAAATCAAGAAAATGACTTTGATAATGTTACGGATAGTTTGGATGAAAAGGAATGGCAGAGAGAAAGGAGAAATGAGCAATTAAAGAGAAATAAAGAACAAGGGAAAAAATATGAAATAGAAAAGTTCTCTTTATTGGAGAAAAGAGGAGAGTACGCTGTAAGGGAAATTACTATTGTGGTCGACAAAGGCCCGAAATTTAAGGACGTAGACAGATACATTAAGTTTAGAATTGACGCAATAGCAATAGATCCCATCACCCAGAATGTTATTTTAGAAGAGTATAAATCCTCCTTTTCAGCACCGCTTACAAAAAACCAAGACAAAGGATTTACCGCTTTGGAAATTTATGGCGGTAAGGTGGTAGGTAAAGGAAAAGGTGTCTTTAGAGGAGGCCGTGAAATTAAGGCTGGCACAAAAGTAGAAGTGATTCGGCCAAAGTTAGAGGAGTGAGGTAACATGTCAATTGCAGAAACAAATAAAATTGATGGGATGGCCATATCGAAGGAAAATAAGCATGAGCTGATCTTGCTGATCACCGATCATTTGGATTGGGAGGATGAGACAGCCCATTTACTTATCCTGCAGGATAAGTTAAATGCATATGCGACTTTTTTGGAGACGAAGCAGTATGAACAAGTGTACCAAGGGAAGCATTTTGATAGTTACTTGATCGAAGTCGATTTTTTATATGAGCCAACGGAGAACTGCAAAAAATTTATGGAGATAGGAGAAAAGCAGCTTGCGGGCTTGAATGTCAGGATAGAGGGAGAATATACTCCCTAAAATTGTTGTAACTAAGAAGTACGGTAAAAGAAATACAGAAAATGATGGAAATATAACGGGGGCGCCGCCTTGAAGAGACGATAGTTTCTTTGAGGCGGGTCAAAGAGACCTTTCTGGGGGTCTCTTTTTTTATGCCTTTTTGGACGCAACTTCAGCGGAAGCGGCAGAAGGCGGGAGAGTTTCCGGCTTAGAGGACCATCCGGCGGAGAGCGGGGAAGGGGAACCGGGGCGGAATGTGCCGGAGGGGGGAAGATATGAAGATATCTCTCAAAGCGCATTGGACATCTTGGAGGAAAGGGGCGTAAAGGAAGCCCTTGAAAAGGCCGCTAAAGAACAACTGGAAGAAGTCGGGCTGTGGGAGGACCTGAAAAGGGGAGAGCTGAAAAGCAGCGGCGGGACCTTGACCGCAGAAGAAGTGGAGAGCAGGCTGGCGGGAGAGTATGCAGGAAAGGAGTTCTTCCAGAGCGAACGGGGAATTCAGCGGCTCACAAAGCAGGACCCAGAGCTTGCGGTGGAGATCGAAAACACTTTTCTCGAAATGGCGGAAAGAACTCAGGACCCGGCACAGAAGGCAGAGCTTTTGGAGAAAGTGGGGGAGTTTGATAGGGCGATAGGAGAGATCGAAAGTAACATTCTGACAGAGGCCACGCCACAAACACAAGGCATTTCATATCCAGATGCGAATGATTTATTCTCTGAAGAGACAACACCTTCGGGGACAGAGACATTTGAAGTTAAAAAGTATGAGCGGCCGGAGAACATAGAAGACGCGGAATGGCAAAGTCGCCTTCACCAAGCGGAGTCTGCGAAAACGGAATTAGAAAAAACCGCTATTTTGTATCAAGTAAATCAAGAAGGCTATACGAAGGTGAAAGACTTTGCAAATTGGCTGGAAATGGATATTGTGTTTGACGGTTCCTTGAAGGACAAGAAGGGAAAAATAAGTCCGGAAAAGGGAGAACTCCACTTAAATCCCAGCTTAACAGGGCTTGACGGTATCAAAGAAGGCCTCAAAACGGCAATCCTTGAAGATATGAAGAGCTGCATTGACAAAGCGTATCAAGGGAAAGGATATCAATTCGAAAGCCTTGACAATGAAAAACTTTCACAATACAATGAGATCAGTTATTCTGAATTGTTGAAAGATTTGAAAGGTCTTGATAACGAGCCCTTGGAAAACGGGCCCTACATCAAGAACGGAAAGGCAACGGGCCGCATGACACTTTCCGGAAAGGCCAGGCTTAGATTCGAACAGTATGTATATGTGGATTTTGTAAATGATAAGGGTATTTTGGCAGATGCCCATACAGGTGACAGGATCAACTGGAGGCCGGGACAGAGCAGAGACGGAGTGATCGATTTCGGACATAAAAAAGGGAAAGAGTATCGGAAGTTCTTCCCAGGTTATCAATATGGCGATCTCTCACTAAACGACTTACGAAATTTTCAGTTTGACCCTAAAAATTTCCAGCCGGAGAAGCCATCCAACAACCGAGGACATCAGTATGAACAGAGATAAAGGGGGCAAGTTGAAGTTGAGAAATTTTCGGGAGCTTATGCTGAAGAATCCAAGTTTAGCAGCAGCCGGGGGATCATACGAGGATTTTATGACCGCGTATGAAAACGAGCCGAAGCCCAATGATTTCTGTGAGCGTGAGGGCGGAAATGCCTTATTGCGTCTGTTAAGGGCCTGCGGTTTGGAAGTGGGAAACAAAAATGGGGAAAGGAATCTCTTGGAGAAAATCAAGATCGCCAGATTCTTGCTGGAACACGGAGCGGATGTTCACTATACTGAAAAGGAAAAACCCGGAGCGGGAGCTCTGCGAGCACTGTACGAATCTGCCCGGGAAACGGGTCCATATGTCTCGTTCGAATTTTTCGGTGAGTTTGTGTTCGAGATGACAAAGCTGTTAGTTGAGCACGGAGCGGATGTCAACCAGAAAAATAGATATGGCAGTCCGGTATATGACGCGATAATGGGGATGCGCATTAACAAGAAAGACAAGGCTCGGCTCATGGATTATTTGCTGAGACACGGGATGGATCTGAACCTTAAAAATGACTGGATCAACGAGGATTTTTTTGAAAATCATGGATCCTTAGTCTTTGAGTATTATCCTGCCATAACAGAGGTTTTGCGGGCATTTGCGAAAGAGACCGGAAAGTCGTGGAAAATACCGGAAATGACAAGTGACGAAGGGAATGAGAAAAGGGAATGATTCTGAAACGCAAGAAAGAGATCAACAATGACGACTACGGTGGTTTTATGGTTTCCAAAAGAGTGGCAGGCGGAGAGCCAGTAGCGTTTACCTATCGGGATGAAAGCTCTATCCGCGTGTTTAATGGTTGGAAGCTGTACTCGGAGACAGACGCGAAAGAAAATGCCTGGTACGACCCAAGAAATATGGTTGTACTGAATGCGACATCTGTAGCAAAGCTGGCACCTGAAATGCTGGATATTTTCCATGCTCCGTATGGAACAGAACTACGGTGGGAGTATGAAAATGGAGCGCTGACTGGTTTTTATGATTTGGTAGAAGAGAAAGAAATTCCTTTACCAAAAAAGAAATACAGGAAATGATGGAAATATAACGGGAGTCGGGGCTATGAGTGAGTACGAGTGGTGGAAGGAGCACTTTGAGTGGAAGGAATACATTAAAAGTCCCGGCGGGTGTATTATATCCAAGCGCATTTTGAACGGTGAGGCACCCATCAGATGGATGTTTCGAGTAGAGCCCTTGCCGAACTTTCCGGATAATGGATGGAGATTCTTTTCTGATATAGACGGTGATGAGTATGTGAATAATCCTGACAACCTTACGGTTTGTGATTATAACACAGTGATTAGTATGGCCCCGGTCGCGTTATTGATCTACGACTTTCCAGTGGGAACAGATTTGCAGCTATGTGCGGAGGAAGACAGAATAGTCGTTTATGATAATGTTGCGGAAAAGGAGCTGGATTTAGATAAGCGCGGAAGAGAATACTGGAATACATTCATGGTAAAATAAAAATATTGTCGAATGGGCGCCGCCTTAAAGAGACGAGAATTTCTTTGAGGCGGGGCAAAGAGACCTTTTTGGAGGTCTCTTTTTTTGTGCCTTTTTGGACGCAACTTCAGCGGAAGCGGCAGAAGGCGGGAGAGTTTCCGGCTTAGAGGACCATCCGGCGGAGAGCGGGGAAGGGGAACCGGGGCGGAATGTGCCGGAGGGGGGAAGATATGAAGATATCTCTCAAAGCGCATTGGACATCTTGGAGGAAAGGGGCGTAAAGGAAGCCCTTGAAAAGGCCGCTAAAGAACAACTGGAAGAAGTCGGGCTGTGGGAGGACCTGAAAAGGGGAGAGCTGAAAAGCAGCGGCGGGACCTTGACCGCAGAAGAAGTGGAGAGCAGGCTGGCGGGAGAGTATGCAGGAAAGGAGTTCTTCCAGAGCGAACGGGGAATTCAGCGGCTCACAAAGCAGGACCCAGAGCTTGCGGTGGAGATCGAAAACACTTTTCTCGAAATGGCGGAAAGAACTCAGGACCCGGCACAGAAGGCAGAGCTTTTGGAGACCGCAGGAAAATACGACCGGGCGATGGGGGAGGTTTCCAGGAAACTGGGAACTGAATACAGTACCGAAAGCAGTAGAACAGGGGAAGACCTTCGACAGGAAAAAGGAGAACTGGAACTTTTACCGGAGGAGGGAACCAGCCTTGGAGAGAAGACAACAAAAGCTTCCGTAGATGATGTGAAAGATATTGACGATTTAAGGCCGGTGGATTATAATCAAAATCAGGAAAATGATTTTGATTATATTACGGACGATTGGGACAAAAAGAACGACCTGAGAAAAAAGAGGAGTGAGCAATTAAAGAAAAATAGGGAGCAAGGAAGAACATATGCCCAGAAGGAGTTTTCAGAACAAAAAAAGGTGCTAGGGGATTTGGCGGATGAAATTACAATTGTAACCAATGAAGGGACTAGATTCAGAGCTGACGCAATGGGAACTGATCCTGCGACGGGAGAAATTGTTATTTTAGAGTTCAAATCATCACAGACAGCACCGCTAACTAAAAACCAAGAAGACGGTTTTTGGGAACTGTATAAATCAGGTGGAAAGGTCGTTGGAAAGGGAAAAGGAAAATTTCATGGCGGCATGAAAATTCCTTCTGGTATAGTGGTCGATATTTTGAGACCCCAAAAAAAGGAGGGAGGAGAGAATTATGTCAACCATATTAGATGAAAATAAACTGGATGGAATAGGTCTTGAAAAGGACACCGGAAGACTTGAGCTGCTCTTGTTTGATCACTTAGACTGGGATGGAGAAGAGCTGGATAAAACAGATTGGGAAGGTAAGGAGGAGGAGAACTGGCATAAGGAAGAATGGGAAGGGGAACATCTGTTACTTTTGCAGGACAAGATCAATGCCTATCTCAATTACATCGAGTTAGAGCAGTATAAGCAATATTTAAAAGAACGGAATATAGAACGGGAGATCAGCGAGTTTGTCATTTTCATCTGTTTTAAGTATGAGCCGACAGCGAACTGCATGAAATTCCTTGAGATAGTGGGAAGGCAAATAGAGGGACTAAATACTGTGATAGAGTTCAAAGTGGACAATCCGGATGAATGATTTAGAAACGAGGGTTTTGCCTTTGCGTAGTCTTGCAGAATTAAATGTTCAGATCGTGGAGGAGTATACTCCTTGATGTGCCGGAAGAGAAGTGGAATTCTTTAGTCGGTAAAAGCAATGCGGTTAAGAAGGGCGCTGTCCTAAAAAGCGAAAGCTTTTAGGACAGGGCTCTTTTCTTATGGGCTTTTTTGGCGGGAGCCGCATCATATCGAGCCATAGAGCGGGGAGCCAGCCCAGATCAGGCGGCAGCAGCGGGGACGCTGGCGGGAGCGCTGGAATATGCGCTGGAGAAGGTACCCGTGAATGAGCTGGAGGAAATCGGGCTGTGGGAGGACCTGAAAAGAGGAGAGCTGAAAAGCAGCGGCGGGACCTTGACCGCAGAAGAAGTGGAGAGCAGGCTGGCGGGAGAGTATGCAGGAAAGGAGTTCTTCCAGAGCGAACGGGGAATTCAGCGGCTCACAAAGCAGGACCCAGAGCTTGCGCTGGAGATTGAAAACGCTTTTCTTGAAATGGCGGAAAGGACCCAGGACCCGGCACAGAAGGCAGAGCTTTTGAAGACCGCAGGAAAATACGACCGGGCGATGGGGGAGGTTTCCGGGGAGCCGGGAACTGAATACAGTACCGAAAGCGGCAGGGCAAGGGAAGACCTTCGACAGGAAAAAGGAGAACTGGAACTTTTACCGGAAGAGGGAACCAGCCTTGGAGAGAAGACAACAAATGCTTCCACAGATGATGTGAAAAATATTGACAATTTGAAGCCGGTGGAGTATTTTAGGGATGAGGAGAGTCCAGAGAGTGGGACGGGAGAAAAGGGAGATTCTCCCCGAGAAATAAAGCCGGAAGATATTACCAGAGAGCTATTAAAGACAAAACCAAAGGGGTCGCCCTCTCCGAGGAAGTGGCTTGAAAATGGTGGAAAAATTGTTATCGACAGCGACGATTTTTGGGTTTACACAGACGAAGATGGAGTCAGGGTAAAATATACCAATCATCATCCGGACTTTTTGTCAGCCGGCGAGGTTGGACGAAGAGTAGATGTGAATGAGTTTACAAGCCGAGGAGTTGATAGGCGAAAAGCGAATCGTTTAGCACCAAATGGCCCCATAAAGGATGGAAAAGTTTGGCACCACAGTGCGGATGGGAGACATATGGAAGAGATTGATAAAGATATACATCATAAATTCACTCATTACGGCGGATTCTATTTAATGAAACAGGGGAGGAAACAAAAATGAATCTGGAGAAGATAAAGAAATTCGCGGTACCTACGGAGCAGGAGGTACAGGAGCTGGAACAGATGGTTGGGACAAAGCTACCGGAGGACTACCGGCGTTTTTTGCTGGAAATGGGAGGGTGCTATTTTGGCCAGGATGATACGATCGGAGAGCTTCCGTTGGAGGACTTCTACGAGGTGATCAGTGTAG
>CAZMFF010000001.1:58894-76811 GCA_964565505.1 uncultured Acutalibacter sp. | reverse complement strand
CAAATCTCCCAAACAAAAGCGTTTAGAATTAAGTTTCATTTTGCGAGTGGGAATAGTATCCGAAACGGCGGAAGGCCTTGATATTACTCACTTTTTCAAGCTAAAAATGTCCTTGTGACAACAGTTTGACAACACTTACAGATTATTTACAAATAAAGAGCTAACAGGGTTTTGTTGCAGTCTGTTAGCTCTTTTTTATTCTCCTGTAAGACGAGGGGCAGAAAAAAGCCCCTCTTATCGGAAAAGGAGCTTAGCTTGAGAATACAGCCCCTGGAATACGGGGAGCTGAAGGACGCGGTAGTGAGAGCGATCACCTTAGGATACCGCCGGGATATAGAGGAAGAGGACAGGGAGATCGACCTGGGGCTGCAGGAATTAAATGAAAAAAAAACAAAGGCCGGGAATTAGCCCCCAGCTGCACCTATATGGCGCTGACTGTACTGGGGCTATCCCGGCGTGAGTTTTTGATGATGAGCCCTGGGCTCTTTTTTGACCTGTGCACGATCCACAACAGAATTTATGGGAAAAAGGAAGAGGAGATGGATTAGAAGCCCCCGTGTTGAGCTTTCCATGCGGCGCGGAAGGCAGGGACAGCGTAGATAGCAACTACGACTAAAAAACACCAAAACGGAATATTCAGAAGGACAATGACAACTCCTATAGGAACCAAAATAAGGATAGAGCCCGTAAAGGTAGCCCAAAAGGGAGGCACACGAGAATCTCCGTCGTCTCTGCGATCAACGGATTGAATGTCAGATTTTACGATGAGAAAAATGGAACCTATTGCGGCAATCAAAAAGGCAAAAGGAATCATTTCATAACACCTCTCTATCCGTATTATAACACAGAATATGAAAGAAGGGAAGACTTTGGCGATAAGAAAAATCGGAGTTCGCCTGGCCATTGAGGGGGAAGCGGAATACAAAGCTTCTATAGGCCGGATCAATGCAGAGCTGAAAACTCACCAGTCCTCCCTGAAGCTTGTGGAAGCGCAGTATCAGGGGCAGGAGACCTCCATAGAGGCGCTGACGGCCAAAGGAGAGGCGCTTCAAAAGCTCTATGACACCCACAGCGAAAAGGCGAAATAGGCGTTAAAGTAATGCTATGCGCGGTGAATTGATGCTGTGCGTTAAAATATTAATGAAAAACATTAATAATATATTGACAAACATAAAATGCGGTGTTATACTTTCCTCATCAAAAAACTTAGGAGGCAGAGAAGATGAAAGGTATTGTCGGTATTGCGAAAGTCGCTGCCAAAATTGCAGAAATAGTTCATTGGGTAGGCGCTGCTTTAATGGCGGCTGCGACAGTCTGTTCCCTTGCGGCGCCGGAATGGGTAAAGTATTTTGTAGGGATCGATGCTAGGGAATGCTGTGGCGCTGAGCTGAACGTGTATGGATTTGAAATAATCGCTTCTGTGGAAAACGGCGCTGTCAATATGAAAACAGTGTTTTTATTCGGGATCGGGGCTGTGATCATCCTCTCGCTTATGGCAATGGTTTTCAGAAACCTCTATTTGATCATTAAAAAAGCGGAGGTCAGCACGCCCTTTCAGGCAGACAATATTCGCATGTTGAAAGAGGTCGGCATTTTCTCCATTGCCATTCCGGTCGTTAGCTTGATCATGAGTATCGTATGCAGGCTTGTGCTCGGCGCTGACGCGGTGGAAATAAGCGTAAATGCCTATGGGTTTTCCATGGGGATCCTTGTGCTCTGCCTGACGCAGTTTTTCATTCACGGCGCTCAGCTGGAAAAAGATGTAGATGGGCTTGTGTGAGGGCGGTGATCTGATGGGAAAAATCGTTTTGCGGTTAGACCGTATGATGGTCGAGCGAAAAATGTCGTTGAATGAGCTTGCACAGCGTGTAGGCATTTCCAATGTCAATCTCTCAAAAATTAAGAATAATAAAGTGACCGCGATCCGTTTCTCAACGCTGGCGGCGATCTGCGAAGCCCTCAATTGTGAAGCGGGGGATATTCTGGAATATCAGAAAGAGGAATAAGGCTCGGGAAGGGCAAAAGAAAACAACAATGGTTCTTGCCATTGTTGTTTTCTTCTCCCGAGGCCTTTGTTTTTTGCAACACTTTTCCTTTGTCACCCGTTCTCTGTGCAGAAAGGAGGAAAAGCCCTTGTGGGAAGAACTTTACAGAAGCCATCACGACGAGCTGACAGCTTACGGCGCCCGTATCAGCGGCAATCGGGAGCTGGCTGAAGACCTGGCACAGGAAACCTTCATAAAGGCGCTGGTCCATATGGAAACTTTGGAAGATCTGTCGCCCAACCAGCGGCGGGCATGGCTTTATCGCGTTTTCAAAAACCTGTTTTTCGACCGCTGCCGCCGGGCGGCTCTGGAAAATGAATACGAGCGGAGCTTACAGCCTGAGACGGCAGAGGATCGCGGCATACAGGAAATTGAAAATGCGATGCTCCTGCAAAGCATCAGCCCGCAGGACCGGGCGATCTTTCAGCTTCGATATTTCGACGGCTACACATCTGCGGAGATCTCCCGAATGCTGGACCTCCCGCCTGGAACGATCCGTTCCAGGCTATCCCGCTGCCGCAGATTTTTAAGAGAAAACTTGGATGGAGGAAACTGATATGGGAAAGAAACTGATCGTCAACTGTGCTGCCTGTGACGCAAGAAAGGTCCGGGAGGAACACTACGCCGGATTTGAGAAGATCGTGGTCAACTGCTCCACTGTGGTAACCAGCCCTGAAAGTAAGGCCGTGATGAACAGGCTGCCCTTCATGCTCAACTGCGCCGGTGTCATGGAGATAGAGGAAGACGCAGATCTCCGCACAGTGAACGGCAGCTGTGAGATCAAAAGCACGGATGCGGTTCCAGAAGGAAAGTATTGTATGCTGGTAAACGGGTCTTTGATGATCGGCCCCGATACGGGGAAGCAGCTGGAAAAATGTGTGGGTATGATCGTCAACGGCTCCCTGACCTGCCCGGAAAGCATTTATACCGGGTTGAAGGGCGTGAAGGTCAGCGGCTCTGTTTCCTGTTACCCTGACAGAGCGATCGTTCTGAAGCACAACGCGGTCATCGATAAGTTGTTTGCCCTGCGGGCAAAAGAGAACCTTTACTGGTCCGGGCATCGGATGATCATGGTGGACCCGGAGCTGGACGCTGCGATTCTCCGAAATAAGGGCGTATCCTTCAGCGCCAAAGAAGTGATCCTTGCCCAATCGAAAGCGGAAGCGCTGCTTGATCTGATCGATGAAAGAGCAGAGATCATCCTTGTGCCGGACGGCACCTCTGTTGTGCTGGATGATGTGACGCTGGATGAGGACATTCTGCGCCGCTATGGGGACCGGCTGTATCTCATTGGCGATGCGGCCGTTTCGGAGGAGGCGGATGTTCTGGATCAGCTGAGCTACCTGAATATTCGCGGAGACGCCAGAGTTCCTGAGAAATTCAAGGAAAAATTTCTGAAGGTCCTCACAGAGATCTCCGGTAAGGTAAAGGTCGCGAAGCCTAGAGGGGCTGTGCTTGCCGGCAAGCCTTTTTTGAAGGTGACCAAATGGATGCTGGAGCAGCAGCCAATGGGAGTCGAGGTAACCGACTGCGGCTTCGTACAAATCGCGGAGGAGGTTTCCAAGCAGCTGATCACAGAGCGCCTTTTCATTGAGGACTGCGGCGTTGTCCAGTGCACAAAAGAGCAGGAGGACGCGGTCAGTATGATCTGCGAAGGTGTGGGGAAAATCGGCGATGTGCTCGCAGAAGCCGGTATGGATGCCGGTGTGGACATTGCGGAAGCCTTAAACGGCATAGCGGGTACGCCGGATACTCAGGTAGTCAACGCGGCGGACTATGTGCTGTAAAAACAGTTGTCAGTTATCAGCAGTCAGCCGTTAGAGCGGGCTTCGGCGCCTTTGGGTGGTTGTGAGCTGATGGATATGGTCTTTAAAGAGGGCCCTTTGGCCATTCGTTCTCCAAAATGCTGCGGTTTGCGCAAACAGACTGAGGTTTTTCAAATCTCGAAGCAAAACAGCTCGGGCTTTGCCCGGGCTGTTTTGAAAAATATTGAAATTCTCCTTCATTTGTGCTATATTATCTCCGGCCTGATCAGATGTGTTTCCGGCTGCTTTGCCGGTGAAATACCTGCTTTTGGTTGGAGGGGGCCTGCCCGGCTGCCGCCTCATTTTCGCAATACGCAGTTTGAAACAGGACAGAGAAGGAGGAACAGCTTATGAGCATCAGGATCGGAATCGCCGGATACGGAAATCTGGGGCGTGGGGTAGAGGCGGCGGTAAAGTCCGCGCCGGATCTGGAGGCGGTAGGGGTGTTTACCCGCCGTGCTCCGGAAACCGTTAAAACTTTGACAGGACTCCCTGTTTACAAAATGGAAGAGGCTCCTTCCATGACCGAGAAGATCGATGTGATGATCCTCTGCGGCGGAAGTGCAAAGGACCTTCCTCATCAGACCCCGGAGCTTGCCCGCCTGTTTAATGTGGTAGACAGCTTTGATACTCACGCAAAGATCCCGGAGCATTTTGAGAAAGTCAATGAGGCAAGCCTTTCCGGCGGGAAGCTGAGCGTTATTTCCGCTGGGTGGGATCCGGGCCTGTTCTCCCTCAATCGGATGTACGGCCAGGCCGTGCTTCCCAATGGACAGGACGACACCTTCTGGGGAAAGGGAGTCAGCCAGGGCCATTCCGATGCGATCCGGAGAATTCCCGGCGTGAAAGATGCGCGGCAGTACACGATCCCCGTGAAAGCGGCGCTGGAGCGGGTGAGAAACGGGGAACAGCCTAAGCTTACCACCAGAGAGAAGCACACCAGAGAGTGCTTTGTGGTGGCCGAGGAAGGGGCAGATCAAAAGGCAATTGAGGAAGCGATCGTCACCATGCCCAATTATTTTTCGGACTATGATACGACGGTGCATTTCATTTCAGAGGAAGAGCTTTTAAGAGACCACAGCGGGATCCCCCACGGCGGCGTGGTGTTTCGTACCGGTGCTACCGGCCTGCATGGGGAAAACCACCATGTGATCGAGTATCGGCTGAAGCTGGACTCCAACCCGGAGTTTACCTCCAGCGTGCTGGCGGCCTGTGCCAGGGCGGCTTTCCGCCTTTCCCAGCAGGGGCAGACCGGATGCCGCACCATTCTGGATATTCCCCCTGTCCTGCTGCACCCGGGATCTCCGGAAGAGCTGCGCAGAAAGCTGCTGTGAGAAGTCGCCTTTTAAAACAGTCTTTTTGCGTATTTCAAATAAAAAAAGGCAGCCCGGATTTTTCGGAAAATCCGGACTGCCTTTTTGTCTGTAAAAAGGAAATCAGGGCCGGGAGAACCGCAGGGCGGAAAAAGCGTCTCTTACCTCCTGCTCGGAGAGAGTGCTTTCCAGCAGTACCCCGCTGGCTGAGCCCTTGGGGGCCAGCAGGATCCCATAGCCGCCCTCGCTTTCGCTGTGATAAAAAAGGTAGTCGCAGTCTTCTCTGGCTCCCCTTTCCAATAGGGTGAGGACGCCGTTTTCCTCTAAAATGATCTCCTCATACTGCTCATAGCCGTCCCGGGAGACAAAGCTTCCGGTCAGGCAGGGAGTTTCGTCTTTTGAGAGAGTAAAGGGGATCTCTCCGGAAAGGGTATAACCGTTTTCCCCGCTGATTTTAAGGGTGTCTCCGGTTTCCAGCTGAAAGGTGTAAGCGTTTCTTCCGCTGCAGGCGGACAAAAGTGCGGCCAGTACGAGCAGCACAGCAAGCGGCAGCAGTGTCTTTTTTGGAGGGACCATATGTGTTTTTCCTTTCCTCTGAGCATCCATTGCACAGGTGTGTGATAGAAGGCAGGCTATATAGACTACTTCGCTTCAAAGCGGTTGAAGTGCAGATGCTTCGGGTCAAAGCGGGGAGGAGCGTCTTTTTCTTCCGCGGGATGGCCCACCGCGATTAGGGCAACTGGAAGCACCTCATCGGGAAGCCCCAGCGCCTCTTTGAAAAAGGGGATCAGCTGGTTGACGATCCCGCACCAAACTGCTCCAAGACCGATCCCGTGGGCCGCTAAAAGTATATTTTCAGCGGCGGCAGAGCAGTCGTTGAGAAGCAGGTCATGGTGCTCCTGCAGGCGGCTGTCTCCACAGACGACAATGGAAAAGGCAGATCGCTCCGCCATTTTCTGATATTGAGCAAACTGGGAAATATTGCGGAGCAGCTGCCGGTCATCGACCACAACAAAGTCCCAGGGGCGGCGCATCTGGGCAGACGGAGCGCAGAAGCCTGCATTCAGGATCGTGAAGAGAGCCTCTTTGTCTACCGGCTGGCCCGTATATTTGCGGATGCTCCTTCTGGTGGTAATGGCGGTCAATACATCCATTTCGCAGGTCTCTTTTCTGGGATATTCCACGCTGTGCTCCTCCTTTTCCCGCCGCAGATCAGCTTAAAGCCTCAAAGTTTTTGGCGACCAGATCTACCGTGGCCTGGTCGGACATGACCACCAGGATCAGGTTTCCTTTGGCAAGGACCTTGCTTGCCTCCGCCTCCACACAGATCCATTTGCGCGGGTCAAGATTCTTTTCAATTTCATCGCAAACAGCCTTGCTGTCTTCGCTCTCGGGCAGGCGCAGAAGTGCAACGGAATGGGGGATCGCGTTGATTGCGGCGTCAGATGCCAGTCCTGTGCTTCCCTCTACATAGTCAATGAAGAAATAGGAAGAGAAATTGTCTTTGGTAATGGGGAATTCCATCAGGGCAAGCTCCGGGTCAAGCCCTTCGATGACCTTGGGCATCAGCTCGTCCAGCGTCCCTTCAATATTTCCCGCGGCCTCACTGCTCTGCTGCGAAGAAGAGGAGCATCCGGCAAACGCCAGAAAGCAGAGGCATAAAGCGAACAGACAAAGCTTTTTCATGATAAAGACCTACCTTTCTGTTTTGAAAATAGGATTTCCCAACTTAAGCTTCAATATATTCCCTGACGCGAAAATCGGCGCCTGTTTTTTCACAGATGACCCGGCAGGCCTCAATTTCCTTTGCGGGCAGGGTGTCTACCACGGTCATGAAAACATGGGGTACGTTGAGCACCGCCGTGCCGGTGAATTTCAAAAGGGCAGGGAAGGCCTTCAGCCCGAATTCGCTGTGGCAAAGGGCTTCGTATTTTTCGGCGGTGCTGGCGTTAAGGCTGACAGACACGGCGTCTACCCGCCCATCCAGCTCTTCTGCCGCGTTTTTTCCGGTGATCAGGTCCGCAAGGCCGTTGGTGTTGATGCGCAGAAAGGGGGAGCCCTGCTCCTTCAGCCGGTCGCACAGCCACATCATATCGTCCCACCGGCAGGCAGGCTCGCCGTAGCCGCAAAAGACGATCTCCTGATACTTCCCCAGGTCTCTTTTTGTGAGCTCCTGCCAGATCTCTTCCTTGGAGGGCTCTTCTCCCTCATACCAGAGATTGTCGGCGTAAAGGCTGCCGGAGCTGTTGCCGCGAAGGCAGAAATCGCAGCGATTGGGGCAGCGGTTCGTCAGGTTGATGTAGAGATTTTCTCCGTATTCATAAGTAATGCTGGTCTTTTTCGAGCTTTTTTGTCCCATAAAGCTTTTAGTTCCTTTCTGTATGGATGCCGAACAGGCGTCCGGCGTTTTCCCTGGCGGCCGTTAAGACTATTTCCGGGGAAATCCCCCGGAGCTCTCCGATCTTTTCGGCGACATGAAAAATCAGTGAAGAGTCATTCCGCTTTCCCCGAAATGGTTCAGGAGCCATATAGGGTGCGTCCGTTTCCAGCAGCAGGCGGTCCAGGGGGATCTCCTTTGCCACCTCCCGGCTGCGCAGAGCGTTTTTAAAGGTGACAACGCCCCCAAAGCCCAGATACATTCCAAGCCCAAGCACTTCTCGGGCCATTTCCGGGCTCCCGGAGAAGCAGTGAACGACACCCTGCGGCCGGTATTTTTTCAAAAGTTCCAGCGTGTCCCCGTGTGCTTCTCTGTCATGGACGGCAACAGGAAGGGAAAGCTCCTTGGAAAGGGCAAGCTGCGCTTCAAATACTTCCTTTTGCCGGTCCTTGGGGCACTCCTCCAGCCAGTGGTAATCCAGGCCGATCTCTCCGATGGCCACGATCTTCTCCTCTTTCAAAAGAGAACGAAGCTGAGAAAGCCAATCTGCCGGAAGCTCTTTCGCGCATTCCGGGTGGATGCCCACCGCGCCGTAAATATAGTCATACTCCTGGGTGAGAGCCAGCGTGTCCCGGCAGCCCGCGAGGTCCGCTCCCATATTGAGGACGCGGCAAACGCCCTTTTTGGGGAGAGTTTTCCCTAAAAGCTCTTCCCGGTCTTTATCGAACTGCTCATCGTCATAATGAGCATGAGAATCAAAAATCAAAGCTTCCATTTATTTTCTGTACCTTTTTTCAATTCTTTCATGGGCAAAAAGCAGCGGCGGAACGCTGAGAACGCAGACAGCCGCCAGAAGGATCCCCGCCCCCGCGGGGGAGAAAAAGGCAGCGGCTCCGGAAACCCAGTAGTGAAGGGAATAGACCTTCCACATAACGCTCTGCGCCCGATTATAAGCGGGCACGTCAGAAATGCTTTTTGAAGGGACCTTGCTGCCGGACCAAAACCACATAGGCTCTTTCCGATGGGAAGAATACACGCCGAGGCCGAAAAAGAGACCGGCGCAGATCCAGCAGCAGGCTATCATAATGACTTTTCCAACCATGGGAAATCTCTGCCCCTTCTAACAACTCACATCTCATAACTCACAACGAATCAGCACAGCTTTGCCCCGGCCGGGATCGAGTCGTCTACGATCAGCAGGTGCAGGCACTCCTCGCCCTTCTCCTTATGGACCGCTGAGATCAGCATTCCGCAGCTTTCTAAGCCCATCATCTTTCTGGGAGGGAGATTCACGATCGCTACCAGAGTTTTACCGACCAGCGCTTCGGGCTCATACCATTTGTGGATGCCGGAAAGGATCTGCCGGTCCACTCCGGTGCCGTCGTCCAGGGTGAATTTCAAAAGCTTATCGCTCTTCTTCACGGCCTCGCAGGCTTTCACCTTCACCGCCCGGAAATCAGACTTGCAGAAGGTGTCAAAATCCACCTTTTCCGAAAGCTGAGGCTCGGTCTCGATATCCGGCACGGGCATGGCGGCAAGACGCTTTTCCTCCGCCTTCTCGATCACTTCATTTTCATCCAGGCGGGCAAAGAGGATCTGGGGCTTGTCCGTCACCTTGTTCCCCTGGGGATAAAGGCCGGTCCGGTCAAGCTCCTCCCAATCTCTGGGAGAAGTGTTGAGCTGGCGGAAAATGCTTTCACAGGCGCCGGGAAGGAAGGGGGACATGAGTGTGGCCCCCACGCAGATGGAATCCACCAGATTATAGAGCACGGTCTCCAAACGGGGGAGAGAGGCTTCGTCTTTCGCCAGAGCCCAGGGCATGGTCTCGTCGATATATTTATTGCAGCGCTTGAAGAGATTCATGATCTCTGTGATGGCGTCCGCGGCACGAAGCTCCGCCATTTTTTCTGCGGTCTTGTCACGGCACGCGCGCACCACTGCTTTCAGGTCCTCGTCCACAGGCTCGCTGACGCCGGGGTCCCTTACCACGCCGCCGAAATACTTGTTGCTCATGGAGATGGTGCGGTTTACCAGGTTTCCCAGAATATTGGCAAGGTCGGAATTGTTCCGCTCGGTCACCAACTCCCAGGTCAGGTTGCCGTCATTGTCATAGGGCATTTCGTGAAGCACGAAATAGCGCACGGAATCCACTCCGAACACATCCACCAGGTCGTCGGCATAAATGGTGTTGCCCTTACTTTTGCTCATCTTGTTGCCATTCATCAAAAGCCAGGGATGGCCGAACACCTGACGGGGCAGCGGCAGATCCAGCGCCATGAGGAAAATAGGCCAGTAGATGGTGTGGAAGCGGATGATATCCTTGCCGATCAGGTGCAGGTCGGCAGGCCAGAGCTTGCGAAAAAGCTCTGTGCTCTCGTCACCGCAGTGATAGCCCACGCCGGTGATATAGTTGGTGAGAGCGTCCAGCCAAACATAAACCACA
Source organism: uncultured Acutalibacter sp. (assembly GCA_964565505.1). GTDB lineage: Bacteria > Bacillota > Clostridia > Oscillospirales > Acutalibacteraceae > Acutalibacter. Next base: position 66,828 of record CAZMFF010000001.1, on the reverse strand, counting down.
TGCTTGGGGTCAAACTCCACCGGGATCCCCCATTTAAAGGAGGTGCGTGAGACGCACAGATCCTGAAGACCCGGCAGCAGGAAATTGTTCATCATCTCGTTTTTCCGGGAGACAGGCTGGATAAACTCCGGATGGGTGTTGATGTGGTCGATCAGCCGCTGGGCGTACTTGCTCATTTTAAAGAAATACGCTTCCTCCTTGGCGGGATGGACCTCCCTTCCGCAGTCAGGGCATTTTCCGTCGATCAGCTGAGACTGCGTGAAGAAGGACTCGCAGTCCGTGCAGTAAAGGCCCTCATAAGAGCCCTTGTAGATATCGCCCTGGTCGTAGAGCTTTTTAAAGATCTTCTGCACTTCTTTTTCGTGGTAGTCGTCCGTGGTGCGGATAAAATGATCGTAGGAAACATTCATCAGGTCAAACTGGCCCTTGATGATCCCGGCTACCCGGTCTACGAATTCCTTGGGGGTAACGCCCTGCTCCTGAGCCTTCAGCTCGTTCTTCTGGCCGTGCTCGTCCGTGCCTGTCTGAAAGTACACGTCATAGCCCTCAAGGCGCTTGAAACGGGCGATGCTGTCAGCCAAAACGATCTCATACACGTTTCCGATATGGGGTTTGCCGGAGGTGTAGGCGATGGCGGTGGTCAGATAATATTTTTCTTTTTTCTGCATGATCCAAGCAGTCCTTTCTCTATTCCAAAGGCTCAAACAGGCTGATAGCCCGTTTCGCGAATGATGTTTTTGAGATCTTCTTCCTTGAGCTTTCCCGCGTCGTAGGTCACCCTGGCGCATTTGTTTTCCAGGTCTACCTCGGCGTCATAGACGCCCTTTGCATTCAGAAAAGCCTTTTGCATTCGAGAAGAGCACATTTCGCAGTGCATTCCTTCGATTTTTAAAGTGATCTGTGTTTTTTCTTTCTTTCCAAACAACATCATGTTCCATCCTTTCTCTGGTTTGAGAGGTTTTGAAGCTTATCTGAACAAGAGAACAGAAAGCACGGAAAGGAGCATCAGAAGAGCCAGCAAAGAGGCTGTAATGCGTACAAAAAGCTTTCTGCCTTTATCCTGATAGTGTTTCATTTTGAGTCTCTCCTATCCTTTATATTTGCAGTAAAAGAGGGAAAGGACCCGGCAAAGACCTTCCCGCGTAAAAACGCTTTTGACCCTAGCCATTATTTTATCATTTGTCCTTTCAAAAGTAAAGGTGAGATTTGACAAGAGAGCGCCTCTGAGGTAAACTTTCCCCAGCCGGACAAAACAAGCGCAAAGCCGCTGCGGTGCCTTATGGCGCTTTCCCGCTTGCTGCCCCGGATCGATCAGTCATGAGCAAAAGAAAAAGGAATGTGTGCAATGGGTGATAGAAAAGAAAAACTTCCCTCAGCCGCCGCGATCCACGACCTTTCCGGCGCGGGAAAGTGTTCCCTTACCGTAATACTGCCCGTGCTGTCCGTCTGCGGGGTGGAGACCTCCGTCATGCCTACCGCGGTGCTTTCCACTCACACGGGAGGCTTTGAGGGCTTTACCTACCGCGACCTGACAGACGACCTGCTTCCCATGGCGCGGCACTGGAAGAGGTACAGGCTCTCCTTTGGGGCCCTTTACAGCGGCTTTTTGGGCAGTGAACGGCAGATCTCGGCGATCGAGGAGATCTTTTCAGAATTCCGGACACGGGAAACGCTGATCCTGGTGGACCCGGTCATGGGAGATAACGGCAGGCTGTACCGGACCTATACACAGGAGATGGCCGAAGGGATGAAGCGGCTTTGCAAAAGGGCAGATCTGATCACGCCCAATATGACAGAGGCCTGCCATCTGCTGGGGCGCCCTTACCGTCCCGGCCCTTACCGGGAACGGGAGATCGAAGAGATCCTTCAGGCCCTTTGCAGGCTTGGCCCTTCGAAGGCGGTACTCACAGGCGTGTGCTTTGACACGGAAAAGCTGGGAGCCGCCTGCCTGGAAAAGCCGGAAGGGAGAATGGAAACCTTCCTGCTGCCCAGGGTAGAGGGAAGCTATCACGGCACAGGGGATCTCTTTTCTGCGGCGCTTTTGGGAGGGCTTCTCAACAAGATGAGCCTTCCCCTTGCCTGCAAGACGGCGGTGGAGTTTACCCATCGCTGTATCGTGAGCACAAGGGACAGCGGCGAGGATCCCCGCTTCGGCCCTAAGTTTGAACCTCATCTGCCTTCTTTAGGGAGAAAAATGGAAGATTATAGGAAAAAGATTGCAAATTCCTGATTTTTGCGTTAAAATGAACTGTGCGCTTTGGTGTTTTAAAGTGCAGAAATCTTTTGATATTACATAACAGCGTCAGGAGCGGAAATTTATGTTTTTTCAAAAAGAGGTCGAGACGATGAAACGCTCTGAGCTGGAAGAGCTTCAGCTTACGAGACTTCGGAAAATGGTGGATCACTGCTATCAAAACGTCCCCTTTTATCATAAGAGGCTTGAAAAGGCCGGTATCACCTCCGGAGATCAGCTCAAAACGCTTTCGGATATCCGCTATATTCCCTTTACCACCAAGGAAGATATCAGAGACCAGTATCCCTTTGGGATGCTGGCGGTGCCCATGAAGGATATCGTGCGCATTCACGCTTCCTCCGGCACTACGGGAAAGCCCACGGTAGGGGTCTACACCCGGCAGGATCTTGAAAACTGGTCTGACTATGTGGCGCGCGTCGTGGCGGCGGCAGGGGTCACAGAGGAGGATGTGATCCAGATCTCCTTTGGCTACGGCCTGTTTACCGGGGCGCTGGGGCTTCATTTTGGGCTGGAAAAGGTGGGCGCCACCGTGATCCCCGCCTCCTCCGGAAATTCCGAAAAGCAGCTGATGATGCTTCGGGATTTCGGCGTGACGGGCCTGGTGGCTACGCCCTCCTACGCTCTCTACCTGGGAGAGCTCAAAAGAGAAAGCGGGTATCCGGCGGAGGCCTATGCAAAGCTGCGCCACGGGATCCTGGGCAGCGAGGGATGTACCGCGCAGATGCGCGACAGGATCGAGGAGAGCCTGGGAGTCAAGGTCACGGACAACTACGGTATGACAGAGCTGACCGGCCCGGGCGTTTCCGGCGAGTGTGAATACCGCTGCGGCCTGCATTTCGCTGAGGATGCGTTTTTGCCGGAGATCATTGACGCCGATACCCTGCAGCCCAAGGCGGCGGGGGAGGCAGGCGAGCTGGTGGTGACGACCCTGACTCGGGAGGGAATGCCGGTGCTGCGTTACCGCACCAAGGACATCACCCGCCTGAATTACGAGCCCTGCCGGTGCGGGCGCACCCATGTGCGTATGGATAAGGTGATGGGGCGTACAGACGATATGCTGATCATCAAGGGGGTCAATGTGTTCCCCTCTCAGATCGAAAGCGTATTGGTGGCCACAGAGCTGGTAGGGCCCCATTACCAGCTGGTGGTGCGAAGAAAGAATTTCATGGACAATCTGGAAGTGAAGGTAGAGCTGACGGACGCCTCCCTGCTGGAAAGCTTCAGCGGCCTGGAGCAGCTGAGGGAAAAGATCCACGACAAGCTCAAGAGTGTGCTGGGCCTGGAAACCAAGGTGACGCTGGTGGAGCCCAAGAGCCTGGAACGGTTCCAGGGAAAGGCCAAAAGAGTGCTGGACCTGAGGAACGAGGAGCAGGGATAAGTTTTTGGGAAGAGCTGAATTTTGAGAAAGGGTACGAGGTATGAAGAAACTGTTGCTTGGCAACGAAGCGGTTGCCAGAGGTCTTTACGAAGCGGGGGTCCGGGTGGTTTCCAGCTATCCCGGAACGCCCAGCACGGAAATTACAGAGGCGGCGGCCGAATATGAGGAGATCTGCTGCGAATGGGCGCCCAATGAGAAGGTTGCCGCCGAAGTGGCCTCCGGAGCGGCCATCGGCGGAGCCAGAGCCTTTTGCGCCATGAAGCATGTGGGCCTCAATGTGGCGGCGGACCCGGTGTTTACCATGAGCTATATCGGGGTAAACGCCGGAATGGTGCTGGCGGTGGCGGATGACCCGGGAATGCACTCCTCCCAGAACGAGCAGGATTCCCGCCACTATGCAAGAGCCGCCAAGCTCCCCATGCTGGAGCCTGCCGATTCCAGGGAGTGCAAGGAGTTTACGAAGCTTGCCTATGAGCTTTCTGAAGAGTTTGACACTCCCGTGATCCTGCGCCTGTGCACCCGCGTGGCCCATTCCCGCAGCATCGTGGAGGAAGAGGACAGGGTGGAGCGAGATCTGAAGCCCTATGAAAAAGCGCCCTCCAAAAATGTGATGCTGCCCGCTTTTGCCAAGGGGAAGCACCCGAAGGTGGAGGAGCGGCTTTTGAAGCTTTCCCGGTGGGCGGAAAAAAGCGGGATCAACCGGATCGAGGACAACGGCGCGCCCATCTCCGTGGTGACCTCGGGCATTTCCTACCAATATGTAAAAGAGGCCATGGGAGACAGGGTAAATTATCTGAAGCTGGGCATGGTCTATCCCCTGCCGAAAGAGCTGCTGCTTGACTTTGCGAAAAAGGCGGAAACGCTCTATGTAGTGGAAGAGCTGGACAGCTTCCTGGAGGATCAGCTCAAGGCCATGGGGCTTTCCGTGATGGGAAAGGAGAAGTTCCCCAGGTGCGGAGAGCTCTCCCAAAAGATCGTGAAAAAGGTATTCACCGGCGAAGAGCCTAGGAGCCTTTCGCTGGAAGCTCCCCTGCCGGTAAGGCCGCCCGCTATGTGCTGCGGATGCCCTCACCGAGGGGTGTTCTACGCGCTGAAAAAGGAGAAGGTAATGGTCAGCGGAGATATCGGCTGCTATACCTTAGGCGCCTCGGCGCCCTTGGAGGCTATGGACACCTGTATCTGCATGGGGGCCTCTGTCTCCGCTTTGCACGGCTACAACAAGGCAAGAGGGGAAGAGGGCTCAGAACAGCGTTCAGCAGCGGTCATCGGAGATTCCACCTTCATCCACTCCGGTATCACCAGCCTTATCGATATCGCCTATAACCACTCCAATTCCGTGGTGATCATTTTAGATAACTCCATCACAGGCATGACGGGCCACCAGCAGAATCCCACCACAGGCTATAATATCAAGGGAGATCCTGCCGTCAGCGTGGATCTGGAGGCCTTATGCAGGGCCGTGGGGATCCGGAGGGTACGGGTAGTGGACCCTTACGATCTGAAAGCGGTGACGGCCGCCTTGAAGGAGGAGCTGAAAGCCGAAGAGCCCTCGGTGATCATCAGCCGCCGGCCCTGTGCGCTGCTCAAGTTCGTAAAGCATTCTCCCGCGCTTTCGGTGAGGGAGGAAAGCTGCATCGGCTGCAAGGCCTGTCTGGGCTTGGGCTGTCCCGCTATCAGTCTGGACGGTAAAAAAGCGAAGATCGATCCGACACAATGCGTGGGCTGCGGAGTATGCAGCTCTCTGTGCCCGAAAAAGGCCATCGGCTAAGGGCTTGGGAAGGAGCGAGAAAAGATGGATCAGATAACAAGCGTTCTCATTGCGGGAGTAGGCGGGCAGGGGACCCTGCTTGCCAGCCGTATTTTAGGCTATGCGATGCTGCAGGAGGGCTATGATGTAAAGGTGAGCGAGGTCCACGGCATGAGCCAGCGCGGAGGGTCTGTTGTGACCTATGTCCGATTTGGAGAGCAGGTGGCTTCCCCCATTATCGAAACGGGAGAGGCAGATGTGTTGCTGGCCTTTGAGCAGCTGGAGGCCGCAAGGTTTTTGCCCTATCTCAAGCCCGGAGCCTCGCTGATCGCCAATACGCAGAGGATCGACCCCATGCCCGTGGTCACCGGAGCGGCCCAGTACCCGCAGGGGCTTCTCAGCTCCATAGAAAAGCTGGGGGTCAAGGTGACGGCGGTGGACGCCCTTTCTTTAGCGGAGCAGGCAGGCTCTGTCAAGGCGGTGAATGTGGTGCTCATCGGCGCTATGGCAAGGCAGATGGCATTTCCCAGGGAAGTGTGGCTTGACGCATTGGAGCACTGCGTACAGGCAAAATTCTTAGAGCTGAATCAAAAAGCCTTTCAGTTGGGCTTTGAGGCATAATAACAAGCTTTGAAAGGAGTTTTCAAAATGGAGCGGTACTATCAGCCGGAGATCGAGTGCGCCCCCCGGGAGCAGATCCTCAAGTGGCAGAGCGAGCGCCTTGTCAGCCAGGTACACAGCGTGTGGGAGCATGTGCCCTATTACCGCAAAAAAATGGAAGAGAAGGGAGTAACGCCGGCGGACATCACCGGGGTAAAGGATCTTCATAAGCTTCCCTTTTTGACAAAGGACGACTTGAGAGAGGCCTATCCTTACGGACTGCTGGCAAGGCCCCTTTCCGACTGCGTGCGCATTCAGTCCACCTCCGGAACCACCGGGAGAAGAGTGGTGGCCTTTTACACCCAGCATGACCTGGACTTGTGGGAGGACTGCTGCGCGAGGGCTATCGTGGCGGCAGGAGGAACGAAGGACGACGTATGTCATGTGTGCTACGGCTACGGCCTGTTTACCGGGGGCCCCGGTCTCAACGGAGGCAGCCATAAGGTGGGATGCCTGACCTTACCCATGTCTTCGGGAAATACGGACCGGCAGCTTCAGTTTATGGTGGACCTGGGCTCTACCATTCTCTGCTGCACTCCCTCCTATGCGGCCTATCTGGCGGAGAGTATCCACGAGCGGGGCCTGCGGGATCAGATCAAGCTCAAGGCTGGTATCTTCGGCGCAGAGGCCTGGACAGAGGAAATGCGCCGCAATATTGAAGAAAAGCTGGGAATCAAGGCCTATGATATCTATGGCCTGACAGAGACCAGCGGCCCCGGCGTCAGCTTTGAGTGCAGCGAGCAGACAGGAATGCATATCAACGAGGACCATTTTATTGCGGAGATCATTGACCCCGACACGGGAGAGGTGCTGCCGGATGGGGAGAAGGGCGAGCTGGTGTTTACCTCCATCACAAAGGAGGCGTTCCCGCTGCTTCGCTACCGCACCCGGGATATTTGCGTTTTGAGCCGCAAGCCCTGCTCCTGCGGGCGCACCCATGTGAAGATGAGCAAGCCCATGGGACGAAGCGATGATATGCTGGTGATCAAGGGCGTGAATGTGTTCCCCTCTCAGATCGAAACGGTGCTTTTGAAGCTGGGAATGGAGCCCAACTACCGGATGATCGTGGACAGGAAGAATAATCTGGACACGCTGGAGGTGCAGGTGGAGGTCAATGAAGCGCAGTTCTCCGATACCGTAAAGAATATGGAGAAGGTGGAAAGGTCGATTTCCAGTGCTCTGCAGTCCATTCTGGGCATTGGCGCCAAGGTCACTCTGATGGAGCCCAAGTCTATTGAGCGCTCCGAGGGCAAGGCGAAGCGGGTCATCGACAACCGGAATTTGTTCAAGTCCTGAGAAAGTTCGCCTATCGACAAACGGAATACTTTCTGCTACAATGAAGAAAAGGGCTGTTCCTCAAAGCTCTTTCGCGGGGAGATCCTTTAAATTATCGGGAAAGGTCGTGTCATTATGCAGATCCAGCAGCTGTCCGTCTTTATTGAAAACAAGCCCGGCCGTCTGGCAGAGATCACAGAGGTGCTGGCCGAGGCCCAGGTGGATATCCGTGCCATTTCGGTGGCCGATACCAGCGATTTCGGTATTTTGCGCGTCATTGTGGATAAACCTGACGCGGCCATTGCGGCTTTAAAGGAGCACGGCATGACCGTGTCGCTGACCAATGTGATCGCGGTAGGCATCAGCGACGAGCGCGGCACCTTCTCCAAAGCGGTGCGCTTTTTGGCAGATCAGGGCTTCGATGTGGAGTATATGTACGCCTTCATCAGCCGGGACCAGGGAAGGGCCTATGTGATCATCCGCACCAGCAATGGGGCGAAGGCCGCCCAGGCCTTGAAGGATAATGGCTTCGAGATCCTTCCCGCCGACGCGGTCTACCATATGTAGTTGTTAGTTGTTAGATATTAGTTGTTAGATATTAGTTGTTAGAAGGGCCCCTT
>CAZMFF010000001.1:0-58794 GCA_964565505.1 uncultured Acutalibacter sp. | reverse complement strand
GGCTCTCCCTGGAGAGCCAAGGGGCTTTCTGCGATTCGCGGCTTTGCAGCCCCTCACTTGGTTTCCCAACTGGCAGTTGTTAGATGTTAGATATTAGTTGTTAGACTTGGCTCCCCTTGGCAGTTGTTAGTTGTTAGTTATTAGTTGTTAGAAGGGCCCCTTGGCTCTCCCTGGAGAGCCAAGGGGCTTTCTGCGATTCGCGGCTTTGCAGCCCCTCTCTTGGCTCCTTCACTGGCAGTTGTTAGATGTTAGATATTAGTTGTTAGACTTGGCTCTCCCTATGGGGCGCTGGTCGCCGGTGGCGACCGTTCAGCGCCGCCCGAGCCGGCAGGCGAGACCGAGCGTGTCCCAGTGGGACACAAGCTGCGAGCTGACCGAGGCGGCAGCCGAGAGAGCGTGTCGCCGGTGGCGAACTCAGCTGCCGCCTCAGACATTGCTGGACATGCCCCACCGGGGCATAGCAACCGTCTAGCGCTGACCGAGGCGGCAGGCGAGAAAGCAGTCACGGCTGTGCCGTGACTGAGGGGTTGTGTTCCCTTTGCGATCCCCTCCGTCAGCTCCGCTGACCCTACAGACTGTGAAACAGTCTGTTCCCCTTCTATAAATAAGGGGAGGCAGGGAAGAGTGCCGGGGAGGGCTTATCTAGTATCCAGTATCTAACAACTAACCACTAAAAACTAACAACTAAAAGCCGCGGGCTTTGGCCCGCGGCTTTCGCCAATTGCTGATATCTAAAAGCCGATCACTGCTTCCTTGCTTCTTTCACCAGCTCAGAGGCGGTCTTTGCTATGGAGGCGATCTCCTCCCAGTTTTCCTCCTCCAAAGCGTTTTGGGGGCACAGCCAGCTTCCCCCGCAGGCTATGACATTGGGCTGGCTTAAATATTCCGCCGCATTCTGTGGGGAGATCCCGCCGGTGGGCATGAAGCGCACCTGGGGATAGGGGCCGGAAAGGGCTTTGAGCATTTTGACTCCGCCCACCACCTGAGCGGGAAATAGCTTCACGGTGTCAAGGCCCAGAGACAGTGCGGTCTCCACCTCTGTGGGTGTCGCGCAGCCGGGATAGACCGGAATATTAACGCTCAGACAGTACTCTACTACCTTCGGGTTGATGCCGGGGGAAATGATGGCCTTTGCTCCGCTGTCGATGGCCTGCTTCGCCTGTTCCACAGTGAGCACCGTTCCGGCGCAGACGAACATTTGAGGCAGGGCCTTTGCGATATTTTCAATGGACTGAGCGGCGGTTTTGGTACGGAAGGTGATCTCAGCGGCGGGAATTCTCCCGCTGAGAAGCGCTTGAGCCAGCGGGACCGCCTTGTGCGTCTCTTCCAGCTTGATAACGGGGATAATGCCTGTCTGCCGCAGAATTTCTGTTGCGTGGTTCATGGAAATCTCCTCTCCTTTGTATGAGACCTTATAGGTGAGCAGCGAGCCGGATCCGGCCTTCACAGCCCGATTCAGTTAAGATATCCGCCCTTCATGGGAGAGGCGGCCTTTTCTGTGAACAGTCCCAGAACGCCGGAACGGTATTTGCGCTCTCTGGGTTTCCAGGCTTCCCGGCGGCGGGCCAGGATCTCAGCGATTTCTGCTTCGCTTTTTTCCTCGCCCTTCACGCCGTAGATCCGAAGGACCCTTGCGGGGATATCGATCTCGATGAGATCGCCCTCCTCTACCAAAGCGATGGGGCCGCCCTCCGCCGCTTCCGGGGAGATATGCCCGATGGCAGGGCCCCGGCTGGCGCCGGAAAACCGGCCGTCTGTCAAAAGGGCGATGGAGGCGGAAAGCTCAGGGTCAGAGGAGATGGCCTCTGTGGTGTAGAACATCTCCGGCATTCCGCTGCCCTTAGGGCCTTCATAACGGATGATCACCGCGTCTCCGGGGTGGATCTTATGGGTGAGGATAGCCGAGATCGCCTCCTCCTCGCAGTCAAAGGGCCGGGCAACGAGCTTCGCCTTGTGCATGGGCTTTGGAACGGCGCTGTGCTTGACCACGCCGCCGTCGGGGGCGAGATTGCCCTTGAGCACGGCAATGGCCCCGTTTGTGCCGATGGGGTCGTCAAATTTCCGGATGATATCGGTGCTTTTCCTTCCGGTTTTGGCGAGAAGCTCCTCGCAGCGGTCATAATAGCCGTTCTGGGAAAGCTCCTGAAGGTTCTCGCCCAGGGTCTTCCCGGTCACCGTCATCACATCCAGGTGGAGCATGGACTTGATCTGATCCATAATGCGGGGAACGCCACCGGCGTAATAGAAGTATTCCGCGGGCCACTCTCCGGCGGGGCGGATATTCAAAAGGTAATGAGCGCCCCGGTGCAGGCGGTCAAAATCCTCGGCGTCGATGGAAACGCCGAATTCCCGGGCAATGGCCGGAATATGCAGCAGCGTGTTGGTAGAGCCGGAAATCGCGGCGTGTACCATGATAGCGTTTTCAAAGCTCTCCTTGGTCACGATTTTTCTGGCGCTGAGTCTGCTTCCGCAAAGCTTCGCAGCCTGGCGTCCCGCTTCAAAGGCCACCTTTTTCAGATCGTCACAGGTGGCGGGCATCAGGGCGCTTCCCGGAAGCATCAGCCCCAGGGCTTCGGCCATGATCTGCATGGTAGAGGCCGTTCCCATGAAGGAGCAGGCTCCGCAGGAGGGGCAGGCATGGTGCTTGTAATAGGTAAACTGCTCTTCACTGATCTCTCCCCGCTGGAACATGGCGCTGTAGGTGCCGATCTGCTCTAAGGTGAGAAGATCGGGCCCTGCTTCCATCACACCTCCCGTCACCACGATAGAGGGGATATCCACTCTGCCGATGGCCATCAGCTGGGCGGGCACGGATTTGTCGCAGCTGGAGAGAAAAACTCCCGCGTCAAAGGTAGTGGCGTTGGAGTGGATCTCGATCAAATTCGCGATGGTGTCTCGAGAAGCGAGGGAATAATTCCCACCGTCGTGCCCCTGAGACATGCCGTCGCACATATCCGTCGCAAAATAGAGGGCAGATTTTGCCCCCTCTTCATCGCAGCCCTTTCCCGCCAGCTGAGACAGCTCTAAGAGATGAGCGCTGCCCGGATGGCTCTGCCCGTAGGTGCTTTCGATCAGCACCTGCGGCTTTTCAAGATCTTCGGCGGTCCAGCCCATTCCCATGCGCAAAGGGTCCATTTCCGGCGCGATCTTCCTGACTTCTTGGCTTTTCAATGTCATAGCGCAATCCTCCCGTACTCTCGCTCTCTGCGGCTTCCCGAAAGCCGTTTCCCTTATTATACAGGATATTGCGAAGAAGGACAAGGCGGGCCCAGAATTTTGACGCGGAAAATTGACTTTTCTTTTTTTGGCAAGTATACTGAAACTCAGGTTAAGTTTGCCGGGTTTTGGAAATGGTAATGGATAGGGGAGATGAGAAAATGAAATCCTGTTTTTCAGATACAAGACAGCCGAAAATCTGTGTGCCGCTGACAGGAGAGGGGATCCCCGCGTTGGCGGCGGAGCTGGAATACGTTTTAGCTTTGCCGGCGGATCTTTTTGAGTGGAGGGTCGACTGCTATTTTGGAGATCCTCTGGAGGCGCTGGGCTTTATTCGTGAGCGGATCGGGGGTCGGCCCCTGCTGTGCACAGTGCGCACGGAAGCGGAGGGGGGCAAGGCGCGCCTTGCCCCGGAGGAATATGAAAAGCTGGTCTTTTCTCTGATCCAAAAAGGAGGGTTTTCCATGATCGACCTGGAGCTTTCCAGCGGGAAAGAGCGGGTGGAAAGGCTTTTGCTTGAAGCCCATGAAAAAGGGCTTCTCGCCGTGGTATCCCGCCACTGTTTTCAGGCCACGCCCCCGGAGGAGGAAATCTGTCAGACCCTTTTAGAGATGAAGCAGTTGGGGGCGGACCTTCCCAAATTCGCCGCCATGCCTCATTCCCCCTCAGATGTGCTCGCCCTGCTTTCGGCCACCTATCGGGCCTCTCAGGAGATCGGCCCGGTCATCACCATGTCCATGGGGCCGCTCGGAAAGATAAGCCGGGTTTCGGGGGGTGTTTTCGGGTCTGCGGTCACCTTTGCGTCCGGAAAAAGGGCCTCGGCGCCGGGGCAGCTGGACGCGGAAGACCTGAAGGCGATCTTGGAAGATCTGGACCCCCGCCCATAGCCGGGGCGGAAAAGATGAGGAAAGGAGAGCACAGCGGTGAAAGAAGATATCGATTCCATTCTGGATTCCATGTTCCGGGGAGGAAAGCTGAAGATAGGAGCGGGGGAGCAGCCAAACTCCAAAGAGCTCCAAAAGGCCCTTGAAACCGTAGAAAATGGTTCTCTGAGTGAGGAGATCGAGACCTTGACCCAGGAGGTACAGGCGCAGATCGGCGGCCTTCAGAAAAGGCTTCAGGAGGACCGGATCCCGGTTTCAGAGCCTGTGAGCAATCGGGGAAACGAGCAGGACCTGAGACAAGCCTTTGAAACTGCCCGGAAGGAAGCCGCCCTGGAGGTTTTGGAGCAGGAGGATTTCCTTTCAGGCCTTGCCCTCTCCTTAAGGCGGCCCTTTGTGACAGGTACAGAAGAACATAAGCCTATGGGCAGGATCGCAGTGATCGGCCCGAAGGGCACCGGTAAGCATACGGCAGTCAGAACCATATGCGCTTCTCTCGCCCGGCAGGGTGTGCTGAAAAGCCCGAAGACCGCGTTTTTCTCTCTCTCCCGTTATGAAGAGGAGAAGGGGGAGAAGGCTTTCCTTCAGGATCTGTATTCTGCCTTGAAAAGCGGGGCGGCTGTTCTGGCCTTTGAAGAATATGAAAAAGCGCCTCTTGCGGTTCTGAGCATGGTGTCAAGGCTTTTTCTGACAGGGGAGCTTCCCCTGTCCGGCCGCTATGCCCAGCAGAAGGGGATGCTGGTGGATACCGGCTCTGCCCTTGTGCCGGACGCGGTATCGTCCCTTTCGGCCCAGGGGAGGTATCTCCTGCTTTTGACAGAAAGCTCTCTCCAAAAGCTTTCCGATACCTTCGGCGCTTCCTTTTTAGCCGCTTTGGATGATATCTGCGAAACAGAGCCCTTTTCGCAGGAGGCAGTCCTTTCCCTGTGCGAAAGGGCTTTGAGGGAGCTTTGCTCCCGGTGTAAAAAGAAGCTCTCTATTTCCCTTGTTTTCGGCGAAGAGGAAAAGAAGCTTTTGGCAAAGAGCTATCAAAGAGATCAGGGGGTCCCCTCGCTTTTCCGGGAGACTGAAGGGCTTTTCCGGGCTTTGAGCGAATACAGGCTGAAAAACGAGAAGGCGGAGGAGCAGGCGGTTTTGACCGTCCGGGAGGGACGCTTAGCCATTCAGACGGCGGAAAAGGTCTGGATCACACAAAAGGGGGAGTCCTCTTCCCATATAGCGATAGAAGCCGTTCAGAAAGAGCTTTCCGAAATCGTAGGCCTTGAGCCGGTAAAGGAATACATCCTCTCTCTGGAGGACCATTTCAAGATCCAGCAGCTGAGAAAGGAAAAAGGCTTAAAAACCTCGGCGCTTTCCATGCACATGATCTTTACAGGAAACCCGGGCACCGGAAAAACCACAGTGGCCAGGATCGTTTCCCGGTATTTGAAGGCCATCGGCGTGCTGGAGGGAGGGCAGCTGATCGAGGTGTCCCGGGGAGACCTGGTGGGAAAGTATGTGGGCCATACGGCGCCGCTGACGCAAAAGGCTCTGGAATCTGCTTTGGGAGGCGTCCTTTTTATCGACGAGGCCTATTCTCTCTATCGCGGCCGTGACGACAGCTTTGGCCTGGAATGTATCGACACGCTGGTCAAGGGAATGGAAGATCACAGGGAGAACCTGCTGGTGATCTTAGCCGGGTATTCCGAAGAGATGGAGGAATTCCTCACGGCCAATTCCGGGCTGCGTTCCCGTTTCCCCAATGTGATCCAGTTCCCGGACTATACGGCAAAAGAGCTTTTGGAGATCACAAAAAATATCGTAAGAGGTAAGGGCTACCGGATGGAAAAAGCCTGTGAAGAGCCTTTGCTGCGCTATTATGAAAACGCCCAAAGGCAGGACAGCCGGAAAAACGGAAACGGCCGCATGGCCAGGAACAAGGTGGAGGAGGCCGTGTTGGCCTGCTCCCGCCGGGTGGCCGGAGAAATGGACTTGGAGCCTGATTTAGAGCTTCTGCTTTTGGAGGATTTCTCTCTCGAAGCTTAACAGAGAGGTCAGCGCAAAAAGCTCCCCGGATAGGGAAAAACCTATCCGGGGAGCCTTTCTATCGGGAAATGAAGCTCAGGCCACTGCCATCATGCGCTGCAGCATGGCGGCGGTTTCAGAGCGCTTGATAACGCCGCGGGGAGCCAGCTCTGTAGGTGTGCGGCCGCTCAGAATATTGTTTGCTACGCACCAGGACATGGCGTCCTTCGCATAGACTGATACCTTTCCGGCATCCTCAAACTTCGTGAGAGGTGCTTTTAAAGAGGTATCCTTTTCCTCTACCAGCTCGCGGTAGCGGTAGAGCATAACGGCGAAATCCTGCCGGAGGATATTCTTCTTGGGGGAGAAGGTCTCGCTGGTGGTGCCGGTAGTAATGCCCACCTCAGCGCCCCAGTTGACAGCGTCATAGCAGAAATCGCCGGGCTTTACATCCTTAAATCCTGCGGCCTTGGAGGCTTTGGGCTCGCCGGCCATTCTCCAGAGAACTGTGATCAGCGCGGCGCGGTTGGCTGTTCTTCCCGGAGCGAAGGAGGTGGCGGAAACGCCGTTGATCAGCTCGTTTTCATAGCAGTAAAGCACCGGGTCAAAATACCAGGAGAATTCAGAGACATCCTTAAAGGGGAGGCCGTGGGGCTTGGCATAGACCGTCATATAGCCGGAGCCGTCGGTAGTAAAGGTGTTGTAATAGGTCTGAAGCTTTCCGCCGTTTTGGGGGGCAAGGTAGGACTCATAGACATATTTGGTGTTCTGCGCCAGAGAGAAGGTGCCGTCTGCCCGCATAGAGACCGGGGTCTTATCGGTGCGGTACACCTCGAAAAGCATTCTGCTGTCGTCTCCGACGATGGTCACAATGGTCTTATCCGAGCCGTTTCTTGTAAAGGCCTTGATGCAGGCGTTGGAGGAATAATTCGCCGAAACGCTCAGCTCTTCCCAGCTTCTCCCGTTATTTTCAGACAGGTAGGTGCTCTTTTTCGGGGCGTCCACCGTCTGATAGATGCTGCTTCCGATACGGCCCTCCAGAGGAACGACAGCGCCGCCGGAGAGGGTGTACTTGACGATAACGGAGAACCGTTTGCCGGTAAGCGTTACAGGGGAGGAGAGCGTCTCTGTGAGATAGCCCATCAGGTTCGTGCTGCCGGAAGCCACAGGGCTCAGGCCGGAGGTGCTCACAGCGCCGGTGGGATTGACATAGATCTCATACCGGGTGTTGCCCCACAGGCCGATGTTGACGGCAGTCAATTCCTCAGCGCCGGGCTCCTTGTCAAACACGTTGGCAACCAGGATGGTAGAAGTGCCCTGGTCAGGCGTATAGCTGATGGTCTGGCCCATGGGGTCCAGCACATAGGCGTTGTCATAGTCTACATTTACCTGAGCCTCAGTCACCGTGGTGGAAAGCTCATAAATGGAAAGGTCGTTATAGGAGACATAGAAGAAACCGTTTTCCTGAACGCTGTCTCCCCAGCTGTTCTGAATGATCCAGGCGCCGTCATTGGCAGGGATATAGCCTCCCACCGGGCTAAAATTGGTGGCGGGGTAATTGTCGTCCCAGCCTACCAGCAAAACGGCGTGATTGGTAGCATAGGGGGTATTGGCGGGATTGAAGTAGCAGTTGTTTGCGCTGTTAAAGCAGACCCCGGCGTCCACCCAGTTGATGCCCACATCCAGTGAGCCGTAGTCCAGCACGCCCTGCTTCATCTGGGAGCGCAAGGCGGCCAGGCTGGAGGAAAGGCGGTTGGTGTCCACCTCGGGGTAGAACATATAGCCGGTGACCCAGGCGTCAGGCGCCATGGTGAGCTCCGCGCGGGTGGGATAGGGAATGATGATATTTGAGCCGCTCATGGAATAATCCTGGAACGCCATAGACCCGACAGCGTCTACAGGACCTGCGCCCTGCATGAAATAGCTGGAGCTCAGGTACTGGTTTCCGCCGGAATCAGCCTGCCGGTAAGGCGTAGAGCCGGTGTACAGATCGTTGGGGATCAGGCTGTTGAAAAACTCCATATGGCGCGGGGAGAAGTTATAGCTCTGCCCGTCCGCGAGAGGGGTTTTGCGGTTTAAGTAGTTCTCCAGGTTTTCCGTAGCGGAAAAGGTCCAGCAGGAGCCGGAATTGCCCTGATCTTCCACCGGGGAAAGGTAGCCCTGTGTTCTGGCGTCGTAAGAGGAGGGCAAAGGCCCGGCCTGCTTGCCGGAGTCAGACTCCAGGCTGGAAGCGCGGTCCAGGGGAAGAGGAGGACGAACGTTTTTCTGCTCTTCTTCGGAAAGCTCCAGGTAGTCAAGATATTCCTGAGAGATGTTTCCGAGAGAACCGGACAGGGTCTCTTCTGCCGAAGCAGAGGACAGGGGGACACAGGCAAGCAGCAGCGCCCCGATGAGGATGAGGGAGAGAAGTTTCTTCAATTTCATAATGCTCCATTTCCTTCCGTATAGGTTTCTAAATATTCATCATAGGAGATCATGCGGTCTACAAGACCTCCTTCTGATTTCAGTTCAATGATGCGGTTTGCCACCGTCTGCACAAACTCGTGGTCATGACAGGCAAACAGCACGACGCCCTTAAAGTCAATGAGCGCGTTGTTTAACGCGGTGATGGATTCCAGATCCAGATGGTTGGTAGGCTGATCGAGAACAAGAACATTGCCGGAGAACATCATCATGCGGGAGAGCATACAGCGCACCTTCTCTCCGCCGGAGAGAACGCTCACCTGCTTGTACACATCGTCTCCGGAAAAAAGCATCTTCCCGAGAAAGCCCCGAAGATAGGTTTCCGTGGTGTCCTTTGAGTACTGTTCCAGCCATTTGATAATGCTCAGATCTCCGTTTTCAAAGTAGGGGGAGTTGTCCTGGGGGAAATAGGAAAAAGAGGTGGAAACGCCCCAGCGAAAGCCCCCCTCATCGGGAGCAAGCTCTTCGCACAGGATCCGGAACAAGGCGGTGAGGGAAAGCTCGTTTCGGGAAAGGAAAGCGATCTTATCTCCCTTGTTGACCCGGAAGGATACATCGGAAAGAAGCTTTACGCCGTCCACGGTCTTGGAAAGCCCCTCTACGCTGAGGATCTCCTTTCCCGGCTCCCGCTCCATCTGAAAATTGACGTAGGGATAACGCCGGGAGGAGGCGGGCATTTCCTCCATGGTAAGCTTTTCCAGAAGCTTCTTCCGGGAAGTGGCCTGCCTGGATTTCGACTTGTTGGCGGAAAACCGGCGGATGAATTCCTCCAGGTCACGCCGTTTTTCTTCCACCTTACGGTTCTGGTCCTTCAGCATGCGCTGCATCAGCTGGCTGGAATCATACCAGAAATCGTAATTCCCCACATAGAGCTTGATCTGGGTGTAGTCGATATCCACGATATGGGTGCAGACATTATTGAGAAAATACCGGTCGTGGGATACCACGATCACGGTGCCGTCATAGTCTAATAGGAAATTTTCCAGCCACTCTACCGAACGGTTGTCCAGGCCGTTGGTGGGCTCGTCCAGAAGAATAATGTCAGGCTTGCCGAACAGCGCCCGGCAGAGAAGCACCTTTACCTTTTGAGCCTCTGTCAGGGTGTCCATCCCGTTGTAGAGAAGCAGGCTGTCAAGGCCCAGCCCCTGCAAAAGCTTGCCGCACTCCGTTTCCGCCTCCCAGCCGTCCAATTCGGCAAATTCCGCTTCCAGCTGGGCGGCCAGATTCCCGTCCTCCTCTGTGAAGTCAGGCTTTTCATAGAGGGCGTCCTTTTGCTTCAACACCTCATAAAGGCGGGGGTTGCCCTGTAAAATCGTTTCAAATACGGTGAATTGCTCGTAGGCGAAGTGATCCTGTTTCAATACGGATAAGCGGCTTTTTTCGTCGATGACGACCTCCCCCTTGGAGGGCTCCAGCTCTCCGGAGAGGATCTTGAGGAAGGTGGATTTCCCGGCGCCGTTTGCGCCGATGACCCCATAGCAGTTTCCGGGGCGAAACAGGAGATCAACATGGGAAAAAAGATTCTGCCCGTTAAAGCTCAGGGCCAGATCTGATACGGTTATCATGAAACAAATGGGTCCTTTCTTTTACTGGATAGGCGTGCCATACCGGCTTAGGCAAGAGCGGTCAGGCCTTTTTCAGCACCTTTGTGATCTCGCCGATAAAGATCCGGTGCAGGTCTCTCTGGGGATACCATTTCTCCAGGTTCTCCGGCCCCAGAAAGCAGCGCGCCTCCATGTCCTGCCGGTAAAGCTTTTTGCACAGAAGCACCAGCTTTGCCTCCTCGTAATAGGGAGCGGCCTCATCGAAGACAGGAGTGAGGCCCGTTTCCCTGTCCTTGTCTGTGTCCCTTCCGGAGCGGGTCCCGAAGAGGTTCAGCGCGCTTCGATAATTCTCCTCAAAAAAACAGAGAGAATAAAAATCCTCCCGCTCCACGAATTCCAGGGTGTAGCGCTGGGGGCGGATATAGATGGTGGAGACGTATTTCCCCCAAAGCTCGCCGACGCCGCCCCAGCTGGCGGTCATGGCGTTGTGCTTTTGCCGGTTCCCGGCGCAGATCAGCATCCATTCTTTATTGATCAGCGTAAAAAAGTTAAGCTCCAGCTCTTCCGGAGAGATCTCACAAAATGCCAAAGGGCTTCTTCCTTTCTGAAAGAGACTATCGCCGAGCTGCGGCGTCTTTTTATACCTATGAATTAATGATAGCGGTTATCCGTGATTTTTTCAAGTGCAATTTGTGGTTTTGGAAAATAAAAGAAGAAAGAATTTTCCGGTGTTTCCGGCAACCGCCCTTGCCCTTTGAAAACCTCTTCCTTTAAGCGGTACCCGCCTGCCGAAAGATCCCCTGCCTCGATCCTTCCCGGCTCAGGGCTTCTTTTTAGCAAAGAGGAAGCTGACGACAGAATCGGGGGATACCGTGATCCCCCGTACATTGGGGCTCAGACCGTAATAGGTGTTGCTGCGATAAATAGGATAGAACACATAAGCGTCCTCCAATAAGCCCTCCAGCTCCCGGTATGAGGAAAGGTCGAAATTGAGGCTGTGCAGGGCCTCGTCATAGCCGGAGTCCTCCATCAGGGAGGGAGAGGCCTTGCTTTCAAAGGCCTTGAGAGTCTCAAAGGGGGCGCGGCTCTTTGCGTGGAGTGTATAGAGGGCGGCCTCGTAATCCCCTGAAGCGATCCGAGCCTGAAACTCGCCGGCGCTCAAAGGCTCAATATTAAAGGAATTGCGCAGCTTCGCGTTCCAGGAGGTCAAAAAGCCGTTGGCCATATTGACGGAATCCGCGTCATCGGGACAGATCACGGTGATGCTGGGCAGCTTTTCCCAGTCCATCGACTTTAGAAGGGCGGAAAGGCCGGAGAGAAGATCGGGATCCTCTTTGGGATAAAAGGCGTCTCCCTCCTGATAATAGCTTTCCCGGTTCCAGCGGACGCAGTCTGCCATGATACCGAAAGCCTCGCCTTCCCCTTCGGCAAATTTGGGGCAGCGGGAAAGAAGGTCTTCTCTGTCAAGGGTCTTAAAAAAGAGTTCGCGGACAAAGGGAGACTTCAAAGCCTCCGCTCGGGGATTGAGCAGAAGCCCCGTGACCGCGTCGTTGAGGGCGAGAAGCTCGCACCCAGCTTCACCGGCAGCCCTGGCCTGCTCCCGGGAAAGGGGGAGGATGTCGGCAGCTCCGCTTGTCAAAGCGGAAACAGGGTCCGTATCCACCGGCGTGTCATAGTCGATCAAATAGGAAAGCGCCTGGGGGGAGACGGCGTGTTCTCCCCGGTAGTTTTGAGAGCGTGTCAGTGAGACAGAGCGTTTCCCATATTCGGTGTTCCAGGCGTATATGCTCGAAAGGGTGAAGGGGCCGTTGGTAATGAGATATTGAGAGGAAAGGCCGTAGTGTCCTTCGCTTTCCCCGAAATATTCCCGGTTGCAGGGCATATAATGGAGGCTCGATGTCAGGGCAGGGAAATCGGGATATCCCTGCTCCAGCTTGATGACTAAGGTCCTGTCATCCTTGGCGGAGACCCCCAGCGCCTCCGGGTCCAGCTCGCCTGCATATACGGCGCGGGCGTTTTTCAGGATGAACAGGTCGTCGATCCCCTGAGCGCCGGTGGCGGGGGAAAGCGCGCGGGCAATGCCGAATACGAAATCGTCCGCCGTCACAGGCCGCCCGTCGCTCCATTTGGCGCCGGAGCGCAGATGAAAAGTGAAAACGCTCGAGTCCTCGTTTGCATCCCACCGCCTGGCGGCTCCGGGCAAAGCTTCGCCCTGCTCTCCCAGGCGGCAAAGCCCTTCAAAAATAGAGCTGATCACAGCTTTTGAGGCGGGATCTGAAGCGGTCTGCGGATCCAGCGTGGAAATATTCTGAGGTAAAAAACAGGTGAAAGAGAGATCTGCCTGATAGCCAAAATCGCCGCAGCCTCCCAGCTGGAAGCAGAGAAAAAGGCAGATCGCAACAGATAAAAAGCGTTTCAAAGGAGAAAGTCCTTTCTGTGTCTTTCCGATGAAGTTTCCGAAAAAGATCGCGTAAATCTTTTTCTTTTTAGTATACACAGCAGGCAAAAGGATATAGTTCTAAATTGGAAATATAGAGAATCCAGTTCCCTTTTTGAATTTTGGAAAAAGGAGCGGCTTGCACAGGAAAACCATTTGGAGTATAATCGTGGGCGTGATGGTAATTTTGGAAGGGAGCGGTTTCAATGCAGGAATCTTCGCAGGAGAAGGTCTCTTTTTCAAAAAGGCGGCCTTTCGGAGCGTCTTTATCGGAAGCGGCCCGTTCCGCGTTAAACTATACGCTGGCTTTTTTAAAGTGGTTTCTGGGGGCTGCGGCGCTGGGGGCCTTCTGCGGCGGGGTGGGAGCCCTGTTTCACAAGTCTATCGATCTTGTCACGGAGTTTCGCATGGAGCACGGCTTTCTCGTCTGGTTTTTGCCTCTGGCGGGGATAGCCACTCTGCTGTGCTACTGCCTTTGCAGGGTGAGCTTTCAGGCGGGCACTAATTTGATCATCGAATCCGTAAGTACCAACAAGCATGTCCCGGCACTTCTTGCGCCCCTGATTTTTTTGGGTACGGTGCTTTCTCATCTGTTCGGGGCCTCGGTGGGAAGGGAAGGAGCGGCCTTGCAGCTGGGGGGCAGCATCGGCCACAATTTCGGAGAGCTGCTGCGTTTTAACAGGAAGGATGTGCAGGTGTTTTCCATGTGCGGCATGGCGGCCTGCTTTTCGGCTCTGTTCGGAACGCCCATCACCGCCGCCGTTTTCGTGCTGGAGGTCATTCGGGTAGGGGCTTTGCGCTGCAACGCTTTTTTGCCTTGCATGGTCTCCTCTCTCAGCGCGTTTCTCACCGCGGGGGCCTTCGGCGTTTCGCCCCTTGCGTTTCAGATCTCCCAGGGAATCCCGCCCCTTGAGCTTCTCAGCGTGGGAAAAACGGTGCTTTTGGCCGCCCTGTGCGCGGTGGTAAGCATCGCGTTCTGCACGCTGATCCACAAAACCTCTCATCTGGCGGAAAAATACCTTAGAAACCCTTATCTGCGCATTGCCCTGGGCGGGCTTCTGATGGCCGTGCTTACTGTAGTATTTGGGCTTTATGACTATAATGGCGCCGGCACCGGGATCATTGAAAAGGCCATCGGCGGCTCTGTCCGTCCGGAAGCGTTTCTCCTGAAGCTGCTGCTTACCGCTCTTTGTGTTGGAGTGGGCTTCCGAGGCGGGGAGATCGTTCCCACCATGTTTGTGGGAGCCACCTTCGGATGCTTTATGGGGCCGCTTTTGGGCCTGGACGCCGGTTTTTCTGCGGCGCTGGGGCTGATCGCCCTTTTCTGCTCTGTCGTAAATTGTCCCATTGCCTCTCTGTTTCTTGCCATGGAGCTTTTCGGCACCATAGAGCTTTTGCTGTTTGCCGTGGCGATTGCAGTGAGCTTTGTGCTTTCCGGCTATTTTGGGCTTTACAGCAGCCAGAAGATCGTGTTTTCCAAAGTGAAGCCGGAGGTCATCGAGAAAAACGCCCAATGATGGGGAAGAGGGGAGTCCTTTATTAAAATCCTCTGTTTAACCTGAAAAAGGCCGGAAAGCAGCGGATCGTACTCCGCAGCCTTCCGGCCTTTTCAAAAGGAAGTGAGATCACCGAACCTCTTCCGGCTGGGAAGAAGCCTCATGGGTCCCGCTTTCATCTGTGATATAGGTGGTGACTTCGGCTTCGCCATTCAGATGAGCGGCGGCTCCGTCTTCATCTTCCATATAGACGGTGACTTCGCTTTCATCCGCCTCCACTTGGGCGCCGCTGTCTACCGTGAGGTACACTTTTTCGCCGTTGATCTCGGTTTCGTAGAGGTCAAACGTGGTGCCGTTTTCAGTCCAGCTTCTCAGGTAGGTCACCACTGTGCCGAACAGCTCGCCGCCCGTGGCGGCGTTTGCTCCCAGAGCGGTGGCGGCAGCCAGAGCCGAAACCGCAGCGGCGATCAGCAGCTTGCGCAGAATGAATTTCTTGGGATGTTTCTTTGTGTTTGTCATGAAATCAAGCTCCTTTCCGGTGTCGGGAGAAGCTCTCAGCTTGGAAAAGGTTTTTTGAAACAATTCTTTTTCCTCCATGGTAAAAGAACGCCTTCCTTTCTGTTTTTCCTTAGAAAACCTTTGGGGAGCTCATTCTCCCGTCTGTTTCTTTTGCTCAGGTCCAAGGGCGGCTCTGAGCTTCTTTCTTGCCCGCTCAAGGCGGGTAGAAACGGTGGACTCCTTGGTGTTAAGCAGAGAGGAGATCTCCCTGATGGAATACTCCTCATAATAGTAAAGATACACGGGAACGCGGTATTTTTTCGGCAGGCTCATAACAGAGAGAAACAGCGTGCTCTCCTCCGGTTCTTCCAGCTCCAGCGTCTGAGCGTATTCCTCTAGGGGAACGCTTTTGCGAAACCAGGCAGAGCACAAAAGCTTTCTGGATTCATTTACCGTCACCCGAATGACCCAGCGCCGCACATGCTCTTCGCTTTCAAACTCCTTTTGCTCCCGGTAGAGCTTCAAAAGCACATTCTGCACGATATCCTGGGAATCCGCCGCATTCTTGCAGGAGTGGAAGGCCACCCGGTAGATGGTGTCGGAATAGCGCCGGACATATTGGGCAAACTGTTCTTCCTCCATAGGCTTCCACTTCCTTCCTTTTGAAAAGCTTTTCACTGATAGTACCTTTCAGACGGGAAAAATATCTCATTTTTTAAAAAAATTTCAAAAAGAAAAGCAGCGCCGTAAAAGGGAACTCCTTTTACGGCGCAGATAAAACAGAGCTGATCGGGACCAATGGATCACAAAACGATGCTTTCTCCCGTCATTTCGGTAGGCTTTGGAAGGTCTAACAGCTTCAGCATCGTGGGGGCGATATCCGCCAGGCGGCCGCCGCTTCTCAGCTTGCAGGGGTGGTTGATCACACAGAAGGGAACGGGATTGGTGGTGTGAGCGGTAAAGGGCGTGCCGTCCTCCGCCACCATCTTGTCGGCGTTGCCGTGATCGGCGGTCAGCAGAATACAGCCGCCCATTTCCTTCACCGCCGCCTCTACGCGGCCGATGCAGGAATCCACCGCCTCCACCGCCTTTACGGCAGCCTCGAACACGCCGGTGTGTCCCACCATATCGCAGTTGGCGTAGTTTAAGATCAAAGCGTCGTATTTGCCGGACTTCACAGCTTCTACCATCTTATCGGTGACTTCATAGGCGCTCATCTCCGGCTGCAGGTCATAGGTGGCCACTGCCGGACTCTTTACCAGGATGCGGTCCTCTCCGGGATACTGCTTTTCCATTCCTCCGTTGAAGAAGAAGGTGACATGGGCGTATTTTTCCGTCTCCGCGATGCGCAGCTGGGTCATGCCTTGCTTCGAGAGATACTCTCCGAAGGTGTTGTTGAGGGATTCCGGCTTGTAGGCCACCTCCACATTGGGCATAGAGGCGTCGTACTGAGTCATGCACACATAGGTGAGAGGGAAGAAGCCCTTTTTCCGCTCAAAGCCGGAGAAATCCGGATCGGTGAGGGTGCGGGTGATCTCTCTTGCCCGGTCAGGGCGGAAATTGTAGAAGATCACAGAATCCCCGGCGGCAATGGGCTTCCCGCCCTCGCATACCGTGGGCACCACAAACTCATCGGTGACATTTTTCTCATAGGAGGCTTCCACTGCGCATACGGGGCAGTCTGCCTTTTCGCCCTCGCCGTAAACCATGGCGGCATAGGCCTTCTCCACGCGCTCCCAGCGGTTGTCACGGTCCATTGCATAGTAGCGGCCCATCACCGTGGACACCTTGCCCACGCCGATTTTCTGGAGCGTCTTCAAAAGCTCCTCCACATACTCTTTTCCGCTGGAGGGGGGCACATCCCTGCCGTCCAGGAAGCAGTGCACATACACTTCCTCAAGCCCCAGCTCTTTCGCCATTTCCAAAAGGGCATAGAGATGGGTGTTGTGGCTGTGGACGCCGCCGTCAGACAGAAGCCCCATCAAATGCAGCGCCCGGCCGTTTTCCTTCGCGCTCTTCATGGCCTTTAAAAGGGCGGGGTTCTTTTTCATTTCCCCTTCCTGGGCGGACTTTGTGATGCGGGTGAGCTCCTGATAGACGATGCGCCCCGCGCCGATATTGGTGTGTCCCACTTCAGAGTTTCCCATCTGTCCGTCGGGAAGCCCCACGTCCATTCCGGAAGCGCCGATCTTTGTGACGGGGTTCTCCTTTAAAATTCTGTCCAGATTGGGGGTTTTGGCGGCCACGATGGCGTTCCCCTCATCGGGAGCGATGCCGAAGCCGTCTAAGATCATGAGAACAAGAGGTTTTTTCATAGGTTCATAAGGTCCTTTCTGACGAATAAGTTGCCTTAGCCTCTGGTGGCTGCCTCTACAATGGCGGCAAAGTCGCCGGGCTTTAAGGAGGCACCGCCGATCAGCCCGCCGTCCACATCGGGCTGGGCGAGCAGCTCTGCCGCGTTTCCGGCGTTCATAGAGCCGCCGTACTGGATGGTGATGCCGTCTGCGGCCTTGGAGTCATAGAGCGCTCCGATGGTCTTGCGGATGGCGGCACACACCTCGTTGGCCTGCTGGGCGGTGGCAGTTTTTCCGGTGCCGATGGCCCACACGGGCTCATAGGCGATGATGATGCGGGAGAGCTCCTCCTTGGAAACGCCGTTTAAAGCGATCTTGGTCTGCATGGCGCAAAGCTCGTCGGTGATGCCCTGCTCTCTCTGAGTGAGGGTCTCGCCCACGCAGAGGATCACGGTGAGGCCCGCGTCCAAAGCGGCCCGCACGCGGTCATGAACGGTGGCGTCTGTCTCGCCGAAATACTGGCGGCGCTCGCTGTGGCCGATGATGACGATCCCAACGCCCATAGAGCTGAGCATTTTTGCGGAGATCTCACCGGTAAAGGCGCCGCTTTCAGCCCAGTGGCAGTTTTCCGCACCGATCTGGATATTGGTGCCCTTGGCAGCCTCCTGGGCGCTATAGAGATCTACATAGGGGGTGCAGGCGATGACCTCGCACCCGGCGTCCTTTACCAGGGGGGCAATGGCGGAAATCAGCTCCTTTGCCTCTTCGGGAGTTTTGTTCATTTTCCAGTTGCCGGCGATGACGGCCTTTCTCAATGCTTTGTTCATCTTGTATCAATCCTTTCCAAAGTCTGATCGCGAAATACGCAGTACCAATAACTAAAAAGGGCGGTAGAACCGCCCTTTTTCTTACTTTTCGTTGAGGCAGGCGATTCCGGGAAGCTCCAGACCCTCTAAAAACTCCAGAGAGGCGCCGCCGCCGGTGGAGATATGGGTCATCTTGTCC
The DNA here is from genome assembly GCA_964565505.1 of uncultured Acutalibacter sp. Taxonomy (GTDB): domain Bacteria; phylum Bacillota; class Clostridia; order Oscillospirales; family Acutalibacteraceae; genus Acutalibacter. The sequence continues at coordinate 40,956 of CAZMFF010000001.1, read as the reverse complement.
GCAAAGCCCAGCTTCTCTACAGCAGCCGCGGAATCGCCGCCGCCGATGATGGAGATGGCGCCGCTTTCCGCCACTGCCTTTGCCACGCCGATGGTTCCGGCGGCAAAGTTATCCCATTCGGAAACGCCCATGGGGCCGTTCCACACCACGGTGCCCGCGCCCTTGATGGCGTCGGAGAACAGCTCGATGGTCTTGGGGCCGATGTCCAGGCCCATCCAGCCCTCCGGGATATCGTCAGAGGGGACCTCGCGGCTCTCTGTATTGGCGTCATACTCCTTGCCTACCTTGTTGTCCAGAGGCAGAAGGAAGTTCACGCCGTTCTTCTTGGCGTTTTCCATAGTGGTTTTGGCAAGCTCCAGCTTGTCCTCCTCGCAGATGGAGGTGCCGATGGGATGCCCCAGGGCCTTTAAGAAGGTGTAGGCCATGCCGCCGCCGATGATCAGGGTGTCGACCTTCGTGAGCAGATTGTCGATGACGCCGATCTTGTCGGAAACCTTTGCGCCGCCCAGAATGGCCACGAAGGGACGCTTCGGGCTCTGCAGAGCGCCGCCCATCACGGTGATCTCCTTCTGGATGAGATAGCCGCAGACAGCGGGGAGGTAGTGGGAAACGCCCTCTGTGGAAGCATGGGCGCGGTGAGCGGTGCCGAACGCATCGTTGACATAGATCTCCGCCATCGAGGCAAGAGCCTTGGCAAATTCCGGATCGTTCTTGGTCTCCTCCGCGTGGAAGCGGATATTCTCCAGCAGCATCACATCGCCGTCCTTCAAGGCGGCGGCCTTTGCCTTGGCATCGGCGCCGATGCAGTCGCTTGCCATGATCACATCCTTGCCCAAAAGCTTGGAAAGCTCAGCGGCAACGGGGGCCAGAGAGAATTTCTTCACATCGCCCTTGGCGGCTTCCAGAGCCTTTTCGGTGGCGGCGGCCTGCTCGCCCTCCGGCAGCTCGGCGATCTTCTTGGCTTCCTTTTTATCCAGCTTTACCTTCTCGTTGAAAATATTGTGGGGACGGCCCATATGGGAGGTGAGGATCACCCTTGCGCCGTGGTCGGAAAGGTACTTGACGGTGGGCAGAGCGCCTACGATGCGCTTGGTGTCGGTGATGACGCCGTCCTTCATGGGGACGTTGAAATCACAGCGAACCAGCACCCGCTTGCCGCTGACGTCAATGTCTTCAACGGTTTTCTTGTTCAGGTAGTTCATGCTGAGCACTCCTTTTTATGATTGGATTATTTGGAAAATAATACACAATTTACCACCCCGTATTATAGCTTAAAAAATTCTCCTTTTCAAGCCCTTTCCGGGTTTTGCGGGAAGCTTTTTCCGCAAAGCGCGTTTTCCGTAAGCTTATTCCGGGGCCTTCATGCTTTCCACCATGCTGATGCCTTTGAGTCTGCGGTACATGACAAGGCAGATCAAAGCGGAGAACAGTAAGGTGAGCAGGGCGCTGTACACATAGCTCATAGGCAGCACGGTGCGGGTGAACATGACGATGTCGATCTCCGCGGTGCGCACCACGAATTGGTGCAGGAAAAAGCCCAGGATGAGCCCCAGCGCTGTGCCGATCAGGCTCAAAATACCGGTCTCGCGGTAGATATAGGCCGAGACCTCCCGGTCGTAAAAGCCCAGCACCTTGATGGTGGCAAGCTCTTTTTCCCGCTCGCTGATATTGATATTGGTGAGGTTGTAAAGCACCACAAAGGCCAGCGCTCCTGCGCTGAGGATCAGTACCAGAATGATGGAATCGATGCTTTTGATGCTGTTGCCGAAGCTTTCGGAAAGCTCGGTGGTAGAAAAGGCGCTGCTTACGTCCCGGCAGCTTAAAAGCTCGGTGACAAGCCCGTCCAGCTGATGCTGGGAGAAGCCTTCGGGAAGCTTGCATAAAACCGTGTTCATTTCCGGAGGAGTGTGAAAGACCTGTTCATAGGCTGCCGGGGAGAGGTAGAGATAGTGAGAAACATAGTTTTCGCAGATGTCTGTAATGGTGAAGCTGCCCTCTTCGCCCTCCTGGTTTTTGACGCGGATCGTGTCTCCTATCTTCAGATGCTGGCGCTGGGCCAGCTTCTCCGTGACGATCACCCTGCTTTCGTCAAAGGGGATGGGGGACCGGTCGCTGCGGCGGCGGAAGGTAAAGTAGTCCGGCAGAAGATCGGGTTCGGAGGGGACAAACAGGGAGACGCTGTCGCCGGGGTCTCCCTTCTGCGGGATCACCTGGCCCTCGTTCTGCATGACAGGCAGGGCCCCTTCCACTTCTTCGGAGCTTAAAAGCGCTTTGAGCTCTTTTCCGGAAAGAGCCTCCTCGCTTTTCAAAAGCACCATCAGCTGATACCGGTTAAGTTCCTCATACTGCAAAGACACGATGGGGGAGATGGAGTCCTTGATCCCGAAGCCTGTCACCAGCAGCGCAGTACAGCCGGAGATGCCGATGACCGTCATGAAAAACCGCTTTTTATAGCGGATGAGGTTTCTGGCGGTCACCTTCTGGGTGAATTTCAATCTCTCCCACAGCGGCGTGATATATTCCAGAAAGATCCGCTTGCCCGCCTTGGGCGCCTTGGGAAGCATCAGCTTTGCGGGAACCGTGCGCAGCTCAGACCAGCAGGCAAGCAGCGTGGAGAGCAGGGCGCACAGGGTCATCAGCAAAGAGGAGAATAGGCAGTAGGAGGGCCAGAAGGGCGTTAAAGCGGCGGGAATATCGTACATGATATTGTAGGCGTTGATGATGATATAGGGGAACAGCCTGCAGCCGATGAGCAGGCCGAACACGCTGCCCAGCACGCTCCCCAGAGCGGCGTAAAAAAGATACTGGAAGGCAATGGCGCCGGAAGAGTATCCCAGCGCTTTCAAGGTCCCGATCTGAGAGCGCTGCTCCTCCACCATGCGGGTCATGGTGGTGAGCACCACCAAAGCGGCCACCAGGAAGAAAAACACCGGGAAAACCGAGGCGATGGCGGAGATCTTGTCCGCGTTGGAGGAATAGCTGGAAAAGCCCGCGTTTGAACTGCGGGTAAAAAGAAGCCACTGCCCCTCTTCGATATCCCGTGTTTTGGCGCGGGCGTCTCTCAGCTGTTCTTCCGCGTCCTCCAGCTTTTCGTCCAGCTCCCTTCTCCCGTCTTCCAGCTCTTTCTCTCCTGTTTTCAGCTCTTCTTTCCCTTCGCTGAGCTTGAGAAGTCCGTCGCTGTACTGAGCTTTTGCAGCCTCCAGCTCTTCCTCTGCCTGATAGAATTCCAGCCTGGCAGCCGCCATGGCCTGCTGAAGCTGGGCCTTGCTCTGATCCAGCTTTTCCCGCTGCGCTTTTAAGATCTTTTGCTGTTCCAGCACAGGGGCAGCCTTTTCATTTAAGGCCTTCTGCTGCCCGTCCAGCTCCTTTCTCGCCTGCTGGGCGGCCAGCAGATTTTTCTCATATTCGGCTTTCCCGGCCTCCAGAGCCGCCTTGGCGGAAACGGTGTCAAGGCCCTGAGCCTCCAGGGCCAAAAGTCCGTCCTTCAGAGAGGCAAAGGGAGCGGCGGCCTCTTCAGAGAGGGAGGAAAGCGTATCGATCAGAGTGAGAGCTCCCCTGTCGGAGGTGTCAAAGACGGGAAGTCCCAAAGCGGACGCCGCCTGCCACAGCGCCTGCTTTCCGTTTTCCAGGGCGAGAAGCTGCGCTTCGGTCCGGTCCAGCTCCTCCTTTGCCTTGATAAGCTCGCGGTCTCCTTCGTCCAGAGCCGCGTATCCCGCGTCGATCTGTGCCTGGGCCTTTTCGATTTCCTCAAGCCCCGCCTGAAGGGCGTCCTCAAAGCTCTTCAGCTGTGCGTAGCCTTCGTCCAGCTGCTGCTGTGAGGCGGCGATCTGGGCGTTGTAGGCCGCGCGGTTTTCCTGAAGCTGCGCTTCTCCCGCGTCGATCTGCGCCTTGGCGTCTTTGAGCTGCTGTTCTTTTTCGGAGAGCTCGCGCTTTCCGTCTGTCAGCTTTTTTTCGGCCTGCGCAAGCTCCTTTTGGGCGTCTGTCCTTTTGTCGTCCAGTTCCTTCTGGGCTTTTTGAAGCTCGTCCTCAGCCTCTCCGATGATCTCCTCATAGCGAAGCTGGGACCGCGCTTCTCCCAAAGGCTCCAGCGCTTCCTTCAGGGCGTCCACCTTATCCTCGTAGCTTTTGGAAAAGGAATTGAGCTCCCTGCAGCCCCGGGCGGTGAGGTAAAAACCGGTATAGTAGTCGTAGGAAAAGGTTTCGGGCAGGGTATAGGCGATAAAGCTCACGGTCCCGGCGCCCACGGTGGTGTGCTCCCGTTCCATGGAGAGATAGGCGGAGCTCTTTACCGTGCCCACCACAGTGAGGGAGGAGGGCAGACCTTTTTCCTCCTCTGTCTCTTCCCGGTCTATTGTGAGCGTTTCCCCGATCCAGTCCTTGCTCTCCACAATGGAGGGCGTGACGACCACCACGCATTCCCCGCTTTTTTCCGGCATTCTGCCGGAGAGAAGCACAGGGGTATTGACGCCGGAGGAATCCTTTTCGGGGAGGGTATGGATCCTCGCGGTGTAGGAGTCTCCCTGGGAGGAGAGCAGCAAAAGGTCGGTGTCCTTTACCGGAAGCACCTGCTCTACGCCCTCAAAGCCGCGGACAGCCTCCAGGTCCTCCTCGGTCAGGCCCAAGGTGGAGAGGATCCGCAGGTCGTAAAGGCCGGTGTCATCGTAATAGCGGTCCGCTGAAAGGCGCATGTCGTCCGGGGAGGAGAGCAAGCCGGCAAGAAACCCCACCCCCAGGGCCACAATGGCAAAAATGGCGAGAAACCTAGAAAAGGTGCTTCGAATGGTGCGGAAAACGGAGCGTATATAGATCTTGTTCATCCCTTTTTCTCCTTCTTTACCATTCGATGTCTTCTACCGGCAGCGGGTGTTCGTTTACCTCGTTGGAAATGGCTTTCCCGCTTTTGATGCGGATCACCCGGTCCGCCATAGCGGTCAAAGCGCTGTTGTGGGTGATCACCAGCACGGTGCGTCCCGTCTTCCGGCAGGTGTCCTGCAAAAGCCCCAGCACCGCCTTGCCTGTATGGTAATCCAGCGCGCCGGTGGGCTCGTCGCACAGCAGGATCTTTGGATTCTTCGCCAGCGCCCGGGCGATGGATACCCGCTGCTGCTCGCCGCCGGAAAGCTGGGCGGGGAAATTCCCCAGGCGGTCTTTAAGCCCCACCTCCTCCAGGGTCTCGCGGGCGTCTAAGGGCTCCCGGCAGATCTCGCTTGCCAGCTCCACATTTTCCAAAGCCGTCAGGTTCTGTACCAGATTGTAGAACTGAAATACGAAGCCCACATCATAGCGGCGGTAGGAGGTGAGCTGCCGGGGCGTATAGGAGCTGATCAGCTCCCCTCCAAGCAGGATCTTCCCCTCATCGCAGGTGTCCATTCCTCCCAGCATATTGAGCACCGTGGTCTTTCCCGCGCCGGAGGGACCCACGATCACACAGAATTCTCCCTTTTCCACAAAGAAGCTGATATGGTCTGCCGCGGCAATACGGTTTTCACCCATGGTATAAAATTTGCATACATTGTCAAACTCGATAAAGTGGGCCAAGGCTCTCTCCTCCTCGTTTATCCGTAGCTTTTCCCAAAACTTTCCTACTATATCAGGATCATAAAGGAAAGTTTTGAAATGCCTTTGAGAAATTTATGAACAAATTGAAAAGGCCTATAAAAACTGGGAAAAGGGATGATCTTTTTTTGCCTGCGCCCAGTCGAACTCTCTGAGCTGTCCGCTGCATTGAAGCTCCGGAAAATCCCACTGGCGCAGTACCTCATAGACGCCTACCGCCACGGAATTGGACAGATTGAGGCTTCTCATCTGATCCATCATGGGAATGCGTACGCAGGTTTCAGGATGAGCAAACAAAAGCTTTTCCGGAAGCCCGGCGGATTCCCTGCCGAAAAAGAGGTAGCAGTTTTCCGGGTAGACCACATCGCAGTGGCGTTTTTGCGCCTTGGTGGTAAAAAAGAAAAATCCGGGAAGATCGCTTCCGGGCAGGTTTCCGGTGTTTTTTTCGAAAAATTGGGAAAGACTGTCATAATAGGAAAGAGTGAGAAAGGGCCAGTAGTCCAGGCCCGCATGACGCAGCTTTTTGTCGTCTAAAGGAAAACCCATAGGGCCGATAAGGTGCAAAGCGGCGCCTGTCACCGCGCAGGTGCGGGCGATATTGCCTGTGTTCTGGGGGATTTCCGGCTCTACCAGGACGATGTTGAGGGAGGCCAAGCGATCACTGCCTTTCTGAAAAAGAGTTTAAAAAACAGGTTTTTTGCGCATAAAGAAAGGAGAAAAGGGGAACCATGAAACTGTTGACATTGCTGAAGCTTTTAAAAGCCATTATTATCATTGGGAGGTTCGACGCCATGTATAAGCAGACCATGAACGCCGCAAAGGGGATCGGGATGGGGATCCTGGCAGGAGCGGCGGTAGCCGCCGTGAGCACAAAGGTGCTTTCCGGCAGCCACAAAAAAGCGGGAAACATGAAAAAAAGTGCGGGGAAGGCCATTCACACAGTGGGAAACCTGATCACAGACGTGGAAAAAATGCTTCGCTGAGACACTGTGAGATCCTTTCGCTTTGGGAAAACGCCGCGGCAGAAAGCCGCGGCGTTTTCCTGCTTTCCGGCACATACGCCCTGTGCTTTACCGGTTGTTGAGCTCCGCGTATTGCAGCAGGTTCCGGCAGAGAAACAGCGCGAGAAGAGAGCAGAGCAGATTCCCGCAGGCTATGCCGAAAAACATGGTGAAGAAGCCCCAGTCCGGCAGAAAGGCCATCAGCAGGACGCCTGAAGCGATGCCGGGCGCCGCCATGAGGAGCAGGACGAGAAAATAGAAGAGAAGGATCAGCGCCTTGGAGGGTATGGAGCCGAACACCCGCTCCACCACCACGTTTCCGGCGGTGAACAGCAGGGAGAAGGAGATGCGCGCCACGATGCAGAAGAGAGCGTCCGGAAAAGAGGCGTTTAAGATCAGCGCCACCGGCACGAAGATCAGCACCGCTTCACAGGCCTCCGCGATAAGGCTTTCCTTTAAGGCGTACAAGAGCTTTTTCAGGGGCGGCTCCGGAATGAGATACAGGTAGGGCTTAATAAGCTCCCGGTTGAAGCGCCCCAAAGCCACGGAAAAAAGCTGAAAATAGGTACCCATGGAGAACACGGCCACAAGGCTCGCGCCTCCTTCCATAAAGCGCGCAAACAGGGAAAAGACAATGAGGATGGCGGCGAAGATCAGAGAGACATTGGAGAAAAAGAAAATTCCGCTGCGCCGGTTTTCCACCTTGTGCTTATAGTAGATGGCAGAAGCTCCCGCCCCTCGGCGCAGGCCCACCTTTCCCACCTTCACATGCTTGGGGACTACCTCGGCCATCCTGCCTTCCTTTTGCGCCGTCACGTTGGACTGGGCCACCTCGGCGGTTTGCAGGACATCCTCATAATAGTTGTTTTTCGCCATGAGAATGCTGAGGACCAGGGCAAAAAGAAGTCCCAGCAGCAGAAGGGAAAACAGCAGGATCTCAGGAATATTCTGAGAGAAAATGCCTCCCGTGAGCCCGGCCGCCCAGCCGGATACGGGGAATAAAAGCCCGGGAACGCTGCTGAGAAAGGCAGTGCAGGCATTTAAGGCTCCCGCATAGTCCTTTCCTCCGGACAGCAGAGGGAAAATGCTTTCCCGGCAGCTGACGATCAGAGCGCCCAGGTAGAGCAGCGCCAAGGCCGCCACAGTGCCTCGGATAACGCGTCCGGCGTTATCTTTGCCGCTGAAGCGTACATACACCGCCATGGCGCACAGCTGAGCGAAAAACAGGGTGAGGGCATAGCCCAAAATGATCAGCAGCAGCTGGGAATATGTGATCTCGTAAAGGGCGTTGAGCCAGGAATACTGGAACAAGAGGAAAAAGCCCAGAAGCAGGGACAATCCCAGCTGCCGGAAAAGCCCGTAAAACAAGATCTTTTTCGGGCTGATGGGGGCGGGGAACAGCACCGTCACATCGGAGAGGGTAAACATGGGGGTGTTGCTCGCGCTGCCGTTTAGGAACACCAGAAAAAACATCAGGCTGTAAAAGAGGACCAGAATGGCCACAAGCTCAGAGATGGGCCGGGCCTGGGATACGGCTTCTCCCGAACGGGAGAAGGCCACCAAAACGAACATGGCAATGAGAAACAGGGCGTAGATCAGCTTGGAAGGGCTTTTGAGCACGCCCTTGAGCTGGTTTTTGAGTTTGACAGCCGTAAGATATCCTAAAGCGCTTTTCATTTAGAGGCAGCCTCCTCTGTGCCCTCTGTGATCTCAAAGAACAGATCGCTGAGGCTTTCTCCTTCTTTACCGTCATTGAGCTTTGTGGCGGCGAAGCGGCCCTTTACCATGATGTTTGCCACATCCCAGTAGTCCTCCACGCTGTCGATCATATGAGTGCTGATCAGCACGGAAGCGCCGCTTTCCTTGAGCTCTCGGAAAATCGCTTTCAGCTCTTTAATGGCGTGGGGGTCAAGGCCCACCAGGGGCTCGTCGAATACCACTACCCGCGGGCGATGGCACAAAGCGCAGCAGATGGAAAGCTTTTGCTGCATCCCCTTGGAAAGCTCTTTTCCCAGCTTGTCCGTTTTATCGGAAAGCTCCAGCCGCTCCAATAACTCCCTGGAGTAGGCTTCGTCCTCTACCCGGTAGGCCCGGCGGATGAATTCCAGATGCTCTGATACCGTGAGAAGGTCATAGACGGCGGGCATTTCCGGAATATAGCCCAGCTGCCTTTTTGCCTCCAAAGAGGTGTTCACGAGGCCGTTGATCTCGATGCGCCCCTCAAAGCGCAGCAGCCCGGTGATACACTTGATGACGGTGGACTTTCCGGCGCCGTTGGGCCCTAACAGGATCCCGATCTGTCCGTCGCCCACCGCAAAGCTGATATTGTCATTTGCAATCACTTTCCCGTATTTTTTGGTAACGCCGCTGATGGAAAGCATAAAATTCCCTCTTTCAATGAATGATTTTGACCCCAAGCGAGTCTCTAAAGCAACGATAGCTTGCCGCCGCTCTTTTTCGGGAAAAGTTTACATCAATTTCACAGCGGGTACAAGACTACCTTTTAAACTGTAAGAGATTTCTAAGATTCTGTGGGTGAAAAAAGAGCCGGACGCCGGATCTTAAACGGCGGGCCCGCACAGGGAATAGGCGTTTTTCCCCGCCTGCTTTAAAAGCCCCTCTTCCTTCAGCTTTTTCAGCTCCCGCATCATGGCGCTGCGGTCGCAGCAGAGAAAATCCGCCAAAGCGCTCAGAGAGAAGGGCAGCGTGAAGAGATCCCCTTCGCTTTGGGAGGAGAGGATTCTGAAATAGCACAGCAGCTTTTCCCGGATACAGCGGCAGGAGAGCACCTCCACCCGTTCGCTTAAAGAACGGGCCTTCTGAGAGAGCATGGAAAACAGGTTGCCAATGAGCGCCTGATGGCACGAGCAGGCGTTTTTACAGGGCCTGGTAAGCTTTTCCCAGGGAAGAAAAAGCACTTTGCAGAGGGTTTCACATTCCACCGCGAGGCTGTCATAGGGCAGGGAGGAAAAGGCAATCAGCTCTCCGAAGGCGTCTCCCTCTGAAAGCCGTTCCAAAAGGCTGCGCGCTCCAAGGGCGTCCACCTTGATCAGCTGCGCCTGTCCCTGCTGTAAAATGCCGATATATTTTTTCCCCGCCCCGTAAGAGTAGGCGATCTCTCCTGCCGAAAAGCTTTTGACGGGGGCCTCGAAGCACTCAGCCATCCGGCAGCATTCCGACTTCGGGATCCCGGAAAAAAGCAAAAGCTCGGAAAGCTCACGCATAAGAATTCCTCCCCAGCAGATCTTTGGGAAAAATTTCCGGGTGTTGCAAATACAACAGGAAGATTTCCCGCCCTTATGATATGATATTTCCGGCAATTTGTAAATACTAACAGAAAAGCCAAAGGAAAGGAAATGGTTAGCATGGAACTGAAAAACGGAATTGATTGGTGCGGGATCCTGGACCGGGACTTGAAAATATTCGATATTATCATGGAGACGGAATTCGGCACCACCTATAACTCCTATCTCGTGAAGGGCAGGGAAAAGACGGCGCTGATCGAGACGGCCAAAGAGACCTTCTGCGAGGAGTATCGGAAGAAGGTGGAAGCTCTTGTCCCTTTGGAGAAGATCGACTATCTGGTGGTAAACCACACCGAGCCGGACCATGCGGGAAGCGCCTGCGAGCTTTTGAAGCGCAACCCTAAGCTTCAGGTGGTGGGGACGACAGGGGCGATCAACTTCTTGAAGGAAATCGTCAATATGCCCTTCTCTTCCCGGGCGGTAAAGGAGGGGGAGGAGATCGACCTGGGGGGCAAGACCCTGCGCTTTATGATCGTGCCCAATCTCCATTGGCCGGACACCATGTACACCTATATCCCGGAGGACAAGGCCCTGTTTACCTGCGATTCCTTCGGCGCTCACTATTCCAGTGAAAAGATCCTGAAAAGCAGGATGGAGCCGGGAGAAGAGGAAGGGTATCTGAGGGCTGCCAAGTATTATTTTGACAATATTTTAGGTCCCTTCAAGCCCTTTATGAACAAGGCGCTGGACAGAGTGGAAGGGATGGAAGTGGAGCTGATCTGCCCGGGGCACGGCCCGGTACTGGATACAGGACTTAAGGAGCTGTTTGAGAGATACCGCGGCTGGAGCAGCCTTCCTCCTAAGAACGAAACGAAGCAGGTGGTCGTCGCCTATGTCAGCGCCTACGGCTACACGGCCATGATGGCAGAGAAGATCGCCGAGGGGATCCGCTCAAAGGGAGTGGAAGCGGCGCTTTTCGACCTGGTGACGGACGACTGCCGGGAGCTTCCCGGGAAGCTCCTTGCCGCAGATGGGATCCTGCTGGGGTCGCCCACCATTTTGGGCGACGCGCTGAAGCCGGTTTATGACCTTTCCACCACGATGCTGCCCACGATCCACGGCGGCAAGCAGGCGGCGGCCTTTGGGTCTTACGGCTGGACAGGCGAGGCGGTGCCAAATCTCACCGCGCGCCTGACGGCGCTGAAAATGAAGGTCTCCGAGGGCCTTCGCCTGCGCTTTAAGCCCAGCGAGGAGGAGCTTTTGAAATGCAAAAGCTTCGGCGAAAGCTTTGCTTCAAAGGTGCTGGGGGAATAAAGCGGCAGTTTCAGGGCACCCTACCTTTTAGCTTGTTTCAGAAAGGAAGGGGCAGCCATGCAAGAAAAAGATTTGCAGGACATGGACCGGGACGCCAGAGCTTATTTCGATTCTCTCCCGCCGGTGCTTCAGGAAGAGCTGATGCAAAGCGGCGTGAAGATGACCACCAGGGAACAGCTGGAGACCTATTGCCAGAACACCATGAAGGGCCGGCTTTAAAAGCCCTCTCGAAAAGAAGCGGTGTGCCCAAAAAGCCGCCCTGCCGGAATTTTCCGGCAGGGCGGTTCTTTTATTGGGATTTATCAGCTCAGAAGGTATAGCTTCCCGCCTCCAGAGAATAGCTTCTCCCGTCAGGCAGGATAAGCTCAGCCTCACAGTCAAAGGGAACGGTCACCTGATAGTGGAGCTGCTCCCCCTCATAATGCCACCGGACTTCATATCTGCCTGAGGCAGAGTCCATCGAGAGGCGGGCAAAGCCCAGACGGGGATGGGGCTGCGGGCGGATCACCGCTTTTTTGTAGCCCGGAGCCTTTTCGGAGGGGTTGAGACCGCAGACGCACCGGTACATCCAGTCGGCAATGGAGCCGTAGGCGTAGTGGTTCAGGCTGTTCATGCCGGTGCCGCTGATGGAGCCGTCCGGCAGGAGGGAGTTCCACCTTTCCCAGACGGTGGTGGCGCCCAGGTTCACCTCATAAAGCCAGCTGGGGAAGTCCTCGTTGAGAAACAGGGTATAGGCCGCTTCGCTTGCCCCGTTTTCCGTCAAAGCAAGGCACAAAAAGGGAGTGCCGCAGAAGCCGGTATTCAGGTGCATATTATTTTCTTTCAGCAGGCGCAGGAGCGTATCGGTCACCTTTTTCGCTCCGCCTGCAGGGTACAGCCCGAAGTAAAGGCTTATGACGCAGGCGGTCTGGGTCTCGTGGATCTTCAGGCTCCCGTCCTCGGTGAAATACTCCTTGAGGAAAGCCTTTTTGATCTTCTCAGAGAGAGCCTCATACTCCTTTGCGTCCTCCTCATAGCCCAGAGCTTTTGCGGCCTTATAGGTCAGGGAGGAGGAATAATAGTAAAAGGCGGTGGCGGTATAGGCAAGGTCAGTGGCGCCGAAGGGGTTCTGGGTGTCTCCGTCCTCCCGGTCCAAAGCGAGCCAGTCGCCCAGCTGCATTCCCCTGAGCCACAGGCCCCGGTCTCCGTCCGCCCGGTCGTCCTTACGCACCCGCTCTGCCCAGGCCTTCATGACGGGATACTCCCTTTGAAGCAGGAAGCGGTCTCCGAAATTTTCATAGATCGCCCAGGGCATCATGGCAGCCACATCGCTCCAGATCGCGCAGCCCTTGTCGTTGCCGTTGAGCCAGAAAAAGTCTCCCGGCTTTTTGACCTTGGGCGTGGGCACAAAGAAGGGGACAGAGCCGCCGAAATGAGCCTGCTCCCGGCGGATGTTTTCCACAAAATGATGGAAAAAGGCAGGCATATACAGGTTTTTGCAGGCGGTGGAGGAGATGATGGCCGCGTCTCCCGTCCAGCCCAGGCGCTCGTCCCTCTGGGGGCAGTCGGTGGGCACATCCAGGAAATTGTCAAACTGGCCCCACATGGCGTTTTGAAAGAGCCGGTTCACTTTCGCATTCCCGGTTTCTATGCGGCCGATGGGGTCGATATCGGAGCGGATGTGAAAGGCGGTGAAATCCTTCGGGTCCAGCGAGGAGACGCCCTCCACCTTTACATAGCGGAAGCCGTAAAAGGTGAAATGGGGGCGGACATGGCGGAGGGTCCCGTCACTTTTGTAACGGTATTCACATTTCGCGGTGCGCAGATTGTCCCGGTAAAAGCAGCCGTCCTGCAAAACCTCTCCATAGGAAAGCAGGATCTCGCTGCCCTTTGGCTCTCTCGCCTCAAACTCTACCCAGCCGGTCATGTTCTGGCCGAAGTCCAGCACCGTTTCCCCTTTTTTGGTGTGGATCACTTCAATGGGGGAAAAGGCGTGCTTTTTCACGATCTTGGGGCCGAGCCTGGGCACAAGGGGAGCGCTTGCCTTTGACAGGACCACTTTGTAAGCGGGAGCTTTGCAGCCGGGGCAGGACCAGCCCGGCGTCAAAAGAGAGGCGTCAAAGGCTTCTCCGTCATAGATGTTGCTGAAGGTCACCGGAGAGGGATAGCTTTTCCAGCTTTCATCGGAGACCACCACCTGCTCACTGCCGTCCTTCAGAAGGATATGAAGCTCACAGATAGCCTGCATGGTGTCCCCGTACAGGTCGTGGAACCGGTCGAAAATGATATCGCCCTTATACCAGCCCGGCCCCAGGCTGAGGCCAATCGTGTTTTCTCCCGCCTTTAAAAAGGGCGTTATGTCAAAGGTCTGGTATTCCAGGGCGCTGTCATAGCAGTGGTATCCGGGCAGAAGGTATTCCTCATTGGCCTTTTCCCCGTTGAGATACAGCTCATAAATGCCAAGGCCGCACACATAGGCCCTGGCGGAAACCACCTCCTGAGGCAGAGAAAAGTCTTTCGCAAGCAGCGGATGGCATTCTTTGTCGTTTAGCCCGGCGGCGATCCACTTTCCCTTCCAGGGCTCTTCCTCCTTGGCGGTCTCAAAGAAGGACGAAGCGCAGGCCTTCCCGCCCTTGTCTCCCCATACCGTCACCTCCCAGGTGTACCGGGTGCGGGGAGAGAGCTTTATGGGGGCCTCAAAGCCCAGGGAGGAGATCTCTTTCAGCTTCCCGCTGTCGAATACAAGGCTTCCCCGGTTGTCTCGGACCGTGACCCGGGCCGCCGCCTGCTTTTTGTCCACCTGGCTTTGAGTCACCCAGGAGAAGATGGGCTTTTGAAGGCTCATGCCCAGAGGCTCGATAAAATGATTGGTGCGAAGCTCTGTGATTTTCACGATGATCCATCCTTTCTGTGATACGCGTTATTGGGCAGAGGTCTTGGGATCGTTTTGGTTCCAATAGCGGGGAAGCAGCTCTTTAAGCGGCAGCGCCTCCCGCCTCCACGCTGTGGGAGATCCGGCGGGAATGAAGCGCCCCGGCGGCAAGACGGCAAAGCTCTTTCCGGTCCATGAAGCCGTCGCCTCACTTTCTGCCTTAAGTATACCGCAAAAAAAGGAAAAAGAAAGGACCGTATTTTCAGCGGAATCGGGTCTTTACTTTTTCTTTGGTTGACTTTTCCGGGGGAGAAGACTATAATAGGGAAAAGTTGTCTGCACAATTTTACAATTTTATTCTTTGGCTTAGGAGGAAGCGCTTCCATGAAGAAAAAATTTGCGAAGATCACCCTGGACCGGGACTTTCAGATCAGCCGCATCGACCCCAGGATCTACGGCTCCTTTATCGAGCATCTGGGAAGGGCCGTTTACGGCGGGATCTATCAGCCGGGGCACCCCTCGGCGGATGAGGAGGGGTTCAGAAGGGACGTATTGGAGCTGGTCAGGGAGATCGATGTGCCCATCATCCGTTATCCCGGCGGGAACTTTGTCTCCAATTTCTATTGGGAGGACAGCGTAGGCCCCAGAGAGAACCGCCCCAGGCGGCTGGAGCTTGCCTGGAGAAGCACGGAGCCCAACCTGGTGGGCGTAAACGAGTTTGCCTCCTGGAGCAAAAAGGCGGGAGCCGATGTGATGATGGCGGTGAATTTAGGCACCCGGGGGATCGACGCCGCCTGCAATCTGCTGGAGTACTGCAATCATCCCTCCGGCACGAAATACAGCGACCTGCGGGTCTCCCACGGGGTGAAGGACCCCCATAATATCAAGACCTGGTGCCTGGGCAACGAGATGGACGGCCCCTGGCAGACAGGGCATAAAACGGCGCTGGAGTACGGCAGGCTGGCCGATGAAACGGCCAAGGCCATGAAGCAGATCGACCCTTCCCTGGAGCTGGTGGTGTGCGGAAGCTCCAACACGGGAATGCCCACCTACCCCCAGTGGGAGGCCACCGTTTTGGAAGAGACCTATGACGATGTGGACTTTATTTCCCTGCATACCTATTACGGCAACCGGTTCCACAACACGGAGAATTTCCTTGCCCAGTCAGACGATATGGATCATTTTATCCGCACGGTGATCTCCACCTGTGATTTCGTCAAGGCCAAGAAGCGGGCGAAAAAGGATATGATGTTAAGCTTTGACGAGTGGAACGTGTGGTTTCATGCGGATGAGCAGGACAGCGACACCATGAAGAACCGCCCCTGGTCTGTTGCCCCTCATCTCCTGGAAGACCACTACGACTTTGAGGACGCCCTTCTGGTGGGCCTGATGCTCATCACCCTTTTGAAGCATTCAGACCGGGTGCGCATGGCCTGCCTTGCCCAGCTTGTCAATGTGATCGCCCCCATTATGACGGAGGAAAACGGCCCCGCCTGGCGGCAGACCAGCTTTTACCCCTACCTGCACGCTTCCCGCTTCGGCCGGGGCGCGGCGCTGAATACGGCCCTTCGCGCTTCCAGACACGACACCATGGATTATACCGATGTAACGGATGTGGACTGCGCGGCCGTCTGGAATGAGGAAGAGGAGGAGATCACCGTTTTCGCGGTGAACCGTGACCTTCATGACAGCATCACCCTGGAATCTGACCTGAGAAGCTTCCCGGACTATGAGCTTTTGGAGCATATCGTGCTGGAGCATTCCGATCTGTTCGCCGTGAATTCGGCAGGGAACGAGGCGGTCAAGCCCCGGAAGGTACAGGGGAGAGACGAGCTGTCGGAAGGCCTGCTGCAAAGCGAGCTTTCTCCCGCTTCCTGGAATGTGATCCGCCTGAAGAAGAGATAAAAGCACAGGCGCGAAAGTTTCCCTTTCCGGCCGAAACAGGAGCGGCTCTTCGCAGCCGAGATAAATTATGGGAAAAGAAAAAGCGGCCCGGCAGAAACCGGGTCGCTTTTATCTATTGCGTCGGGTCACAGTGTGAAATTTACAGAGGTGTGCCGGAAGTACTCTACCAGGATCTTCGCCCCCTGGGCTCTGTCGGCGACTCCCTTGGGGTCCAGCCGTTTTCCTTCCTTGCCCTCGATGATCCCGCTGTGTACCGCCCAGGACATGGCCTCTTTGGCAAAGGGGCTGATCCTGCCGTAGTCGGCAAAGGCCGAGAGGGAGGCGGTGGAGGCGGGGGACCCTGCATAGCGCCACAGCATGGTGACGAACTGCTCTCTGGTGACGGGAGCGTTGGGAGAGAAGGTGTCCTTTCCCGTTCCGGCGGTGATCTCCAGGCTCTTTGCCCAGTACACCGCCTTTTCGTACCAGCTTCCTTTCTTGACATCGGCAAAGGCCGGGTCCTCCGGCGAGAGGGTGATTTGCGGCGAGCCGTCCAGCCGGTACAGGGTAGTGGCCAGCATGGCGCGGTTCATGGTCTTTTTCGGGGAGAAGGTGCTTTGTCCCGTGCCCTCAAAAAGGCCCAGCTTTACCGCCTCGTCCACCGCGTCAAAATACCAGGCGGAGGAGGTGAAGTCGGTAAAAATACTGCTGTCGGAAAGCACAGAGGCGGTGGTGACACCGCTTTTTTCCCCGTTTCTCACGGTGACTGCCTTATAGGTGCAGCCCACCTGAAAATTCGGGCCGGTGTAGGGGGTGCTGTTCTCATCGGGGAGCGTGCCGTCAACGGTAAAATAGATCTCTCCGTTTTGAGTGGGGGTGTAGAGGGTGACATAGCCGCCCTGCGCCGTAATGGCGGGCGCCACCAGCTCCGTCGTGGTGCCGGTGCTTGTCCGCTTTGCGAAGAGAGAGCAGACATAGCCCTCTTTTCCGGAGGAGGTCTTCACCCTGTACCAGAGGTCGGAGGAGGCGCTGCCGTTTTTGATCAGCTCCCCCTTCACCTCTTCCAGGATATTGATCTTCGTGCCCCGCAGCAGGGTGGTGACAATGGGGGAAGAGAGCGTGGTGGGCTTTTCCCGAAGGTTGACCCCGTTTCCGGTGATGCGCCCGTTGTAATTCGGGTCCGGCTCGTCGCTTCCCATGCCTACCAGGTCTGCCGTGTTGTCCTTGCCGTCATAGCCCTGCCGGCGAAGGACTTCTCCCACCTGAGAGGCGCTTATGTATCCATCGTTTTTCATGGTGTCGTCCACCGGGATAGCCTTTCCGGCCGCGTCTCTCGCAATGCCGTCTTCTCCGATCTCATAGCCGTCTATCCGGGTGTTCACATCGTACTGGCAGTTTGTGTAGTGATACATGGCCCCGTCCATAGAGTACCAGCCGTCCTTGGGATATTTCAGGCCGTTGTCAAACACATGCCAGGCGTTCCAGTTGCGGTCATTTCCCACTACCGTTTCATAGCGCATATTGTAAGTGGAATCGCTGTTGTCAGCAGCCCTGTTGTTGCCCACATAGATGCCGATATGGCCGTAGATCCCGGTTCCGGGATCGTTATAGTCCGGCATGGTAAGGGCGAGGCCGTGGATCCTGGGAAGCCCCTCGTCCAGGTCGCCGGAAAAGACGCAGTCGTGCTCTACCTGAGAGGTGGCCCCACCCATTGGGGTCGCCATGTGATTGTCCGTGAAATAGGCGTATAACAGCCCTGCGCAGTCAGAGCTTCTGTGTCCGTTTACCAGCTGCCCCTTGTTGCCCAGAATATAGATCCAGCCGTCCCGATAGGCCTTGAGGCCGTGCTCCGCAAAGGAGAGGGAGGTGCCGCTTTGGGCCGCCTGTACATTCAAGGTAAGCCCTGGAAGAGCGTAAAAAAGCAGGCATACCGCGAGGAAAGCGGCAAGCAGGCGAAAGCGAAGCGAAACGGGTTTTTGCAAAATTTCTTTCATCATGTTGAGAAGAGTTCCTTTCCAAAGGCATTTTCATTGGAGAACTGCCCTTTTAAAATCAACTTTAAAGGTTACAAATCCGTTACATTCTACCACTACTTTCCCGTTTTTGCAAGGAAAAAGCCGTTTTTTCCTGATATTGCCAGCTTTTTCCCCAATCGATAAGGTTTTTTTATCATTTTCTATTTCCGGGCAAGGGAAAAGGAAGCGTCAGGGCGCGGCTTTGCAAATAACTATGAACGATCGGGCGCAAGGATGAAAAAAGGATTGACATCATCTCTCCATACGGCGATAATAAATAGTGGGAATTCCCGCGGCGCATCCGCGGGAAAAGCAAAATCAACCGAAGAAGAAAATTTTGAAGCGTTTTAAGGTATGGTGGATCAAATATGAAGACTGGAAAAAAGCTGATTTGTCTCTTCCTTTCCCTTTTTCTGGCGGTGGCCGCCGCAGAAAGCACCGCTTTCGCGTATGCCTTTGAGGGAGAAGAGACGGAATACGGAGAAATGGCGGAAGCCCCGGATATTTTGTCCGGCACAGAGGAAAGCTTTTCATCGCAGGAGGGGTTCCTTCCGTCCTCCGGCGTTTCCCTGAGAAAAAGCGAGGAGGGAAGCTTTTCCGTGGAGGAAAGCTCCCTGAAAGGCGCGGCCGATTTTAAGGAGAGCTTCAGCGATCAGCTCAACGCGAGACAGAAGGCCTTTTATGACGAGCTGGAGGGGCTTACTCTGGAGCGGATCCTTCGCGCTGTGGAAACAGACGGCTACCATACGGTGTTTTCCGGGGTGAAGGGAGCGCAGGGCTTGAAGCTTTCCGGCCGGTTTGACAGCAAGCGCAATTTCATCCCCACCGGCGCTTCTCAAAGCACGGTGCAGGCCCTTTATACAGACCTTCTGGCCGCGATCGTCGCTTACCGATATGACCATCCTGAGGCGATCTGGTCCGTCAGTATGCAGTACGGCTATCGGTGGGATCGCTCCGGCCCGTCCACTGTGACAGTCACCGGCGTCACCTTTGGGTTTCGCCTGCTTTATAAAGGAGAGGAGAAAGAGCTTTATGAGCAGATGATGGAAAGCGCCTATAAGCTTGCCTCTCAGGCGTCCGGCGGCGACTGCTACACCCGGGTGCGCTCCCTTCACGATCTTCTCGCGTCAAGCTGCGCCTATCTGGGAGAGACTGAGGACGAAAAGACACAGCAGCTTTCCCACACCCCCTTCAGCGCTCTGGTGGCGGGAGATGAGTTTGAGCCGGTGTGCGACGGCTATGCCAAGGCCTTCAAGCTGCTTTGCGACCAGCTGGAGATCCCCTGTGTGCTCTGCGTCAGCGAGGAGCATATGTGGAACAATGTGAAAATGGACGACGGCGAGTGGTATCATGTAGACGTCACCTGGGACGACAGGGGAGAAGCGCCGGTTTACGACTGCTTTCTGTTAGGGGACCGATCCCTTCTGGGGCAGACGGAGTTTTCCAAGGAGAAGGATCATATTGAGAGAAACCCCTACCGCAAGCCCTCCGGCCATCAGGACATGGCGTTTTCCTACCCGAAAAAAAGCAGGGAGGCATATGTGTATCTGGGTCGCGATTACGCTCCCTTGAGCTTTCCGGATGTGACCCGCAGCGCCTGGTATTTCGAGGCGGTGGAGGAAGCTCACGAGCTGGGTATCTTTGAGGGGGACGAGCACGGCAATTTCTGCCCCGGAAACCGGTTGACCAGGGCCCAGTTTGCCAAGGCATTGGCCAACGCGCTGCACGCGCAGCTTAATGAAGAGGAGGAAAGTTCCTTTTCCGATGTGAAGCCGGGAAAATGGTACGCTTCTGTGGCCGCCTGGGTCCAGAAGGAGGGGATCATGCAGGGGCATGACGGGAAATTCCGCCCGGACGCCCCCATTTCCCGGGAAGAGATGTGCGTGGTGTTTGCCCGGGTCATGGAGCTTCAGGGCGCTTCCTCCGATTTCCGCTTCCCGGATCATGGGAAGATCGCCTCCTGGGCCAGAGAGGCCGTTTACGCCTGCTATGAAAAGGGCCTCATCAAGGGGGACGAAAAGGGCAATTTCAATCCGAAAAATTACACGGCCCGCAGAGAGGCGGCCGTCGTGTTCACACGCTGGGCGCAAGGTGCGTAATTGCTGCCGGTTGACAAAGAACAGGGAAAATGAAATAATAAAAAACGCAATCGTCTTGGAGAGAAAGCGAGAGAATTCTCGGAATTTACCTTTGGAGGGGATCGACCCATGAGCACAGAACTTGCCAAGGCCTATGAGCCGCAGGAAGTGGAAAAAAGAATTTATGATTTCTGGATGCAAGGCGGCTATTTTCACGCCGTGCCGGATCCGGAAAAGAAGCCCTATACCATCGTGATCCCGCCGCCCAATATTACCGGGCAGCTCCATATGGGACATGCTCTGGATGAGACCATGCAGGATATCCTGATCCGCTTTAAAAGGATGCAAGGCTTCAGCGCTCTCTGGCTTCCCGGAACAGACCATGCCTCTATCGCCACAGAGGCGAAGATCGTAGAGGCCATGCGCAAAGAGGGCGTTTCCAAGGAGGAGCTGGGCCGAGAGGCTTTCCTGGAAAGAGCCTGGGCCTGGAAGGAAAAGTTCGGCGGGCGGATCGTAGAGCAGCTTAAGCTCCTGGGCTCCTCCTGCGACTGGGACAGGCTGCGCTTTACTATGGATGAGGGCTGCTCCAAGGCAGTTCGCCATGTGTTTGTAAAGCTCTATGAAAAGGGGCTCATCTACCGGGGCGAGCGGATCATCAACTGGTGCCCCAACTGCTGTACCGCCATCTCCGACGCCGAGGTGGAGTTTGAGGAGAAGGAAGGCTCTTTCTGGCATCTGCGCTATCCCCTGGCGGACGGTACCGGGTTTATCGAGCTTGCCACCACCCGCCCGGAAACCATGCTGGGAGATACCGCCGTGGCGGTGCACCCGGAGGACGAGCGCTACCGCTCTTTCGTGGGCAAGACCGTGATCCTGCCGCTTTTGGGCAAGGAGATCCCCATCATCGCCGACGTATATGTAGAGATGGACTTCGGCACCGGCGTGGTGAAGATCACACCGGCCCACGACCCCAACGACTTCGAGGTCGGGAAGCGTCATGGGCTTGAAGTCATCAATGTGATGGATGACCGGGGCGTGATCAACGAAAACGGCGGGAAATACCGGGGCATGCCCGCCCTGGAAGCGAGAAAACAGATCGTAAAGGATCTGGAAGAGGGAGGGTTCCTCATCAAGGTGGAGCCCATCCGGCACAATGTAGGCACCTGCAGCCGCTGCCATACGGTGGTGGAGCCCAGGGTCTCCACCCAGTGGTTCGTGAAGATGGAGCCTCTGGCAAAGCCCGCGGTGGACGCGGTAAAAAGCGGGGAGATCCGCTTTATCCCCGAGCGCATGGACAAGATCTATTATAACTGGATGGAGAACATCAAGGACTGGTGCATTTCCCGTCAGCTGTGGTGGGGGCACAGGATCCCGGCCTGGTACTGCGAGGACTGCGGCGAGCTGATCGTCTCCGAGACAGAGCCCCATGAGTGCCCGAGCTGCAAAAAGGCTCATCTGCATCAGGACGAGGACACCTTAGACACCTGGTTCTCCTCCGCTTTGTGGCCCTTCTCCACTCTGGGCTGGCCGGAAAGCACGGAGGAGCTCAAGTACTTCTATCCCACCGACACCCTGGTGACGGGCTACGACATTATTTTCTTCTGGGTGGCCAGAATGATTTTCTCCGGGCTGGAGCATATGGGAGAGGTCCCCTTTAAAACCGTGTTTTATCACGGCCTGGTGAGAGACGCCCAGGGCAGGAAGATGAGCAAATCTCTGGGCAACGGCATCGACCCGGTGGAGATCATCGAGAAGTACGGAGCCGACGCCCTGCGCTTTACTTTGGTGACCGGAAACAGCCCCGGAAACGATATGCGTTTCTCCGATGAAAAGGTGGCCGCCAGCCGGAACTTCGCCAATAAGATCTGGAATGCGGCCCGGTTTATCCGCATGAATATCGACGGCCGAAACGTGCCCTGCAGGCTGCCGGATACCCTTTGCACTGAGGACCGGTGGATCGTCAGCCGCTTGAATTCTGTGGCGAGAGAAATGACGGAGAACCTGGAAAAATTTGAGCTGGGGATCGCCGCAGCGAAGCTCTATGATTTCCTCTGGGGCGATTTCTGCGACTGGTATATCGAGCTTGCGAAGATCCGCATGGCTGGCGGTGAAGAGGAGGCTCAGGCAGCCAGACAGGTGCTGGTTTGGGTGCTGGACGCCACCTTGAAGCTGCTGCATCCCTTCATGCCCTTCCTCACGGAGGAGATCTGGCAGAGCATGCCCCACGAGGGGGAGGCTCTGATCACGGCGAGCTGGCCGCGGTTTGAAGAGAGCCTCTGCTTTGAAGGGGAAGAGGCAGAGATGAGAAAGGTGATGGAGCTGATCACCGCCGTGCGCACCCGCCGCAGCGAGATGAATGTTCCCCCCTCTAAAAAGGCCCATCTTTTCCTGGAAACGCCTGACACAGCTGCCTTTGAGACAGAGCGGGAGGCGATCCTCCGCCTTGCCTATTGCAGCGAGGTGGAAATAGGGGCTTCCCTGAAAGCGCCGGAGGGCGCGGTGACTGTGGTGACCGCCGCCTGCAAGGGCTATCTTCCTATGGAAGAGCTGGTTGACAGGGAGGCAGAGCGCCTGAGACTTAATAAAGAGCTGGAGGGCGCCAGAAAGCAGCTTGCCAATGTGGAGGCGAAGCTCTCAAACGAGACCTTCCTGAGCAAAGCGCCCCAAAATGTGATCGATGGGGTGAAGTCCAACGGAGAAAAGCTCAGGGAGAAGATCCGTATGCTGGAGGAATCCCTGAAGGCCTTTGCCTGACAATAGCCGGAGCCGGACGAAAAGCTTTGTCCGGCTCTTTATCTTTCAAAACGGAAGGAGAAAATATCATGACCTATGAAGAGGCGCTCAAGGAGGTCAATTCCCGGCTGCTTTTCGGTATGAAGCCGGGGCTTGAGAGGATCTCCAAATTGCTCACAAGGCTTTCAAACCCTCAGGAGAAGCTAAAGTTCGTCCATGTGGCGGGCACCAACGGCAAGGGTACCACCTGTACCTTGATTTCCTCTGTGCTGCGAAAAGCCGGATATGTGACGGGGCTTTACACCTCGCCCTATGTCATCGATTTCAGAGAGCGGTTTCAGATCGATGGAGAGATGATCTCCAAGGAAGAGTTGACTGGGGAGGTGGAGATCGTCTCCAAGGCGGCAAAGGAGCTGGAAAGCTCCGGGGGCGCCGTAACGGAGTTTGAGTTTATTACGGCCCTTGCCTTCCACTGGTTTGCCGCCCGCCGCTGTGATGTGGTGGTGCTGGAGGTGGGCCTTGGGGGCCTTTATGACGCCACCAATGTGATCGGCACGCCTGA
This sequence comes from uncultured Acutalibacter sp., assembly GCA_964565505.1. Lineage (GTDB taxonomy): Bacteria > Bacillota > Clostridia > Oscillospirales > Acutalibacteraceae > Acutalibacter. The sequence goes on along the minus strand of CAZMFF010000001.1, from coordinate 17,717 downwards.
GGCGGCCGCCATCATGTCCATCTCCCTGGATCACACGGCTATACTGGGAGATACGCTGGAAAAGATCGCCCGGGAAAAGGCCGGGATCATCAAGCCCGGCGGCAGGGTGGTGCTGTACCCCGATCAGGCGGAGGAGGTCAAGGCGGTGATCCGTAAGGCCTGCGAGGAAAAAGGGGCTTCTCTGGTGATCCCCAAGCGGGAGGAGGCCTCTGTCAAAGGCGCTTCTCTTCAGGGAACGGAATTTGAAATCGAGGGGCTGCGCCTTCAAACGCCGTTTTTGGGAGAGCATCAGGTGAAAAACGCTCTGACGGCCTACGAGGCGGTAAAGCTTCTGCGAAAGCGGGGCTTTTCCATTTCAGACGAAGCGCTGCGGGAGGGTTTCGCAAACGCGTTCATCCCCGCCAGGATGGAGGTGATCTCAAAAGAGCCCCTGTGTCTTCTGGACGGCGGGCATAACCCGGGCTGCGCCCAGGCTCTCAAAGAGGCTTTGGAGCGGTTCGTCCCCGGAAGAAGGGTGGCCGTCATGGGGATGATGGCGGATAAGGACAGCCGGGAGGCCCTTCGGATCATCGGCCCTCTGTTTTCCAAGATCGTCACCTATGCCCCGGAAAACCCCAGATCTCTTCCGGCAGAGGAGCTTGCGAAGGTCGCAGGGGAATTCTGCCCCCAGGTGATCGCGACCAAGACCTGTGGAGAGGCGTTGGCCGCCGCCATGAAGGATCTGAAGCGGGAGGACGCCCTCATCGTCTGCGGCTCTTTTTATCTGGCGGACGAGATCCGGGAGCCGCTGAAAGGAAAAATGGATAATTTAAAGGCGCGCTGACAAATTTCTGCAAAAAATCAGCTCTCTTCTCTGTAAAATGAACGGAGAAGGGGACAGGCGTTCGGAGAGAATGGCTTCTTTCCGGACGCTTTTTTTATGAAGCCAGAAGCAAGAGAGAAAGCCATCAGGAGACATATGGCGGGAAAGGAAGATGAAAGCAGGATGGACGTGCAGTTTCTCTATGAGGAAGGGGTGCTCACCGCAAAGCTTTTGGGGGAGATCGATCACCATGCGGCCCGGGAGATCCGGGAGCTGATCGACGACCATGCCCGAAGAAAAAAGCCCTATTGCCTGCGGCTGGATTTTACCAGCGTGCCCTTTATGGACAGCTCCGGGATCGGGCTGATCCTGGGGCGAGTGAGGCTTTTGCAGCTTTGGAAGGGGCGCGTGGTGCTTTGCGGCCTGTCCGGAAATCTGAATAAAATGGTAGAGCTTTCCGGAGTTTCCGGCGTAGCCGCCATCGAAAGGAGGGCTGGCTGATGAGGCCGGTCAATAAGCTGGAGATGAAGTTTCCCTCCAATTCTGTCAACGAGGGCTTTGCCAGGGCCGCTGTCAGCGCGTTTCTCTCCCAGCTGGACCCCACGCTCGGGGAGCTCACCGACCTGAAAACGGCAGTTTCGGAGGCTGTGACCAATGCCATCGTTCACGGCTACCGGGAAGAGCTGGGGCCGGTATACATAACGGTGAAAATCTTTGAGGGGGGAAAAGTGACCGTGCGCATCCGGGACAAGGGATGCGGGATCCCCGATATCCCAAAGGCTATGGAGCCGCTGTACACCACCGGAGGCGAGGAGCGTGCCGGGCTGGGCTTTGCCGTGATGCAGAGCTTCTGCGACAGCGTGCGGGTCACCTCCAAGGTGGGAAAGGGCGTCAGCGTCACCCTTTGTAAACACTTTGAAACCAGGTCGTGAGAGCATGCCGGGGTCAGCGGTTTTTCCAATTTCGAGAGAAGAGACAGAGAAGACGGAGGTAGAGAAAAACATCGGCCTTGTCCATCTGTGCGCAAGGCGGTTTTCCGGCAAGGGGATCGAATATGACGACCTGTTCCAGGCAGGCTGCGTGGGGCTTATCAAGGCCTGTGAGAATTTTGACAGGACGCGGGGCGTGAAGTTTTCCACCTATGCGGTGCCGGTCATTTTGGGGGAGATCCGGCGGCTTTTTCGGGAGGCGGGGACGCTCAAGATCTCCAGAAGCCTGCGGGATCTGGGGAAAAGGGCCCAGGCGGAGGCTGAGCTTTTGCGGGAGGAGACGGGCAGAAGCCCCGGAGTCTCCCAAATCGCCCAGCGCCTGGGGGAAAGCGTGGAGAAAACGGCGCTGGCCCTGGGAACGTCAAAGCCGCCCCTTTCCCTGACGGGAGAGCAGGAGGGGGAGACGCTGGAGATCCCGGTAGACGCTCCGGAGGAGAAAATGACGGAGCGCATGACGCTCTACAAAATACTGGAAAGCCTGGAGGAGAGAGATCAAAACCTTATTGAGCTTCGGTATTTTCAGGGAAAGACCCAGGTGCAGACGGCAGCTTTGCTGGGGATGACCCAGGTGCAGGTGAGCCGCCGGGAAAAAAAGCTTTTGCTTTTTATGAGAGGACGGTTTGGAGAATAATTGGAAACGCCCGGCGGAATTTTCCGCCGGGCGTCTTTTCGTCTTTCCGGAAATGCGGTCATTCGTCGAGAGCTTTTGACGCCATCTTTCTTTTCCAGGGCCGGACGGCAGCCGCGCACAGAACTGTTCCGGCAGCGGCGGTAAGGATCCAGATGAGGAGGGTGAAGCTCCACCCGAAGCGCTCTGAAAAAACAGCGATCCCGTAAGTGGAAAGGGCGCTGCCGATGTAGGTGCAGGAGTTGAGGATCCCGGACACGGTGGAGACGTTCCCATGCTTTTTGAAAAAGGGGGGCACCATGCAGATGAGCATCAGGTTTACCGCGTGCATACACCCCGTAAACAGGGCGGAAAGAATGACGGAGACGGCGGCGCTTCGCCCGGAAGAAAAGAAGAGGCCCGCGGCAAAGACCGTGCCCAGTCCGAATACCGCCGCAGAGCATAGGATGGGGCTTCGGAATACTCTGGTATAGAGAGAGGAGGCCGCCTGCATACAGGCCATGCCGAACAGGGGAAGAGTGACTCCGGTGAGAATGGAGATCATATTGCTGAGCCGGTAGGTTTCCGAAATATAGGAGGGCATCCAGGTGGTGATGCCGTCGCGCAGCATTCCCTGGCAGATGATGGCCGCCATGACCGCCAGCATCAGAGGGCTCAGCAAAAGCCTTGCGCTCCCGCTTTTCTGCGGCTTTTCCTCTGTCTCTCCTTTGGGCTTTTGGGAAGAAATATCAGGGGCGAAAAGCGCCCACAAAACCGTCATAGCCCCTCCCAGAGCGGCTGAGAAAAAGAAGACCGCTTTCCAATGAAACAGAGAGATGAGAAGCGGAGACAGCAGATAGATAAAAATGGTGCCCAGAGAGCTTCCCCAGGAAACCTTCACCACCACGCGGTTGTAGTCCTGTTCAGAGAGCAGGCCGGCCATCAGGCGCACCAGCGGAGGCCACAGGAAGGCCTGAGAAAGGCCGTTTACACACCAGACGAAAAGCATCTGGTATTCGTTTGCGCAGAAGGGCAGCAGCAGGTTCATCAGGCTGGTGACGGTAAGCGCCAGCGTCATCAGCTTTTTGGGAGAGAAGCGGTCTCCGCAGATCCCGCTGAGGATCTGTCCGGCGCCGTAGGTGATGAAGCTGCCGGTCACCGCCATGGAAATACGGCTTCGCGGGATGGCCAGAACGCGCTCCATTTCAGAGACGATAGCCCCAAAGTTGATGCGCGTCATATAGCTTATCAGGTAGGTAAGAGTGAATAAAAATGCCAGGCGCCGTACCTCGCGCCTGTTTTCCAAGGCAATCACAGCAGGCTCTTCCCCTCCCAGTCAGGATCAGGACACACGCCCAGAAGCGCTGCCACTGTGGGGGCGATATCTTTGATATCGGCGTTGGAAAGATCCTTCTGCGAAGAGATCCCCTTTCCGGAAAGGAACAGCGGGATCGTCATGTCCTCAGGGCAATCGCTGCCGTGAGACCGGTCGTGGCCGCCGTGATCGGCCGTGATGATCACAGCATACTCCTCCGGCAGAGAGGAGAGGACCCGGCGGATACAGTCCCAGCTCTCCTTTACCGCCTCAAGATAGGGCTCGCTCATCCAGCCGTGGTCGTGGCCTGCCTCGTCGGAAAATCCCAGATAGAGAAAAGCAAAATCCGGCTTGTTTTCCGAGATACAGCGGATCGCGGCATCCGTTACCAGCTGATTGGTCTTAGGGTAACCCAGACGCGTGCCGCTTGCAAAGCAGGAGAAGGCAAGAGAGCCTGGCCGGGCAAGATCTCGAAGTTCTTCCCAGTTATAGAAGAAGGCGCACTGCTTTTTCGCTTCGGAAAGCACCTCGCACAGCCCGCGGATCGGCCTTACCTGCGGGGCATAGGTGTTGGTGGTGGTTCCGTGGCGGGCGGGGTCCACACTGTGAAACAGAGACATATGGCAGGGCAGCGTCACGGAGGGCATCACGGTCCTGGCCTTTAGGGTAAAGGCCGAGTTCGTCATGAATAGTTTGGCCTCTTCCATCTGTGCGGCGGCATCCGGACGCATTCCGTCCACTAAAATTACGATCGCTTTCATTTTTTGTCCCCTCTTTGCCGATAATAAAGTACAGGTTAAAAGCCTGCTCCTGAACACAAATCATATGCCTTTTGGAATGGGATGTCAAGAACAGGGGAAAAGCCTTTCATTAAAAAAGCGAAAGAGGGCAGAGCAGACAAAAATGAATTAGCACTCTCACTATTAGAGTGCTAAAAATTAACGGTTTCGTCATATTTTATCTGATTATTTGAAACAATCATTCGGTATCCTAATAGCAGAAAGAAAGAAGGAAGGGATCTCCAATGAACCAGAGAGAAGGGAACGCCCGCCGCGCGTTCCGGAAACTACAGCGGCAAAAATCATATCAGAAATTTTCAGAACTGCTGATGCAGTGAAAGGAGAGTAAAATCATGTTTGAATTGATGCCTTTTGACCATCATGACCGTTTTTCATTTACCCATCCCTTTGCGGAGCTGGAGAATTTAGAGCGTATGTTCACACGAGGCCTGGGAGCCTATGACTTCAGAACGGATATTCAAGACCAGGGCAGCAGCTATCTGCTGGAGGCCGAGCTTCCCGGATTTTCCAAAAACGATATCTCCGTGGAGGTGGACGGCGATTTCCTGAAGATCACCGCCGCCCATAGGGAGGAGAAGGAAGAAAAGGAAGAGAAAGGAAAGTATGTGCGCCGGGAGCGCTCCTGGGGTTCCTTCAGCAGAAGCTTCGATATTTCAAATATCAATGGAGATGGGATCACGGCTGCCTATGAGGACGGTGTGCTGAAGCTGACCCTGCCCAAGCGGGAGGAAAAGCCCCAAACCTCCAGGAAGCTGGAGATCGAATGAGAAAAAGACGGCGCCGCGGCTTTTGCCGGGCGAGCCTTTGAAAGCGGCATGATCTGCCGAAAGAATAGAGAAAAAACACTTGCGGGCCGAGCTTTTCGGCCCGCAAGCAGTTTTTCCGAAGGACTTGACGCAAAACGAAGTTTTGAAGTCAAGTCCTTTTTGCACCACTTTCCCTTTTCCGGCATATCTTAAAATCGAGGGACAAAGCTTCCGAAAAGCCCTCTTAAGATAAATTCACCCTAAGAAATGAAAAGGAAAGGGGAAACTATTTTGGCAGAAGAGAATATGCAGGTCTGCATCCCGGCGCCCGATCCTATGCCCCTGCCGGCAGACCCGGTCCCGGCAATGTCCTATGTGCCGTTTCAGCAGTGGAGCGCTTCCCTGCATTCACCGGAGCGGGCCCTGGACGCCGGAACGCTGTTTCCGGTGCTGGATAAGCCGTTTTACGGCAGAAAGGGCGGTGAGCCCAGATGAGCGAAAAAGAGGCCATGAGAAGAAGGCTTTCCGCCATGCAGTTCGCCATGTGGGAGCTGCACCTGTTTTTGGATACCCATCCCAATAACTGTGACGCGGTGCGAAAGCAGGAGGAATACCGCGCCCGCGCCGAAGCGCTCAAAAAAGAGTATGAGGAAAAGTTCGGCCCTGTCAACGAGACCTCCAGAGACACCAGCCGCTGGGCCTGGATCAGCGATCCGTGGCCCTGGGAAAGGGAGGCGAATTAGCGGATGTTTATCTATGAGAAAAAGCTTCAGTACCCCGTAAAGATCAAGAATCCCAACCCGGCATTGGCAAAGATCATCATCACGCAATATGGCGGCCCGCACGGTGAGATCGGCGCGTCATTAAGGTATTTGAGCCAGCGGTATGCAATGCCCTATCCGGAGCTGAAGGCGATCTTGACCGATATCGGTACGGAAGAGCTTGCTCACCTGGAAATGGTGGGTACGATCGTGTATCAGCTCACGCGCAATCTCACGCCGGAGCAGATCAAGGAAGCGGGATTCGACACCTATTTTGTGGATCACACCACCGGCGTTTATCCCATAGCGGCCTCCGGCGCGCCCTTTAATGCCAACACCTTTGCCGTGACCGGCGATACCATCGCCGACCTTCACGAGGACCTGAGCGCAGAGCAGAAGGCCAGACTCAGCTATGACAATATTCTGCGCTTTGCAGACGATCCCGATGTGCGCGACCCCATTAAGTTCCTGAGAGAGCGTGAGATCGTCCACTTCCAGCGCTTCGGCGAGGGGCTTCGTATCCTGACCGACAAGCTGGACTCCAAGAACTTCTACGCTTTTAACCCCTCTTTTGATAAGTGAGAGGATTTTCCGGCCGGGCATCCCAGACTCTGAGGTGTCCGGCTGTTTCTTTTTTTAAAATTTTTTTGAAAAAAGGTTGACAGGCAAGGAGAGGTTGACTATTATATAAATGAACGATCATTCATATGAAAGGATGTTTGATATGGCGGAACGAAAACAGGCGCCCGGATGTGAATTTATGCACGTACATGAGGAGATCGTCAGCCGGGTCAACGCGGTGATGCCGCAGGAGGAGGTCCTGTTTGATCTGGCGGAGCTTTTTAAGGTGTTCGGCGATTCCACCCGCATCAAGATCCTCTATGTGCTGTTTGAGTCGGAGATGTGCGTGTGCGACATCGCCCAGCTTTTGGGGATGACTCAGTCTGCGATCTCCCACCAGCTGCAGGTGCTGAAAAAGAGCAAGCTGGTCCGTTACCGCAGAGAGGGCAAAACGGTTTTCTACCAGCTGTCTGACGAGCATGTGCGCACCATTCTGGATCAGGGCATCGAGCATGTGACCGAATAGCCCTGCTTCAGGCTTTCGGCTTTGGGCCGGATAAAAGCACTTTCTGATTTGAAAAGCTCGCGGCTTTACAGAAGCGGCGGGCGGGCAAAAAACATCAGGGGAAAACATAAAACAAGACAAAAGGGAAGAAGGGAAGGATCACGATGAGAAAGACATACGAATTAGAGGATCTGGACTGTGCAAACTGCGCGGCAAAAATGGAGGCTGCCATTCGGAAAATCGAGGGAGTCCATGACGCGACGGTCAGCTTTCTCACCCAGAAGCTGACCGTGGACGCGCAGGAGGAGCACTTTGAAGAGATCATGAAGCAGATCGTAAAGGCCTGCAAAAAAGTGGAGCCAGACTGCGTCATTCTGCGGTAACGGGAATCATTAGTCCGCGGGGAGGAATAAAACTATGACACGCAAACAGAAAAAAATGCTGCTGCGCATTGCGGCCAGCGCCTTGCTGCTGATCGCGGCGGTGCTGCTCCCGTCACAAGGAGTCTGGCGGTTTCTCTCGTTTCTGCCCTCTTATTTCGTGATTGGCTGGGACGTGCTTTGGCGCGCGGTGAGAAATATCCTGCACGGGCAGGTCTTCGACGAGAATTTCCTGATGGCCCTTGCTACCATAGGCGCTTTCTGCACCGGGTTTTTCGGGGAAGGGGAGTACCCGGAGGCCGTGTTTGTCATGCTTTTTTATCAGGTGGGAGAGCTGTTCCAGGGATATGCGGTAGGCAAATCCAGAAGGTCGATCTCCTCTTTAATGGATATCCGGCCGGATTATGCCAATATCGAGGAAAACGGAGCTTTGCGCAGGGTCGATCCTCAATCTCTGCATGTGGGAGATGTGATCGTTATTAAGGCGGGAGAGAAGGTCCCCCTGGACGGCATGGTGCTGGAGGGAGCTTCCTCTCTGGACACCTCGGCCCTCACAGGAGAAGCTCTGCCCAGAGAGGTGGGGCCCGGAGACGATGTGATCAGCGGATGCGTCAATCAAAGCGGCCTTTTGCGGATAGAGGTCAAAAAGGAATTCGGCGAGTCCACTGTTTCCAGGATCCTGGACCTGGTGGAGAACGCCGGCAGCAAAAAGGCAAAGGCGGAGAATTTCATCACCAGATTTGCAAGGTTTTACACGCCGGTGGTGGTGCTCAGCGCCGTGGCGCTGGGGCTGATCCCCCCGATCTTCCTGGGGAACTGGGCGAATTGGATCAGCCGGGCGCTGATCTTTCTGGTGGTGTCCTGTCCCTGCGCGCTGGTGATCTCCGTGCCCTTGAGTTTCTTCGGGGGGATCGGCGGCGCCTCCCGGGAAGGTATTCTCATCAAGGGCGGGAATTATCTGGAGGCCCTTTCCCATACGGAAACGGTGGTGTTTGATAAGACCGGGACCCTCACACAGGGAGTCTTCAAGGTGACCGCTGTGTACCCGGAGCCCTCCTTCTCTAAAGAAGAGCTTTTGGAGCTGGCCGCTTTGGCGGAAAGCTACTCAGAGCACCCCATTTCCCGGTCCCTGCGGGAGGCCTGTAAAAACGCTTTGGAGCCGGGGCGGGTCGCGGGCGTTCAGGAGCTTTCCGGCCGCGGTGTCAAGGCGCTGGTAGACGGGAGAACCGTCTGGGCCGGAAACGATAAGCTGATGGAAGAGGCAGGCGTGGTTTTTGAAAAGCGGGAAGAGCCGGGGACTGTCGTCTATGTGGCGGAGGGCGGCGCATACGCGGGGGCGATCCTCATCTCCGATGAAAAGAAGCCGGACGCCAAAGAGGCGGTGGCGCTGCTGAAGGCAGCGGGCGTCAAGCGCATCGTCATGCTCACAGGCGACGCCGAAAAGGCGGGGAAAGCGGCGGCACAGGAGCTTGGGATCCGGGAAGTGTTTACAGAGCTTTTGCCTGCGGATAAGGTCCGTGAGGTGGAGAGGCTTTTGGAAGAATGCTCTCCTAAAGGAAAGCTCGCCTTTGTGGGAGACGGCATCAACGACGCCCCTGTGCTTTCCCGGGCGGATATCGGCATCGCAATGGGAGCTTTAGGCTCAGATGCAGCCATTGAAGCGGCCGATATCGTATTGATGGACGACAAGCCCTCCAAGCTTGCGGCTGCTATGGAGATTTCCAGAAAGACGCTTCGCATTGTCCGGGAGAACATCATCTTCGCTTTGGGGGTGAAGGTGCTGGTGCTTCTGCTCAGCGCTTTCGGCCTTGCCAATATGTGGGCGGCGGTGTTTGCGGATGTGGGTGTTTCCGTGATCGCTATTTTAAACGCCATGCGGGCTTTGAAGGGAAGATAGAGGCTGGTACTTAGTATTTAGTATTTAGAAAAGGCCCTTTCTAACGACTAACAGCTAACAAGTAAAATCCCGCCCTCTCCGTCGCAGCCAAGCCGCGCCGCCTCTTCCAAAGGGAGAGGCAAGTAGGAGAAGGACAAGGGGAGCCGTATCTAAATATCCGGTATCCGGAATCTAAAGGACAGGAAAGCCGCCCCATGTTTCTCAAGGGGCGGCTTTCCCAATTAAAAAACGGAAGAAAACACTTTATTCCTTCCCATCCCAGCAGTAAGTACACAGCTTGCAGCGGTCGATCCCTACCGATTCCATCAGGTCGTCCAATCGGTGATAGCGAAGGCTGGTGAAATCCAGCTTTTTGCAGATATTGTCCACCATATCCTGATATTCCCGGGCTTCCGGATCCGTGTATTTTTCCAGATCGTTGGGCTCAATGGTGCCCTCCATCTCCTTGATCACCCGCCTGGTGATCAGGTCCATCAGGGAGGTGGAGCGGGAGAAATTCAGGTATTTGCAGCCGAAAAGCAAGGGCGGGCAGGCAGGGCGCACATGCACCTCTTTGGCGCCGTTTTGGTATAGGTATTCCGTGGTTTCCCGCATCTGGGTGCCCCGGACGATAGAGTCGTCGATCAAAAGCAGACTCTTGCCGCGGATCAGCTCCTTGACCGGGATCAGCTTCATTTTGGCGATGAGATTCCGCTGGCTCTGGATGGTGGGCATAAAGGAGCGGGGCCAGGTGGGCGTATACTTGATCAAAGGGCGGGAAAAGGGGATGCCGGACTCGTTTGCATAGCCGATGGCGTGAGCCACGCCGGAATCCGGGACGCCTGCTGCGGTATCCGGGCGGGCGGTGTCCCGCTTTGCCAGCATAGCGCCGCACCGGTAACGCATCTCCTCCACGCCGACGCCCTCGTAGGAGGAAGAGGGGTAGCCGTAATACACCCACAAAAAGGTGCAGATCTTCATGTCTTTTCCGGGAGCCGCCAGGGTCTTGGTCCCCTCAGGAGTCACGACGGCGATCTCGCCGGGACCCAGCTCTTTGACGGGCGTGTAGCCCAGATTCAGGTAGGCGAAGCTTTCAAAGGAGACGCAGAAGGCCCCCTCTTTTTCGGCAATGGACACCGGGGTGCGCCCCAGCTTGTCCCTTGCACAGTAGATCCCCTTTGGGGTGAGGATCAGCATGGTCATGGAGCCGTCGATGGTCTCCTGGGCGTAGCGGATCCCCTCGATGAGGTTGTCCTTCTGGTTGATCACCGCCGCCGTCAGCTCGGTGGCGTTGATGTCTCCGCCGCTCATTTCCAGAAAATGAGAATGGCCCGAGGCGAAAAGCTGCTTTACGATCTCGTCTGTATTGTTGATCTTTCCCACGGTGACGATGGCATAGGTACCGTGATGAGAGCGCACGATCAGGGGCTGGGGCTCAAAGTCGCTGATGGAGCCGATGCCCAGGTTCCCCCGCATCTCTGTGATATCCTTGTCAAACTTGGTGCGAAAGGGCGAGTTTTCAATATTGTGAATGGCCCGGTCAAAGCCCCTTTCCCGGTCGTAGACCGCCATTCCCGCTCTCCTGGTTCCCAGATGAGAGTGGTAGTCCGTGCCGAAAAACAGGTCAAAAATGCAGTCGCTTTTCGATGCTACTCCAAAAAAACCGCCCATAGGCTCCTCCTGACAATTTCTTTAAAATTCGGTTTCCTTCTGTTTGCCCATTGCATTGTAGCACAAATCCTTGAAAATCACAAATCCATTTTCAAGAGCATGCTGCAAAAAATAAGGGGTACAAAATCGCTTCAGCAAAAGGAACCCCCTGAGAAACGGCGCATTTTAGGGGGTTTCTTTTGCATATCATGAAGATTGTACAGATAAAGCGCGAGGGAAGCGAAAGGAATCGTGCAAAACATAAAAAATGCAGGATAAGAAAAATCGTCTTGCATTTTTGACCCGCTTATATTAAAATAGGGAAAGTTTGAGTATTCAAAATGAATCAACTCTCGAGACAATCATGCAAAACTTGTTTAGGAGATGTTTGGATGAAATTGGCGGCCATGAAAACGGAGGAGATCCGCGGGCTATACGAAGAGGCAAAAGGACAGTACGAGGCCTTTGAGAAAAAGGGCCTCACCCTCAATATGGCCAGGGGAAAGCCCTGTGCGAAGCAGCTGGATCTGGCGCTGGGAGTGCTGGAGGCCCTTCATGCCAGAAGTGAATTTGCCAATTCTAACGGAGACGACTGCAGAAATTACGGCGTTTGGAACGGCCTGCCGGAAATGCGGGAGATTTTCAGCCATATGATGGGCGTGCCGGCAGACCAGATCATTCTGGGGAATAATTCCAGCCTGCAGATGATGTTTGACTGTATCTCTCAGGGCTTTACCCACGGCTTTGGGGGCTGCGAGCCCTGGAGCAGGCAGGGGCGCCTGAAATTCCTGTGTCCTTCTCCCGGGTATGACCGGCACTTTGCCATTACGGAATATTTCGGGTTCGAGATGATTCCCGTTCCCATGCTGAAAACGGGGCCGGATATGGACCTGATCGAACGGCTTGTCAAAGAGGACGAGAGCGTCAAGGGCTGCTGGTGCGTGCCGAAGTATTCCAATCCCACCGGGGTCACCTATTCCGATGAGACGGTGCGGCGTTTCGCCGCCTTGAAGCCCGCCGCCCGTGATTTCCGCATTTTCTGGGATAATGCCTACAGCGTGCACGATCTGACCGATACGCCGGAGACCCTTCTGAACCTCTATGAGGAATGCCTGAAAAACGGGACGGAGGACCTGCCTCTGTTCTTCGCCTCCACCTCCAAGATCTCCTTCCCCGGGGCGGGCGTTGCCGCTTTGGCGGCCAGCAAGAGAAATATCGAAAGGCTGCATAAACGCTTTAACGTGCAGACTATCGGCCCCGATAAGCTCAATCAGCTTCGGCATATCCTCTTTCTGCATGATATCGACGGCGTACACGCCCTGATGCAGGGCCACCGCGAGATCTTAGAGCCCAAATTCCGCATGGTGGTCTCCATGCTGAAGGAGAGCCTGGAGGAGCTTGGCATTGCCAGGTGGAGCGACCCCAACGGCGGGTATTTCGTGAATCTGGATGTGATGAACGGCTGCGCGAAGCGGGTGGTGGATCTATGCAGGCAGGCGGGCGTGGTCCTGACAGACGCGGGAGCTACCTACCCTTATGGCATGGATCCCAACGACAGCAATATCCGTATCGCCCCCAGCTTCCCGCCCTTAGAAGAGCTTAGGGAGGCCATGACGCTTTTGTGCGTCTGTGTGCGCCTGGCAGCCTGCGAAAAGCTCCTCTCCGAACGGAATCTTTCCGAACGGAATCTTTCCGAACGGAACCTTTCCGAGAGGTAGGTTTCTGAACGGAACTTTCTCGATCAGGATTTTTCCAAGCGGGAAAAATGTTGTGTTTTTTGTTTTTTAAAAGGCCTCTATCTGTTTTCGGGAGCTTCCCGGGAGGATGAGGCCTTTTCCTTTTGAGGGAAAAAGGGAGGAAGCGCTTTTGCGTCCTTCAAGGCAGAATAGGAAAGAAACAGCCCCATCCCGTAAAAGAGCATCCACAGGCTGCCGCTTACAAGAGAGAAATAGACGGCACAGAGCATTCCCAGGGGATGGATCTTCACCGAGGAGGAAATGAGCTTCGGCTCTGTGACCTGCCGAATGGAGGAGATCAGAAAGAGCCCGATCAAAAGGGCGGCGGCTCGGGCATATTTTCCCGTCAGCAGCTGCCAGACGGCAAGGGGCACGAACACCGCCGCAGGACCGAACACGGGCAGAAAGTCGGCCAGCATGGTGAGAAAGCTCAGCATAAAGGGGTAAGAGACGCCCAGGATAGAGAGGATGATATAGGTTTCGCAAAAGGTGATAAAATAGAGGAACAGGTAGGAAAGAAACGCCTTTCTTCCGCTTTTCCCGCTGTGACTGACGATTTTTTTCAGGTAAGAGCAGGCGCTCTCTCCCAAGAGGCCGCCGAAAAAGTCCTTGAGCTTTTCCAGATCCCGGGCAAAAAAGAAAGCGGAGCAGGCGGTGACGATACACAGCGTCATCACCGTGGGAAGAGACATGGCAAAGGAGACGACGGCTCCCAGCAGGGAGAAGAGAAGCTCCTTCCCGGCTGAGATCATCTCCAAAAGCCGTTCCCGGTTTTCCGTGAGAAAGTCAAGGTCCAGCCTCTGAAAGAAATTCTTTATCTTCCCGGTCAGGGAGACGACCCAGGGGGAGAGCTCCGGAAAGCCGCCGGAGGACGCCTTATTGAGAAAAGCGGCGATCTCCTTTATCGTGAAGGAGCCCAGAAAAAAGAGAAGGAGAAGCAGCGCGGAAAGCACGCAGAGGATAGAGAAGACAGAGGCGGCGCTGTGGGAAAAACGCAGCCTTTTCTCCAGGAAGGAAAGAAAGGGCCGCGTGAGGACCGCGATCAGAAGCCCTAAAAGAAAGGGGAGGGTATAAAAGAAGGTTCTCGTCCATAAAAAGAAGAGGAGGGTATAGGTAAGAAAAAAGACGAGAACGGGGAAGAGGCGTTTGAGATGGGGGTTTTGAAACATTTCTTCCTCCAAACAGCAAAAGAAAACAGATTGATAACCGGGATGATGCTCTGCGCTTTAAGATCCCTTTGAGGCTAGTATTTCCCAAAAGGAAAAGGGATACCCTTACCGGCGCTGAAAAACCGGCTGTGAAAAAAGAAAAGGCCCCGCTGGAAAGCGGGACCCGAAAATCCGTTTTGAAAAATATTTTGAAAATCAGAACGCAAACGGTTGAAAGCAAAGGGAACAGGAGAAGCACCGGGGGAATTTTGCCCGCAAAAAAGAAAGGCTCTTCAAAATGGCTTGAAAAGCGCGCCCAAAGCCCGCCTTTTACTTGTCTTCACCGGTCAAAAGCCAGGTGAGAGAAACGCCCAAAATTTGGGAAAGCGCCAAAAGCTCAAAATCGGTGACGGAACGGATCTGCCCTTCCAACTTTGAAAGCCCGGAAGCGGTCAAGTCCACTCCCCGCACCTGAAGCTGGGCCAAAAGCTCCTTTTGCTTCATTCCCAGATTCCTTCGGGCAGTTTCCACACGGGCGCCAACCAGGTTTTTGTCCCCCAACGGTTGATTGCGCAGTCGCAAGGTTTCCAGCTCTCTCTCTGCCGTATTGTCCATCAAAAATTTTGAAAAGGACAATAGCCTATAAAATTACTCTCATTATACGATAAACTGTCTAAAAAATCAACACTTATTTGAGAGCTTTCAAGGAAAATTCGGGAAATTACGGAGAAGGCAGGGAGAACGGAAAAAGGAAAGGGGAAAAATCCGGAAATCTCACTGTACTTTTTCTGAAAACTTGCTATAATAGCAAGCAGGAAAAGCGGGATCTGTTTTCCCTTCCCCGCAGCGCGCAGCAGGCAGGGCCGGTTTTTTCGGGGATATCAATCACGAAAGGAAGATGAACGAATTGAAAAATAACGGCGGGATGAATCTCACCATGCTGACGGATTTCTATGAGCTTACGATGGCCAACGGCTATTTGCAAAACGGCTACGGAAATACGATCTGCTATTTTGATATGTTCTTTCGCAAGGTGCCGGATAACGGCGGCTTTGCCATTATGGCGGGCGTAGAGCAGCTGGTGGAGTACCTTTCCAACCTGCGTTTCACGAAAGAAGATATCGAGTATCTTCGCTCCAAAAATATCTTTTCCAAGGAGTTTTTGGAGTATCTGCAAAATTTCCAGTTTTCCTGCGATGTGTGGGCCGTTCCGGAGGGAACCCCCATTTTCCCCGGCGAGCCCATTGTCACGGTGAGAGGCCCCGCGATCCAGGCGCAGTTTGTAGAGACGATGGTGCTTCTGTGCATCAATCACCAGAGCCTGATCGCCACCAAGACCAACCGCATCGTGCGTGCCGCTCAGGGCCGGGCGGTGATGGAGTTCGGGTCCAGAAGAGCGCAGGGCTTTGACGGGGCGATGTACGGCGCCAGAGCGGCCTATATCGGCGGCTGCGCCGGAACGGCCTGCACCATCAGCGACCAGCTGTTCGGCGTGCCTGCGCTGGGCACTATGGCCCACAGCTGGGTGCAGCTTTTCGATACGGAATATGAGGCCTTTAAGGCCTATGCGAAGGAGTATCCGAATAACTGCGTGCTGCTGGTGGATACCTACAATGTATTGAAGTCCGGCGTGCCCAACGCCATCAAGGTGTTCAATGAGGTGCTGGTGCCCCAGGGCTTCCGCCCTGCCGGGATCCGCATCGACAGCGGAGATATCACCTACCTTTCCAGAAAGGCCAGAGTGATGCTGGACGAGGCCGGATTTGAAGACTGCAAGATCTGCGCCTCCAATTCTCTGGACGAGTATATTATCCGGGATATGCTGGTGCAGGGAGCCAAGGTGGACAGCTTCGGCGTGGGGGAGCGGCTGATCACCTCTTCCTCCGAGCCGGTGTTCGGCGGCGTTTACAAGTTGGTGGCCGTGGAGAAGGAAGACGGCACTGCGACGCCGAAGATCAAGATCAGCGAAAATGTGGCGAAGATCACTACCCCCGGCTTCAAAAGCGTCTGGCGCCTGTTTGACCGGGAGACTGACAAGGCGATCGCCGATGTGGTCACCCTTCACGACGAGGTGATCGAGGACGATAAGCCCTACACCATTTTCGACCCGGAGCATATCTGGAAGCGGAAGACGGTGGAGAATTTCCGGGCAGTACCCTTGATGACCCAGCTGTTCGAGGGCGGAAAATGCAGCTATACGCCTCGCGCCCTGGGAGCCATCAAGGCCTATTGCATGGCCCAGGTGGATACCCTGTGGGAGGAAGTCACCCGCTTTGAGAACCCCCATACCTATTATGTGGATCTTTCCCAGAAGCTTTGGGATGAGAAAAACAGGATGCTTTCCGAGAAAAATTATTGACAAACCGGGATGCTTTCCGCTACAATATGGGCCATGTGAGCAGGCCGGACAGTTGCGGGCGCTTGGCGAAAGCCTGCGTCTGAGGAAAGTCCGAGCTCCCCAGGGCAAGAATAACGGCTAACCGCCGCCGGGGGCGACCCCAGGGATAGTGCAACAGAGAGATACCGCCGGGCTTTCCCGGTAAGGATGGAAAGGCGAGGTAAGAGCTCACCGGCATGAGGGAGACCTCATGGCCCTGTAAACCCTATTCGGAGCAACACCGTGGAGGAACAAAAGCGTAGCCCTGCGCGTTCCGTGGAGGTGGCGTGAGCCTGTTGGCAACGGCAGGCCAAGATAGATGACTGTCTAAGACAGAACTCGGCTTATAGACCTGGTCACAAAGGACCCTGAGACACTTTGGTGTCTCAGGGTCCTTCTCGAATTGGGCAGCTTTGCTGCCCAATTTCGGGAATAAAGTTTCTCAAATTTGCCGGTTCCACCGGCAAATTTCGGCAATTAAGTCTTCTCGAGTTGAGCAGCGGAGCTGTCCAATTTCGGGCATGAAGTTTTTCGATTTGAGCGGCCCTGCCGCTCAACTTCGGTATCTAAATTCTCGAGTTTGGCAGCAAAGCAAGCTGTGATTCCCCTTGGTAGTTGTTAGATGTTAGATATTAGTCGTTAGAAAGGGCTTGGCTCCCCTTTGGCAGTTGTTAGATTTTAGATATTAGTTGTTAGACTTGGCTCTCCCTATGGGGCGATGTGCCCCGGTGGGGCACGCTCATCGCCGCCCGAGCCGGCAGGCGAGACGCTGTCAGCGAAGCTGACTGAGAGGGGTGAGTACGCCCCGGTGGGACACAAGCTGCGAACTGTTCTACGCTTCCGCTCCGGTCGTTGCTGGACGCATGCCACTGGCATGCAGCAACCGAGGCGGCAGCCGAGACGCTGTCGAGCGCAGCGAGACTGAGGGAGAGATAACGAAAACCCATTCCTCTTTCAAAGGCCTTGCAAAAAACAAAACTTTTAAAGATCTCTCCCTCTTCATCTCTCCTCAGAGGGAGGCAGGGCAAGACGCGGCTTTCTGCTTTAGAGTGAGATAAGAAGCATGAAAGCAGAGAGAGTCAGGGGGAAAGGGCACCTCTTGGTTCCCTCTGCGGAGGGGTGAGTACGCCCCGGTGGGGCGTTGCCACGAACTGACCGAGGCGGCAGCCGAGAGAGTACGCCCCGGTGGGGCGTTGCCACGAACTGACCGAGCCGGCAGGCGAGAGAGTACGCCCCGGTGGGGCGTTGCCACGAACTGTTCTACGCTTCCGCTCCGGGTGCAAAGCGCCGGTGGCGCTTGTTCTGACCCGTTCTACGCTTCCGCTCCGGTCGTTGCTGGGCGTGCCCCACTGGGGCACAGCAACCGAGTTGGCAAACGAGAATGTTGCTGGACGCATGCCACTGGCATGCAGCAACCGAGCCGGGGAAGATTGCCAGTGGCAATCGTTCTGACCCGCCCGAGCC